>CAMDCA010000031.1 GCA_945889645.1 Rhizobium sp. Q54
CGCGGCCGGTCTCGCGACCGGCCGTTTGCGTCTGTGGATGGCAGTTCGGAGCTAGCGCCCCGGGCCGCCCTTTTTCTTCTTGGGGCCGCCGATGTCGTGCCCCTTGAGCATGCGGCCCATCGAGATGGCGGCGGCCACAACAAAGAACGGCGGCAGCGCGAACGTCACCAGGAGGTCCGCCACCAGCGGCAGCTGCTCGAAATTCAGCAACACGTAGCGCAACAGGTCGAGCTGATAGCTGACCGGGTTGGCGTAGACCAGGATCTGCAGCCACAGCGGCAACTGCACGATCCAGCCGCCGCCGATGGCGAAGATGCCGATGCGGCGCAGCTCGGCGCGCAGCTCCTCCGGGATCTCCAGCATGCCGACGCCGCCGATAACGCCGCGCAGCGGAAAGATCGAGCCGGACAGGAAGTAGAGCGGCTGAATGATGCCGTTCGAAATGGCGCCGAAGCCTTCGTAGGTCTTGAGCCGCGCGGCGATGATCACGCCGAGCGCGGTCATCATCACGCCCATGAAGAACATGACGATCCAGGCGCCGATGAACGGCAGGATCCACGGCGGGATGCTGGTCAGAAGC
This sequence comes from Rhizobium sp. Q54, assembly GCA_945889645.1. GTDB lineage: Bacteria > Pseudomonadota > Alphaproteobacteria > UBA2966 > CAIVPW01 > CAIVPW01. Next base: position 581 of record CAMDCA010000031.1, read on the forward strand.
AGCATGATGGCGTCGCCCGGGTCCATGCCACTGACCATGCGCTCGATCTTCGGCACAAAGACCACCGGCATGAACAGCATCGGAATGGTTCCCTGGATGACGGCGATGCTGGCACCGCCCAGCAGCTTGCCGAGCGTCACGGACAACACCGGCGCGGGCGATACCATCACCTCGCGCAGCAAGCCGACTTCACGATCCCACACCAAGGCGATGGCGCATTGCAGAGACGCGAACAGAACGTTGAGGGTGATGACGCCCGGCAGGATGTACTGGCCGTAGGTGTAGCCCTCGATCTCACGCAGCGCCGCGCCGAGGCCGAAGCCCAGCACGACAAGCCACAACACGGTGCGCGACAGACCGCCCCACAGCTGCGAGCGATCGCGCAGGTAGCGCAGCATCTCGCGCCGCCACATCACCCACACGACGGACGGGGCGACGCCAAACCACTCCGGGATGTCGCCGGCAACGGCGATGAAGGAGGCGGGCGCGGCGGCGGGCGGCAAGGCCTGGTCGGTCATCGCGTGTGTTCTCCGCCGCGCTTGCCGAAATTGACGACGAGATCGCGGTGACTGGCAGCCTCTTCGCGGAACTCGCGGCCGGTCAGGCCGATGAATACATCCTCGAGGTTCTTAGCGGTGCCATTGCCCTGGTTGGCGATGAGGTCCTTGGGCGAACCGATGGCGATCAGCTTGCCGTGGTCGATGATGCCGACGCGATCGCAGCCTTCGGCTTCCGGCATGTAGTGCGTGGTCATGAGCACCGTCATGCCCTCTTCGCGCAGGGCGCCGATGCGTTCCCACAGATGGCGGCGGCCCTGCGGATCGAGTCCGATGGTCGGCTCGTCGAGGAACAGCACGCGCGGTCCGTGCATGATGGCGCGGGCGAGCTCGAGGCGGCGCTTCATGCCGCCCGAATATGCGCGCACGCGGCGCTCGCCGACGTCGGCCAGCGACGCCCAAGTCAGCGCCTGGGCCACCGCAGCGGCGCGCGACTTGGGCGGAATGCCGTAGAGCACGGCATGAATTTCGAGGTTCTCTTTGGCGGTCAGGCGCTCATCGACGGCCGGGTCCTGGAACACCATGCCGAGTTGGCGCCGCACCTTGGACGCGTCCTTGACGACGTCGAAGCCCATCACCGTAGCGCGGCCGGACGTCGGCGCGATCAGGGTGGTGAGCATGTGCATGACAGTCGTCTTGCCGGCGCCGTTCGGGCCCAGCAGCGCAAAGAATTCGCCGCGCGCCACGGAGAACGACACGCCATCGGCCGCCGCTACGTCTCCGTAACGGCGGCCGATGGCAAGAGCTTCGATCGCTGGGGCCGCCTCAGCCGCCAACGCCACACGTCCCTCCCAAATTTCTCTCGCGGGCCGACTCGCCACTTGCGCACCCGCAACCCTTGGCCAAAACGTACCTCAGTTCCGGTAGCGCAGGAAACTCGATCCTTTCAGCCGCCGACCGCCTTGTTGGCCTCCGCCATCACGGTCACTAGGCCGCGGCAAGCATCAACCGCCGACATGTTGGTGGCTGGCGTGCCGGCTGGAGGCTTGTAGCGAGTGACGAGGAGTCGCGAGAAGAGTAGCCGCGCCCGCGCATCGGTCTCTGGCGCGAGAACGCTGAGGGTACCGGCAACGCCGCTCGCTTCCGAGACGAAATGCTCGAGGGTCGCATACAGGCGCTCCGTCGCCAGAGAGTCGCGGCCCGCGGCGTACTCGGCGCAGATCGATGCCACCACCTCGCCCAGGGTCTTGGTGACGCGAGGCATGTCGCGACCGACAAAGAGGGTTGCATCGGCCACGCTTTCCAGCAAGGCCGCCATGCTGTGGGTCAGCGACTCGAGCTCCTCCTGGTCCTCCTCTGGGAACGGAACCGGCGGCAGATGCTTCGTCTGATAGAACTTGCGCATGTTGTCCATGAACAAGGTAGCCTCGGAACGCAGGGCGGGCGTCGCAACTTCGGCCAGCTCCTTCCAGAGCACTTCGACCCGCTCCCACGCCCCCCAGCCCACTGGATACTGTTGCCGGTTGGGGTACTTGACGGCCTCCTCGAAGGCTTCGGAGACGCCGTCCTCGGCCATCAACATGGAGGCCATCAAGGCGGCCTTGAACTGCAGGTTGTTGCGCAGCGCAGGGTCGATGACGGCGTTGTAGGCGTTCGCGACCAGCGGCCGAGCGCGCGTGGCCATAGCCGCCGCAGGTTGGCCATCAAGAACCGCCTTCGCCACCGCGTCCACGACGGTCTTGAGTTCGGTCGCCAGCGCCGCATTCCTCTGCTGCAGCGTGCCGTAGAATCGGCCCAGGTCATGTGTGGCCATGCTGGCAACGTGCTGCTTCAGTTCGGCGTTCATCGGCGTAGTCGCGTACGCCTCGACAACCCGCAAGCGGGCGTCGAGCATCTCGAGACCAAACGCCTGGCTGATCGGAAACATCGTCTGGTAGTACGGCTCGTACTTGCGGGTCAGGATCTCTTGCGCGACGGCGGCCGAGGTGATGGCAACGACGGCGACGGAAGCGCCAGCGATCCACTGCACAACGCGATTCATCTGCGTAACTCCCCTGGTCTGGAGTGAATGCCTACAGAGTCGGGATCACGCCGACCTGCACGGAGTGCGCACCGCGGCCGACCGCGATGTTCTTGACAACGCACATGCAGGCGGGGTCGATGACCGACACGCTGTCGGACAGGCCATTGGCCGTGTAGATTTTCTTGCCGTCCGGCGTGATGGTGATGCCCCACGGGCGGCGGCCGAGCTTTTCCTTGATGGTCTCGACGACCTTGTTGGTGGCCGTGTCGATCACGTAGATCGCGCTGGTGCCGCCGCCGGCGACATACAGACGCTTGCCGCTTGGATCGACGATCAGCTCCACCGGCCGCGAGTCGAGGCCGAGGTTGATGCTGGCGATCTGCGTGTGGTTCTTGGTGACGTCGATCACCGAGATGGTGCCGCCGATCTCGGCCGAGACGTAGGCGCGGGTGCCGTCGACCGAGAACGCCACCGAGCGCGGGCGGTTGCCGACCAGGATGTGCTTGAGGATCTTGTTGTTCTCGATGTCGAACACCGTCGTGGTGTGCGTCGCCTCGGCAGTGATGTAGGCCCACTTGCCGTCCGGGCTGACCGCCACGCCTTCGGCTTCGATGCCGACGCGGAAGTTGATGAACTGGGTACCGGTGGCGATGTCGTAGCCTGCGCCCTGGGCGATAGCTTCGAGCGAGGCCCACACCTTCTTGCCGTCCGGGCTGATGGCGATGCGCTCCGGGTTGCCGCCGGCGCGGAACTCCTGCAGCACCTGGTTGGTGCGCACGTCGATGGCGACGATCTTGTCCTCCGGCACTTCGTATTCCGGATGGAAATCGCTGATGGCCACGTAGACGATGGTGCCGTCGGGGCTCACCGCCATGCCGCGCGGACGCACGACACCGGGACGGCCCGAGATCGGGATGGTTCCAACCACCGTGTCCGTCGCCGTGTCGATGACGGTGAGGTCGGCGTTGTATTCGTTCGCGACATAAATGCGGTACGTAGCGTTCGCCGCGGCACGCGTCGGCACCTGGGCCATCGCCGGAGCAACCACGAACAGTCCAGCGGCGAGCACAACAAGTGCTGTCACGCGCCCAATCGGCACCCACACGGTCATAACGTTCCTCCCTGAAGCACGGTGCGCGACACCCCGGCGCGACCGGCCTATTGGTTTTTCCAATACCAGCTATAAGGCAAAGGCTGTGCCAGCCAGGGCACGGCCAAGATCCCCAAGAAAACTGTGCCCCTCACGCACGTGGTGCGCGCGGCCTCCCATCCAAACCCAGATACTGGTGGCTGGTGACAACCACCATCTTGGTCCCTACCGCGGGCACCGGTTGCGGCTGGCGAGGTCGCCGAGCTGGTCGAGACGCTCGTTCAACTGGGTGCCAGGCATATAGATCGCAGGCAACTCACCGACCAGCAGCGCTCCTTCCATCGGCGCGCTCTCCTTGGCGTTGATCTTCACCAGAAACAACGACTGGCGCATCTGGTGGTCCCACGGCCGGAAGGTCGTGCCGACGCCCTTGTGCAGGTCGAAGACGTGGTCTTGGTCGTTCATGAACCTCAAGAGGTCAGCGGCCTTGTCCGACTGGGTGAAGAACGCGGCCTCGTAGAGTGTCTTCACGCCGTGATAGATGGCCCATCCCGGCGATTCCATCGGCGCGCGGTACTCGAGGAGAAAGCGCGCGTTCCATTCGCGCGCGCCGTAGGCGTCGATGGTTCCCTCCCACGCTGTTGCGCGGAAGGCAGTGCCCAGCGTCGGAGCGGCTTTGCGCGACGCTGCGTAGAAGGCCCGCGACTGCGCCTCGTAGCTCGGGTATCCGGCGACCGGCGTCGCGATACCGGCCTTGTCGAGTTCTTCCAGCAGGCGGAGCTGATCCTCGGCGCTGGTCAACAACACGATGACATCTGCGCCGGAGCGGCGGATCGAATTGGTGAGCGCGGTACCGCCGGCGGCGCCGGGTTTCAGGACCGTCTTGCCCGCCTCTTTGGCCCCGAAATGGCGCTCGTTCATCGACCACTTGAGCCGGTCGTACTGCGCTTTACCCTCCGGAGTGTCTTCGTGAATGAAGTACCACTGGCGGTAACCGGAGCGCACGTACCAGCCAACGATCGCGTCGAGGTACATCGCGGCGCTCGGAGCGAGGTGATAGGTCGTCGCCTCACATGTCGCGCGCAGGCTATCGGACGCCACGCCGACGTTGATGTACGGAACGTTGCGCTGCTTTGCGACCTTGGATAGGGCCTGAACTTCCTCGATCGTAAAGCCGCCCATCAGGCCAAACACGCCTTCGTCGAGCAGCTTGTTCGCGGCCGCGGTGACAGCGACGGCGCCACCCGCGACGACGGTATTCACCGAGAAGTCGAACCCGACGATCTCGCCGTTGAACTTGAAGTCCTGGTCGCCATACGCCGCGCCGTCCAGGGCCGATTTGGCGACTGCAGCGGCGAGTGGCGCTTTGGCCGGATCCGCTGGCGGCGGCGGCAGGATGACCCCGACGGCCAGCGGGCGATCGAACATCGGCGCCATCCCGAATTCCTGGGCCGGCGCAGAGGTGCCCGCTGCCAACAACAACGCCGAAGCAACGACTCCGACGCGAATGCGTCGCAATACTTGAACCACGGCAGTTCCTCCCAGCCTTTGCGGGCAGCCTTGTCCGGCATTAGACCGGCGGCGCGCTCGGCTTTTCTGCCGCCCGAAGGGCGGCACTGCAGGCCGGCATAATGACCAGAGGCCGAGTCCGCCACAAGGACCCCGACCACCAACGATGGCTGAAAACGACCACCAGGGCCGGGGCCCCAGAAGGTATTGATCCTACAGCGCTCCCGACGGATATTACTGATCGGCAGCGCGGGCCTCACCCGACTTGTGCGCCCTGGGGAGGGCACTCGGTACTATGGGATTTGTTTTCGGGCGTCGGTTTGGCGCGGCGCTTTGCGTCGCCGTGTCTGCAGCCACACTATTCTTGGGCCCGGTTGGCCCCGCAACGGCCCAGATACAGGCCGCGAAGGCGCCTCCTCCGGCTGCGGCATCGACCTCCGCCGGCGAAGTACTGATGGCGCGCCTCACCCCCGACGTCATCAAGAAGGTCTTTCCCGGCGCCGAGACCCTGACGCCGACGGCCGGCCGTCCGCCCGCGGTCGAAGTGAAGATCGGCGGCGAGGTGAAGGGCTACATCTTCTCGACCCTCGACGTGGTGAACGCCACCGGCTACGCCGGCAAGGCCTTCGACTTCATCGGCGGCATCACCGTCGACGGCGCGCTGACCGGCGTCATCCTGGCGCAACACAGCGAAACCATCATCGGCCGCGGCGTGCCGCAAGAGCGCCTCGACCAATTCATTTCCGGCTTCGCCGGTGCGACTCTCCAGCGTTGGGGCGGCATCAATCCCGACCTGCTGGCAGGCGCCAGCATCTCCGGCCGCGCCTTCAAGGCCGGCATGCAGAGCGCTGCGTTGCGCGTGTTCAACGCCCACGTGCAGGGCGAGGCGATGGTCGTCGTCACCGAGCCCGCGCTGGATCGCAACGGCTTCCAGAATTTCAACGCCGCGCAGCTGATGGAAAAGGGCTCCATCGCCGGCTTCACCATGACGGTGGCCGACGCGATCAAGCTGTTCGAGAAGACCGGCGGCAAGGGCGCCAAGCCCGACCTCAATGCGCAGCAACTGGCCAATCCGGACGGCTTGTTCCTCGACTACAAGGTCGCGCTCGTGTCGCCCGCCGCCATCGGCAACAACATGTTCGGCGACGCGCGCTACAAGGACATCATCGGCCGCGAAGGCAACGGCGGCCTCAGTGTGTGGATGGCCGACAAGGGCTTCTCGTCGTTCGTCTCCAACAGCCATCTGCGCTCGTCGCTCGAGTTCGTGTTCGATCAGATCAAGATCGTCCAGGGCGACAAGGTCATCAGACTGTACGCGCCGCAGACTCAACGCTTGCTGGTCGCCTCCGCCTTCGCCGGCGATCTGCTGCCATCGCGCGAGAGCAATATCTTCACGATCCCGGCGACGGCCGGGCTCGACCCATTGAAGCCGTGGACAGCGATTGTCACGCAGCCCGGCTACAACGCCAAGGGCGACGCGATGACCGTCGATATTCCGGTCGCCTACAACCTGCCGGACGCGCACAAGCTGCTGCCGACGCCGATCGAACGTCCGGCGTGGATCGAGATCTGGGAGAGCAAGACCGTAGACATCGGCATCCTGGCCGCGCTGCTGATTGCCGTGACGCTGGTGTTCGTTCTCCAGGATGTTCTGGTGCGCAGCCGCATAGCCTACAACGTCGTGCGCGTCAGCATCCTGTCCTTCACCCTGGTGTGGCTGGGTTGGATGGTCGGCGGCCAGTTCTCCATCATCAATATCCTGGCCTACATGATGGCGCCGTTCACCGGCACCGGCCTCGACACATTCCTGCTCGACCCGATCTTCTTCATCCTCGGCATCTACATCGCCGTGACCTTGTTCGTGCTCGGCCGCGGGGTGTTCTGCGGCTGGCTGTGCCCGTTCGGCGCGATGCAGGAACTGTCCAACAAGGCGGCCGTGCTCCTGCGCATCCCGCAGCTCAAGATCCCGCGCGAGGTCCAAGAGAAGCTGTGGGCGGTGAAGTATCTCGCCGCGGCGCTGATCATCGGCGTCGGCTTCTTCTACTCGATCGACATGGCGAACGACCTCGACGAGCTCGAGCCGTTCAAGACCGCGATCACGGTCAAGTTCGCGCGCGAATTGCCGTTCGTGCTGTACGCGGCGGCGTTGCTGATCGCCGGCCTGTTCGTTGAGCGCTTCTATTGCCGCTTCCTGTGCCCGCTGGGCGGCGCGCTTGGCGTGTTCGGCCGCGTCCACATGTTCAAGTGGCTGAAGCGCAAGCCCCAGTGCGGCACGCAATGCCGCATCTGCGAGACCGACTGCCCCGTCGGCGCGATCGAGCCGACTGGCCAGATCGACATGAACGAGTGCCTGCAGTGCCTCGACTGCCAGGTCGACTACTACGACAACGAGAAGTGCCCGCCGCTGATCCAGCGCAAGAAGCGCAAGGACTTGCGTACCGAAGCGGGCATCGGCGCAGGAATACCGTCGCCACAACCGGCCGAATAGCCGGTCCGCGTCGCAGCGAAATCGCGGCTCCTCGTCCTTCCCCGATGAGGGGCCGTCTGCGTTTCTAGGGCGCGGCTTCTAGGGGAAGACGTCGCAGACGATGGACTGCGCGACGCCAAAGTAGCGCAGGCAATTCGCCTTGGTCATCGACTTGCCCTGCAGCACGTCGATGACCCACGCAACCACGTTGGCGATCTGACCCTCGGTGAGGCGATTGGGTGGCGCGGCGGGCGCTTGCGCCTCGCCGAGGTCCTTGGCCGTCTTGCCGTAGCACTTGCGCGCCTCGGTCCACGCCCCGACGGCGAACGGCGGATGGAAGCCGTCGGGCCGGCCGCACGAGACCATCTCGATCATCGCCGCGCGATCCAGCTTGGCACTCACCAGCGGCGGACCGACGTCCATGCCGTCATTGTCGCCGCCGACGTGCGGCAGGCCGCCGAGGCCCGACCAGCCATGGCAGTCCCAGCACGCGCCGAACTCCTTGTAGACGCGGATTCCGGCGTCGGCGTCGCCGACCTGCTGTGCCGCGGCGACGCCAGAAACAGCGACGGTGAGAACCAGCAGAGCCAGCGGCGCGATTCTCACTTGAAGATTCCGCACGCCAGGGAGCGCGTGCCCCAATACATCTGACAGGTCTCGAATGTCATGCTCTTGCCCTGATACGCCAGCTGAATGAACGCCACCACCGCCTCGATCTCGCGCACGCTGAGCGGGCGCGACGTCAGCGGCGGCTTCTCACCCATCGGCAGGTCCGCCGCGACCTTGCCGCCGCACGGGTGCTCGCGCGTCCACGCGGCGACCAGGTACTGCGGCATCGGCAGGGTTTCGTTGCCGAGTCTGCCGCAGGCGATGATCTCGATCATCTGCTCGCGGCTCATCTTGGAGGTAGTCAGCGGCGGGCCTGGTGCGGTGCCCTTGTCGGTGTAGACATCCATGGCCAACGCCCCGCCGCCGGCAAAACCATGACACGGCTCGCAATTGCCGATGGGCGGCTTGTAGACGGCGATGCCCTCGTCGATCTGGGCTTGATCGACCGTCTGCGCAGCCGCCACCTGCGCCAGCACGGCGCACACCAAGCCGGCCAGAAGAGATCGTCCGGTGTTCACCGAAAACGATCGCAGCCGCGCGACTCAGGCCCGAAGTACATCATGCAGTACTCGAGGTTCATGCCGGGACCCATGTAGACGGTCTCGATGAACGTCACCACCGCCTCGATCTCGTCCATGTAGAGGAAGGGATCAAACATCGGCGGGCGCTCGACGGCCGGGACCTGAGCGGCGGTCTTGCCGCCGCACAGATACTTGGCCGTCCACGCGTCGTCGAAGTACCCCGGCATCACGCCCTTGTTGAGGCGGCCGCACGCGATGACCTCGATCATGGCCTCGCGAGTCATCTTCAGGCCCACCAGGGGCGGCCCGCCATCCATGTCCATGCCGTCCACCATCAGCGGCAAGCCGCCGCCGCCGGACCAGCCGTGGCACAACTCGCAATTTGCGAAGTCGGACTTGTAGACCTTGATGCCAAGTTCGAGCGGCGTCAGCGGCGGCCCTGTCGGCGCCGGCGGGACGTCCATGAAATCCTCTTGCGCCAGGGGCGCCAGCGGCATCAGCGCGGCGAACGCCGCCACGAGCCCGAGCGCGAGGAGAACGCGCCGTGGCTTCGTCAGCCCTTTCGCACAGCTCATCGTTCGGCGTCGCCGCCCGAACGGCCTTGGCCGATGATGCCCTTGGCGAGCAGCCACTGGTTGATGGTCGTGCCGTCGCGCCAAGCGCCAGACTCGACGAACTCGAATGCGGCACCAAGAATGTCGGCCTCAACCAGACCAGGAATGCGCATCACTTCCTTGGCGTTGTCGATGCGGAACTCCATGGTCGGCGTGCCAACGACGCGGTGGCGGCGGGCAAGATCGATGCCGTTGAGCATGGTCCCGTCGAAGTCGTGCAGCACCGCCTTCTCGCCGTAGAAGTCGTAGCGCACCGTGTAAAACTTGTTGGCGACGTATTCGCGCAGCTCGGGCTCGCGCAACATCTCGTTGTGCAGTCGAAAGCAGAACTCGCAGCCGGGACGCTCCCAGAACACGGCGAGGATCTTGCCCTGGGCGCGGGCGGCGGCGAGGTCGAGCGCCAAGTTGCCGATCGACGGCTGATAGAAGTCCTCGGCGAACATGCCATCCGGGCCAAGGCCGGGCTCGGCCAGCAACGGCTGACCATTGCGCGCCGTCGTCCGCACCCCGGCGTCGGCGGCTGGCGCCGCCGTCAGCGAGGCCTGCGGCAACAAGCCTGGGTTGTTCTGCACCAGCACCCAGCCGACCGTGACGGCCGCCACGCCCCACAGCACGACGTTGGCCAGTACAAACCCACGCGAATTCTTCTTTGTTTTCGTCTTTGTCGCCATCGTCCCACCCGATGCGCGGAACCGCACTCGGCCCCGCCCTATGCCCGAATGCACAGGATACCGGCAACCGGCCCCGGCCGCGAGCCGCGCTCGCGACGATCAACAAATCTTGGCACGCGGCCGGTTTGCCGCCTCTGGTCGCACCCTCCTGGTGCGGAGGCGTATGCTTGGCTGTAGTCGGGCCACAGAGGAGCAGCCCGATGAACGATGCCGAAGTGATCGCGTACGGAGCCCTGTTGCTGCGGATCACCTTGGGCGTGCCGTTGATCGCCCATGGCTGGATGAAGCTCCGGCGGCGGCTGGGAGTACCCGGCGTTCTGGACAGCGGCGCTGGTCGTGCAGGCACTGATCGGCAGCGGCCTGTACGCCGTCTATCCGATCTGGGGTTAGGGCACCCAAGGACCTGGCGGCGCGGGCCGACGCGGCCAAAGCGCCGGTGGGAGTCGCCTTCAGCTTGGCACTTCGGGCGCCGCGGCTTCGTCGTCTCCTGCGCGCCAATTGCCCTGTGCATCCCCGCACCCGTTGAGCACCGTTCGTTGTCGTGGTGAAAGCCGGAGCGCGTTGAGTGCCAAGTCGGCGCCGGCTCGCCGCGGCGCGCGTCGCTCATCGTTGCCACCGATCCCCCTATTGCCAGAGCGTCTGCTTCGGCCGCGTTGGCCTCTGGGAGTTTGCCGACGAGGCGCAACGGCTGCGGCCGGAGACACCCCAAGTGCCAGCCGTCCGACGGCCCAGCGCGGTTTCCTGCCGGGCCTAGTCCACGGGCTCAGCCGTTTACATACATAGTAGTACAATGTATAATGCCGCTATGTAAGCTCTCAACCCGAGCACCGATCCCATGGACATCGACAAGGACTTGGTCGCCGCCTCCGCAACGCCTCTCATCCTGGCGATCGTCGCGGAGGGTGACACCTACGGCTACGCGATCCTGAAACGCGTCACTGAGCTATCCGGCGGTCAGTTGCAATGGACCGATGGGATGCTCTACCCGGTGCTGCACCGCCTGGAGCGGCTCGGCCACATCGAAGGCCGATGGGGCGCATCCGAGATCGGCCGCCGGCGCAAGTACTACGGCATCACGCAGAGCGGCCGCGCCGCACTCGCCAATCAGAGGCAGCAGTGGCAGGCGGTCGACGCCGCGCTGCGCAACATCTGGTTTGAGATCTGGTCACCGCGCCGGCGGGCGCCCGCGCGCGCGCCGTCCTACTCTTGAGGGCCCCCGCATTCGACGCGGCGAACTCCCTTGAGGCCTAAGCAATGACCCAGCCCGACACCATCAACCCTCTCGACGCGCCCATTGGCCAGTGGCGCGAGTACCTGCGCCGCCGCCGGACGATCCAGTCCGGCGACGTGGACGAACTGGAGGACCACCTGCGCGGCCACATCGCCGCGCTGGTCGGCGCGGGACTCGCAGCCGACGAGGCGTTCCTGGTGGCGATCAAGCGCATGGGCGCGCAGGACGCGATCGCCAACGAGTTCGCGCGCGAGCACTCAGATCGGCTGTGGAAGCAATTGATCGTCGGGCCTGAAGGCGCCGAAGCGAAGCGCGACGCAGCGGGGCGACGCGAGGCGTTCGTGGTGTTCGGTCTGGCGGCCGCCGCAGCGCTGGCGTTCAAGGTGCCGGCCCTGTTCGGCATCGGAATGTACGAAGACCCGGAGGTCATGTTCCACCTGCGCAACGTCAGCCTCATCGTGTTCCCGATCCTGACCGGCTACTTCGTCTGGAAGCGCGGCGTCGATCGGCGCCTGTGGGTGTGGCTGGCTGCGTCGTTCGGTGTCGCCGCGGTGTTCGCCAACGGCATGCTGATCTGCGTCATCTCCGAGTGCCGGCCCCTGTTCCCGTTCGCGGCCGGGGCCAGCACCGAGCCGCTGCTCATTCTGCACCTGCCCATCGCGCTGTGGCTGATCGTCGGGATCGCTTACGCCGGCGGACGGTGGAACGACACCGCCGTGCGAATGAACTTCATCCGCTTCTCCGGCGAATTGTTCATCTACTACGTGCTCATGGCGCTGGGCGGCGGCCTTGTCACCGCGTTGACCGCCGGCATGTTCCAAGCAATCGGTGTCAGCCCCGAGACGCTCCTCGCCGAGTGGCTGGTTCCGTGCGGCGCAGTGGGCGCGGTTCTGGTAGGCGCCTGGCTGGTCGAGGCCAAGCAGAGCGTGATCGAGAACATGGCGCCCGTACTGACACGCCTGTTCACGCCCGTCTTCACCGCGACGCTGATCGTCTTCCTCGGCACGATGGCGTGGCGCGGCGGCATCGACATCGAGCGCGAAGTCTTGATCGTGTTCGACGCGCTGCTCGGACTCGTCCTGGCGCTCTTCCTCTACAGCATCTCGGCCCGCGATCCGGCCGCAACAAGCGGCCCATTCGACTTCGTGCTGGTAGCGCTGTTGGTCAGTGCGCTGCTCGCTGACACCGTCGCGCTGGCTGCCATCTCCGGGCGCATCTCGGAGTTCGGCTTCACGCCCAACCGCCTCGCGGTCCTCGGCTTCAATCTCGTGCTGCTGGTCAATCTGGCGTGGTCGGCGTGGCTCTATGTCGAGTTCGTGCGTGGACGCCGCACCTTCGCCGCCGTCGAGCGCTGGCAGACCGGCTACCTGCCCGTCTACGCCGCCTGGGCCACGGTGGTCGTCGTCGTGTTCCCGCCGCTGTTCGGGTTCGCGTGATGTAGCGCCGGAGCCGCGCCGCTCAAGGACGATCACCGAGCCCGCTTCTTCGCGGTTGCCGCGAGACTGACCAGCGACGCGCGGCCTCCAACAGGCCCCTCAAGCGGCGCGCAGACCGGAGCGACGCATGCACCATGACAGCAGGCAACGAGGTACGGGCAACTACGGATATTGAACCCACGTTACTGGGTCGCGGCCTCGGAGCGCACATCTTTGAAGCGTTGAAGGAGGTGCCCCATGCTGACGTTCCAGATCGCGTTCTTGGTGATGGCTGTGGCGGCGGTGTTGGCGTTCGGAGTGATCCTGGCGTGGCCAGACGATGGCCACGATCCCCTCAGCAGGCTGTAGTCATCCGCATCGCCTGGCGCGGCAACAACACCCCTCGTTGCCGCGCTTGCGCCGGGCCAACAGAGGGAATGGCAGTCATCTTGCGAAGTGCGGCCACGGCGCTTTCGCACACTCTACTTAAGTACTTGAAAAGATTGGTGCCCCCTAGGGGATTCGAACCCCTGTTCTCGCCGTGAGAGGGCGATGTCCTGGGCCACTAGACGAAGGGGACTAGGGCCGAAGCCCACAGATAGCCGCCCCTGCCCCCCCGATCAAGGTTGAAGCGTCAGGCCCGCGGGTTGCCGCGCTTCCTGCCTCGGGCCGGAGGCGGCGGGTTAGCCCCACAATGCCGGCTGCACCACCATCAGAAACACGATGGCGACCACCAGCACACCGAGCAGCGGGCCGAGCACGGCGCCGCGGGCCGACAACCGCTGGAACTCGGCCGTCGCCGCCTGCCCCGCTGTCGCCAGATCGACCTGGCGGCGCAGGATCGGCGTGTACATCAGGAAGCCGATGGCTCCCACGGCGATGAACAGGACGATGGAGGAGAGCACCCACGGCGTCGTGAAAGAGTAAGGTCCGATCCACACCAGCAGCACGCCGGTGACCGCGACCGCGCCGTAGGCCGGATTGGCGATGCGGTCGTCGAGCAGTTTTACCGTCGCCAGGGTGAACGTCAGCATCGCCGCGTTACCGCGTGAGCGCGCGAACCATACGCCGTACGTCACGTTGGTGCCGAGCGCGACCGCCGCGGCGACAACGTGCAGCCAGACCAGAATCGGATACAGCATGAATGCCTCCGGGTTCAGCGCCTGCGCAGCCAAGCGATGCCGCGCCAGCCGAGCAAGGCGAGCAGCGCGGTCATTGCCGCAATGGTGGCGTTGGACTTTAGCACCGTCCAACGGCTGGCGCGGCCCACCATGTCGTCGGTCGTGCCGGCGGCGCCCGCCTCAAGCATGGCCGCGACGCCAGCATTTTCCGCGTAGTCGAAGCCGGCGATGATCCACACCGGCAGTGCCACGACCCAGCGCCACGCACCGAGGCGGCGGGGCACCAAGGCGGCGAACGCAAAGAACAGGGTCGCCGCCAGCAGCGCGAGATAGGCGATGTCGAGGCGATGCTGCACGTCGCGGTAGAACGCCGCGCCGTCCGGCGACAGCGCCACCAGGAATGCGCGCGCTTGGGTCGCGTCATACCCGCCGGGCCGCATGTCGAAAGGCATCAATCCGCCCGCCGCGGCCGACACGGCGGGGAGCGACCACAGCAACATGGTGCCGCAGACGCCCATGGTCGCGGCAAACAGTACCCAGAATGCTACCTGGTTGCGCGTCACCGCTCCGCCCGTGCTGCAGCGATAAACCCATCGACGTCGGATTCCCGTGTGCTGAACGCCGTCACCAAGCGGACCGCGCCGGGACCGAATGCATGATCCCAGGGGTGGAAGCGAAATCCGTGCGCCAGCAGGGCAAAGGACATTGGCTCGGGAAGGCGCGCGAACACCTCGTTGGCATCGGCCGGCACCAACAGCGAAACGCCGGGCAGCGGCGCCAATCCTTTGGCCAAGCGCGCGGCCATCGCGTTGGCGCGGGCAGCGTTACGCAGCCACAGGCCGCCGTTCAGGTACGCGTCGAGCTGCGCCGAGACGAAGCGCATCTTGGAGAACAACTGACCCGCGCGCTTGCGCCGGAAGGCGAACGTCGCCGCGGTCGCTTCGTCGAAGCACACGACGGCTTCCGCCGCCATGGCGCCGTTCTTGGTGGCGCCGAACGACAGGATGTCAACGCCGGCACGCCACGTCAGATCGGCGATCGGAACCTTGAGCGCGGCGACCGCATTGGCAATGCGCGCGCCGTCCATATGCAGTCTCAGTCCGGCGTCGTGAGTGACGCGCGCCAGCGCCACAATATCGGCGACGGAGTAGACGCGCCCGACCTCGGTGCTCTGCGACAGGCTGACCGCCGCCGGCTGCATGTTGTGGGCGCCGTGCGGCGCTGCAGCGGCGATCGCCGCCGCCAGTTCGCCTGCCGTGAGTTTGCCGTCCGTGCCGGCGAGACCGAGCACGCGCGCGCCGCCGCTGAAGAACTCCGGTGCGCCGCATTCATCGACGCGGATGTGTGCTTGGGCGTGACAGAATATGACGCCCCACGGCGGCGTCACCGCCGACAGCGCAAGCGCGTTGGACGCGGTCCCGGTCGCCACCGGGAAGACGAACACCTCGCGCTCGAACAGCGCGCTGAACTTGGCTGCGAGGCCCTCGGTCCACGGATCGTCGCCGTAGGCGGAGGCGGAGTCCGCATTGGCCGCGGCGATGGCGGCGAGGATTTCCGGCGCGATCGGCGCAACGTTGTCGCTGCGGAAGTCGGCGCTCACGACGGGGCCCGCAGCGATATCTCGGCGAACGCATCTGCACCGAGCCGGAATGCCCGCGCCTCGCCCGCGCCGGACTCGGTAACGGCCGTAATGATCCACGCGAGATCGGGGTCGTAGGCCTGGGAGAAGTCCGTGGCGGACGGCGCCGCCTTGCCATTCGGATGCGAGTGCCAGAGGCCGACGATCGCCGTGTCGCCGTCGCGCAGCGTGCGGTGCAGGCGCAGCAGGGCGCGCGGATCGACCTCGAAGCGCTGGCGCCGGTCAGATGCAACGTTGTCGGCAAAATGGACGCGGGCGACACGCACCACCGCGCGATCGCGAACCCCTTCGAGCAGCGCGCACGCCTCGTCGGGATAGGCGGCGCAGGCGCGGGCGGCGCAGGCCGCGAGATCGGCGGCAGCGATCTCGATCGCCGCCGTCATTGCAGGGCGATGACTCCCAGCACGGCACCACTGCGCGCGTCGAACATCTGGATAGCCTGGCGGCCGTCGCCCAGATCGAGGCGCACCGCCAGCCGGTCGCCATCGAGGTCCATCTCCAGCACGCGGGCCCCGGCGGGCAGCGCGAACTGGGTTGGATCGAACGACGCCTTGGCGCGCGCGCCGGCGACCTCACGGCCGATGGCGACGAGTAGGATGCCGAGGCCAATCACGATCACCGCCCCAAGGCCGATGACCACTACCTTCATGACGCGGATATTCTGTTCCTGCACGGCGAGAGAAGACGACGAGCGATGACAAACGACAAGGCCTCAAAATCGGACAACGCGGCTGCCGCCACCGTCCGGACACGGCTGGTGAGCGACGACGAGGCCGGTACCCGGCTTGATCGCTGGCTCGCCACGGCCGTTCCTGACCAGTCGCGCGCGCGGCTCAAGGTTCTGATCGAGGACGGCTGCGTGGAGCTCGCCGGCGGCACCGCCGTGACTCAGGCCGCCCTCAAAGTGCGTCCCGGGCAGGCCTTCACCGTCGCCATCCCCGCGCCCGAGCCCGCGACGCCGGAGCCCGAGCGCATTCCGCTGACGGTCGTCTACGAGGACGACGCGCTGATCGTCATCGACAAGCCGGCCGGTATGGTCGTCCACCCCGCCGTCGGCAATCCGCGCGGCACCCTGGTCAACGCACTGCTGGAACACTGCGGCGACAGCCTGTCAGGCGTCGGTGGCGTGCGGCGGCCGGGCATCGTCCATCGGCTGGACAAGGACACTAGCGGCCTGCTGGTCGCCGCCAAGTCGGACGTCGCCCACCGCGACTTGGTCGAACAGTTCAGCACCCGCACCATCAGCCGCATCTACCGCACTGTCGTATGGGGGGTGCCAAAAGCGACCAGCGGCACCGTCGAGGGCAACATCGGCCGCAGCAACCGCGACCGGAAGAAGATGGCCGTACTGGCCAAAGGCGGTCGGACCGCCCTGACCCGCTACAAGGTGATCGAGCCGTTCGACGACCTCGCCGCCCTGCTGGAGTGCCGCCTGGGCACCGGCCGAACCCATCAAATCCGCGTGCATTTGGCCCATTTGGGGCACCCGGTGGTGGCGGATCCCACGTATGGGAGGGCGCCTCTATCTAGCCTGCGACATTGGCCGGAGGCCCTCCGCGCGGCAGAATCCCTGGGTCGGCAAGCATTGCACGCGGCAACGCTGGGGTTTCGGCACCCGATCAGCGGAGAGGACCTGTCATTTTCGAGTCCCCTCCCCCTTGAACTCGAGCGGCTGATCGCCACATTGCGTATCAAACCGATATAGCGTCCCTTGCAGACGGGGGATGCTTCTAGGGCGCGCTTGTAGCGAGCTGCGCCCGGAGCTTTGGGGGGCTTCGGCCCGAGGAGGACCAAATGGCTTCGACGTCCCTGATCCCGAACCTTTCGCCCGATGCCAACCTCTCGCACTACCTCCAGGCAATTCGGAAGTTTCCGATGCTGGAGCAGCAGGAGGAGTACATGCTCGCCAAGCAGTGGAGCGAGCACGGTGACATCGACGCGGCCCACAAGATGGTGACGAGCCACCTGCGTCTGGTGGCCAAGATCGCCATGGGCTATCGCGGTTACGGCCTGCCGCTCGCCGACCTCATTGCCGAGGGCAACGTCGGCATGATGCAGGCGGTGAAGCGCTTTGATCCGGAGCGCGGCTTCCGCTTGGCGACGTATGCCATGTGGTGGATCCGCGCCGCGATTCAGGAATACATCCTGCACTCGTGGTCGCTGGTGAAGATCGGCACGACCGCCGCGCAGAAGAAGCTGTTCTTCAACCTGCGCCGCCTCAAGGGCCAGTTGAAGGCGTTCGAGGAAGGCGACCTGAAGGCCGACACAGTCAAGACGATCGCCCACAAGCTCGACGTCACCGAGGAAGAAGTGGTGAGCATGAATCGCCGCCTAGCGGCGCCCGACCATTCGCTGAATGCGGCGGTGCGCGAAGATGGCGAAGGCGAGTGGCAAGACTGGCTGGTCGACGAGACGCCCAACCAGGAAGTGCGCATGGGCGACTCCGAGGAGCTCAGGTTGCGGCGCGGCCTGTTGGCGACCGCGATGGAGAATCTTTCCGAGCGTGAGCGTCACATCCTGGAGGAACGCCGCCTGAAGGACGCGCCCGCAACGTTGGAGGATCTGTCCAAGGAGTACGGCATCAGCCGCGAACGCGTGCGCCAGATCGAGGTGCGCGCTTTCGAAAAGCTCCAGCGCGCTATGAAGGGCGGCCGCTCCGCCCTGCCCGTCGCGAACGACGAACACGTCTGATCCAAAACGAACCGAGCCCCCGGCTGGAACCCCAGCCGGGGGCTTTTTCGTTTGCGCACGATGTCATTGCGAGCCGAAGGCGAAGCAATCCACGCTCTCGCAACAGTCTGGATTGCTTCGTCACTGGGCTCCTCGCAATGACGACGTTCTGTTATATAGTAACATCATGCAAACGCTTCTTCGCCTCACCGCGGCGGTCGCCATCGCCTGCTGCGTCGCCTCCCCGGCCCTCGCCGCCCCGCGCGTCGTCGTCAGTCTGAAACCGCTGCACAGCCTGGTCGCGGCTGTGATGGAGGGGGTCGGCACGCCGACGCTGCTGCTCGCCGGCGCGACATCGCCGCACGTCTATTCGTTGAAGCCGTCGGACAGCCGGGCACTGCTGGAGGCGGACATCGTGCTGTGGGGCGGACCGGGACTGGAGACGTACCTGCAGAAACCCATCATCGCCGTTGCCGGACGCGCGCGGATCGTCACCCTGGCCGACGAGGCGGGGCTGGCAATGCTGCCGACACGCGAGGCCGGCGAGCATGCGGACGCACACGGCGGAACCGACGGCCACGACATGCACTTCTGGCTCGATCCCGCCAACGCCGCGCGCATCGTTGCGTACAGCGCCCAGGTTCTGGTTGCGGCCGACCCTGCCAATGCCGTCCGCTACACCGCCAATCGCGACACCGCTCTGGCCGCGCTGCGCGCACTCAACGACGACCTCGCGGCCACGTTGGCCTCCGTACGTGGCCGTCCGTTCCTCACGCTACACGACGCGTTTCAGTACTGGGAGGCGCGCTACCAACTGGACGGCACGGGCACCCTGACGGTGAATCCCGACCGCCTCCCTGGCGCCCGGTCCCTTGCCGCCATGCGCCAGAGCATCGTCGATTCGGGCATTTTCTGCGTCTTTGGCGAGCCCCAGTTCCCGGCCGCTTTGGGCGCCGCCCTGGTTGAAGGCACGGGAGCACGCCTTGTGACGGTCGACACTATTGGGGTCGATATCGACCCGGGGGTACAAGCGTATGCAGCGATGATGCGCGGCTTAGCCCAAGCGTTCCGCGCCTGTCTGGCCCCTTAGGGTTAACGCACCGCGCTTCAGAATGCGGCTGCGAGCGTTGCCGCACCGGGGAACCCTCACTACACTCCCGCTGCTTTTGACTCCTTGGGAGGGGAGACGGGGCAAGCGGTCAGAAGGGGTCCGTTGAAGGAAGTCGTCTATGCGGTCTACCGCCACCAGGGCGGCCGCTGGACCCGTGACCGCAGCTTTCCATCGGAACAGCGGGAAGAGGCCAAGAAGGCCGCCGAGGTGCTGCTGACGCGCCAAGGCGTGCTTGGCGTCACGCTGGTCGAGGAAACGTTCAACCCGGCCAACGGTGAAACCAAAGAGGTCGGCGTTTGGAGCAAGTCCACCAACGCCGCCGTGCCGCAGCTCGGTATCGCCACGCGCAAAGAGCGCGAGGCGCCGGCTAGCACGGCTGCGGCCGCAGCCGGTGACGACGACGATGCCGGCGGCGCGGACGACAACGACGTTCCGGTTCTCGTCCAACGTGGCGCCAAGACACAAAGCGCGGCGGGCGCGCTCGTCGTTGTATTCAAGATGGTCGCGGCGCTCACGGTTGCCGGCTTTGCCGCCGGGATCGTGACGTACGCGATCGGCTACTTCGAACTCTACGGCATCTTCCTCTTCATCCTCGAGCGCCAGGGCATCGAGGCGAAGCTGTTCACCGGCTTCTTCGTCGTCAGCGCGCTGTTGGTCCTGCCCAACATGCTGACGTGGCGCGAATTCTCCACGGCGTTCCAGGTGCAGGGCGCCGGTGGCCCGCGTCAGCGTCGCCAGCCGACGCGCAGTTCGCGACCGAGCCGCCTGACGCCGAAGCAGCGCGAGGAACGCGCGCGCGCCGACGCGGCGGGCGACAAACAGGACGGCAAAGGCCAAAGCGGCGGCCCTTCGCGCAAGGACGACACCACGCCGGCGAAGGCGCCCGAAGTGGAGAACGAGTCGCCCGACGTGATCGAAGCGAAGAAGTCGATCATCAAGTTCTTCGCCCAGTGCGTCGACTTCCTGATGAAGACGAGTTCGCAGTTCCTCAAGGGCGGCAAGCTGTCGACGTTCAACCAGTTTGGCTGCGACCTATTCCTCGCCGGCGCCGCCGAGGCGTACGCCGAGCGCAAGTCGATCCCGGAGAAGAACCGAGAGATCATGGCGGCCGTCATCCGCGCGGCCGGCCGTGGCAACGATCGCGCCAGCCAGTTCGCCGACAAGCACGAGAACTATCTGCTCGAGCCGCGCTACCTCGACATGTTCCGCGCCGGCCGTGAAGCGATGACGGTGTTCCTCAAGGACGAGGATCTGCGCACCAAGGCAGCCTCCGGCGAGCTCAGCAAGGAAGACGAGGCCCAGCTCGGCCACGACGCCGAGGGCGACATCGGCATGTTCCTGGAGAACGCCCTCGACCATTGGAACTCCAAGGCCGACGAGAAGAAGCAGGGCGGCACCGTCGCCGTCATGTTCACCGCCATCCTCGGCGCGTTCAGCGAGGCGACCGGCGACGACGCGACCCAGAAGATGCTGCACGCGCACAATCGCATCGTGCGCGAGAACCTGCGCCGCTACGGCGGCAACGAGGTCAAGCAGACTAATGACGGCATCATGGCGTCGTTCCAATCGGCGTCGATGGCCGTCGAGGCCGCGGTTGAGATTCAGAAGGGTGCCAAGCTGCACACTGCGGCGACGCCAGACGTGCCCCTGCACCTGAAGATCGGCATCAACGCGGGAGAGCCGATCGCCGAGAACAACGACTTGTTCGGCACCCCGGTGCAACTCGCCGCGCGTGTCTGCGCCTATGCCGGCCAGGACCAGATTGCCGTGTCCAAGCTGGTCTTCGACCTGTGCCAGGGCAAAGGCCTTAAGTTCCGCGACCTCGGCGGCGCCGAGTTCAAGGGATTCGCCGAAAAGATGCCGGTCTTCGAGGCGCAGTGGCGCGACGAATCCGAGATGTTGCCCGAATAAGCGCGGCGGCATTGACGTGGGGCGCGGGCGGAGATATCTGGCGCCCTTCTCCGAGGGACATCATGCAAACCACCGCGCGCTCGTTGCAGGACGCCTGCCTAACCGACGCTCATTTCCCGCAGTTGCCCGGCTTCTACCGCGGCAAAGTACGCGACGCGTACGACCTGCCGGACGGCCGCCGCGTCATGATCGCTACCGACCGCCAGTCGGCTTTCGACAAGGTCCTGGCCGCGGTCCCGTACAAGGGCCAGGTGCTGAACCAGATGGCGCGCTTCTGGTTCGACCAGACGTCGGACGTGTGCCCGAACCACGTTCTGAGCTACCCCGACCCCAACATCGTCATCGCCCGCACGCTATCGATGCTGCCGGTCGAGATGGTCGTGCGCGACTACATGACCGGGTCCACCGATACCAGCATCTGGACCATGTACAACCGCGGCGCGCGCGAGATGTACGGCATTCGCTTCCAGGACGGCCTGACCAAGAACGAGAAGCTGCCCAACACCATCCTGACGCCGACCACCAAGGCCGCTCAGGGCGAGCACGACGCCCCGATCACGCCGACGGACATCGCCGCGCGCGGGCTGCTCACCCAGAAGCAGTGGGACGAGTTGGCGCGCATCAGCCTCGCCCTGTTCGCGCGCGGGCGCGAGATCGCGGCAAAGCACGGCCTGATCCTGGTCGATACCAAGTACGAGTTCGGCGTCGACGAGAAGGGCCGCATCACGCTCGCCGACGAAGTCCACACGCCGGATTCCAGCCGCTACTGGATGGCGGCGAGCTACGCCGAGCGTCGCGCCCGCAAGGCCGAACCGGAAAGCCTGGACAAGGAATTCCTGCGCTTGTGGATCAACGCGCGCTGCGACCCCTACAAGGATCCGATCCCGGAAGTTCCCGCCGAAACGCTGCTGGAATTCAGCGGCAAGTACATCAAGCTGTACGAGCTGATCACCGGCGAAAAGTTCCAACGCCCGGCGATCGACAAGCCCGTGCACGAACGCGTCGCCGCCGCCCTGAACAAGGCCCTGCCGGAATTCTTCCGCGGCTAGCGTTCCCCCTCACCATGCAGCGAGAGGGCGCAGCCTGCGTCAGCCCTTCTGTTCGGGAATGCGCGCGATGCGCATCACGTTGGTGGCGCCGGGCGAGCCGAACGGCACGCCGGCGATGATCACCAGACGGTCGTTCGCCGTGCCGAAGCCGTCGCGCGTCGCCGCCTCGATGGCAATGTCGAGCATGTCGTCGAAGCCGCTCGGGTCGCGCGTCGGCACGCTGTGCACGCCCCAGGCCAGCGCGAGCTGGCGCGCCGTCTCGACCTTCGGCGTAAGACCGATGATCGGCACGGTGGGGCGCTCGCGCGCGGCGCGCAGCGCAGTCGAGCCTGAGTCCGTGTAGCCGATGATCGCCGCAGCCTTCAGCGTCTCCGCCGTCTGCGCCGCAGCCGCGCTGATGGCGTCGGCGGCGGTGGACTCGGGCTTCGGCTTCTCGGCGTTCATGATGGCGCGATAAAGCGGGTCTTTCTCGGTCTGCTCGGCGATGCGCGCCATCATGCGCACGGCGGAGATCGGATAAGCACCTGCGGCCGACTCGGCCGACAGCATCACCGCGTCGGCGCCGTCGTACACGGCGGTGGCAACGTCCGAGACCTCGGCGCGCGTCGGCGTCGGCGCGTGGATCATCGATTCAAGCATCTGAGTCGCGACGACGATCGGCTTGCCGGCCGCGCGCGCCGCGCGCACCAGTTTCTTCTGCAGGCCGGGCACCGCTTCGATCGGCATTTCGACGCCGAGATCGCCGCGCGCCACCATGAGACCGTCCGACAGCGGCAGGATCTCGTCCAACTCGTCGAGCGCCGTCGGCTTCTCGACTTTGGTCATAAGACCGGCGCGGCCGCTGATGATTGCGCGCACCTCGGCGACGTCGGCGGCGCGCTGCACGAACGACAGGGCAATCCAATCGATGCCAAGCGACAACGCGAAGTCGAGGTCGATGCGATCCTTCGGCGTCAGCGGCTTCAGGGGGAGCGCCACGTCGGGCACGTTGACTCCCTTGTTATCGGACACGCGCCCGCCCGCCATCACCACCGTGTCGGCGAAATCCGCGCCGGCCTTGGTGATCCGCAAGCGCAGGCGGCCGTCGTCGATCAGCAGGTCGGCGCCGGTGGTGACCGCGGCAAAAATTTCTGGATGCGGCAGGCAGACGCGCGTCGCGTCGCCCGGCTGCGTGTTCAGATCGAGGCGAAACGCCTGGTCCTGCCGCAGGATGACGGGCCCTTGCGCGAACGTGCCGATGCGCAGCTTGGGGCCTTGCAGGTCGCCGAGAATGCCGATCGGCCTGCCAACCTCGGCCTCGAGGGTCCGGATGATGCCGAACAACTCGCGGTGCATCTTGTGGTCGCCGTGGCTGAAGTTCAGCCGGAAGACGTCGACCCCCGCTTCGAACAGGGCGCGAATGACCGGCAGCGTTTGGCTGGACGGTCCGAGGGTAGCGATGATCTTGGTGTTGCGTTGGCGACGCATGAGTTCCTATAGCCGCGCAGCCAAGGGCGTGCCGCTGGCGGTTCGAAGCGATAGCATAGAGGGGAACAAGATTCCCAAAGGCACCAGGCTGACCAACCCAGCTCCGCGCGGTGACGCGCCGCCCTTCGAGGTCGTCGCCGGCACCGCGGAGGCCGGCATTCTCATCATTTGCGACCACGGCAGCAACCGCATTCCGCGCCGGCTGGACAGTCTTGGACTCACCGGCGATATCCTAACCCAGCATGTCGCCTGGGACGTCGGCGCTGCTGCCCTGACCCGCGCCCTGGCGCAGCGCCTAGGTGCGCCCGCCGTTCTGACGACCGCCTCGCGCCTAGTGATCGACTGCAACCGGGCACCGGGTCACGTTGCGTCGGTCCCGGCCGACAGCCACGGTGTCCCGGTGCCAGGCAACCAAAACTTGGGCCCGACCGAGCGGGCGCGGCGGGTGGAGGAACTGTTCGTCCCCTACCACGCCCGCATCGAGGCCGAACTCAGCGCCATTGCGTCCCGCGGCCAGAGGCCGCTTCTGCTCTCGATCCATAGCTTCACGCCGGTCCTGACCGGTCCGCCGCGGCCGTGGCATGTAGGCGTGCTGTCGGACCGCGACCGCCGCGTTGCCGACTTCGTCCTGCGCGCCTTGCGCCGGCTGGACGGCCTGGTGGTCGGGGACAACGAGCCGTATTCGGGCCGCCATCCCGAAGGCTACAGCTGCCAGACTCATGGCGACGCCCGCGGGCGCCTCAACGTGCTGCTGGAGATTCGCCAGGACCACTTGGCCGATGCAGCCGGGGTGGCGGCCTGGGCGGCGCGGCTAGCGCCCATCATCGCCGCCGCCGGCCGGCACCCGTTCGGGGCGGCGACAGGGTCGGCGGGCGCGGCCTAGAATGACCCCAACGAACCAACTTGGAGCAGGCATCATGGATGACCGCACCCGCACCGAGCTCGAGGCGGCCGCGTTCCGGCGGCTACTCAAGCACTTCGACGAGCACAAGGAAGTGCAGAACATCGACTTGATGAATCTGGCCCACTTCTGCCGCAACTGCCTGGCCAAGTGGTACCGCGCCGCCGCCGAGGAGCGCGGCATCAGCGACATCAGCTACGAAGACGCACGCGCCATCGTCTACGGCATGCCCTACGCCGAGTGGAAGGCGAAGTACCAGAACGAGACCTCGGCGGACCAGAAGACCGCGTTCGACCAGGGCACCGAGGCGCGAGCCAAGGCAGGCACGTCGCACTGAAGCTGTGCTAGTAGTGGCGCATCGTGGGCGACGCCGGGCAATTCGCGGCGCCGCCCGTTCCATACTCACCGTGTAAGCACGAAGACCGTATGACCGTTTTGGTGACCGGCGCGGCCGGATTCATTGGCTACCACGTGTCCGAGGCGTTGCTGGCGCAGGGCGAGACGGTGGTTGGCATCGACATCCTCAGCCCCTACTACGACGTGCGACTGAAAGAGGCGCGCGTCGGGCGGCTGCGTAAGAACAAGAACTTCACCTTCGTGAAGGCCGACATCGCCGAGCACGAAAAGCTGGCGACGACGCTGGCACCGTTCGCTCCGATCCGCCGTGTCGTCCACCTCGCCGCCCAGGCCGGCGTGCGCTATTCGCTGCAGCATCCGTTCGAGTACGCAGCGGCCAACGTGGTCGGGCACCTGTCGATCCTGGAGTTCTGCCGCCACACGCCGGGTTTCGAGCACCTGGTGTACGCAAGCTCCAGCTCCGTCTATGGCGGCAACACCAAGCTACCGTTCTCGGTCGAGGATCGCGTCGATACGCCGGTATCGCTCTACGCCGCGACCAAGCGCGCCGACGAGCTGATGAGTCAGAGCTACGCGCACCTGTACCGAATTCCACAGACCGGCATGCGCTTCTTCACGGTGTACGGCCCGTGGGGCCGCCCCGATATGGCGCTGTTCCTGTTCACCCGCGCGATTCTGGCCGGCGAGCCGATCCACGTGTTCAACGGAGGCGACATGGCGCGCGACTTCACGTTCGTCGACGACATTGTGCAAGGCGTCCTCGCAGCACTGCGCACGCCGCCCAAGAACGGGCCAGCGGCGCCGCATCGCGTCTACAACCTTGGCAATAGCTGCGCCGAGCCGTTGCCCAAGCTCATCGCTTTGATCGAAAAGTCTCTCGGCAAGAAGGCCAAGCATATTTCGGAACCGATGCAACCAGGCGACGTCCAGGCGACCTACGCCGACATCGAACCGGCGCGCCGTGACCTCGGCTTCGCGCCGCGCGTGCGCATCGAAGAAGGCGTACCGCGCTTCGTCGCGTGGTACCGGGAGTACCATGGCGCATGAGCGCGACTCCCTCGCCGGCCGCCTGACGCGCTATGCGCGCGTCTCGGCCTCCATCGGCGGCGTCGCTGCGCGCGCTGCCTCCAGCCGCCTTGCCCGGCGCAAAGGCCAAGGCCCGGCGCTTGCCGCCGACCTGAAGCGCGCACTCGGCGGCCTCAAAGGCCCGGTGATGAAGGTGGCGCAAATGCTCGCCACCATTCCCGAAGTCCTTCCTCCGGAAGTCGCGGCCGAACTCGCCGAGTTGCAATCGAACGCGCCCGCCATGGGCTGGGCCTTCGTGCAGCGCCGCATGAGTTCCGAGCTCGGCCCGGACTGGCGCAACAGGTTCGCTGCGTTCGAGAGGCAGGCCGCAGCGGCCGCCTCGCTCGGCCAGGTGCACCGTGCGGTGGCGCTGAAGGGCAGCCGCGCGCTCGCGTGCAAGCTGCAGTACCCCGACATGGCGGCGGCCGTCGAAGCTGACCTCGGTCAGCTGGGTGTCATCCTGGCGATTTATCGCCGCTTCGATCGCAGCATCGACACCCGCAACATCGAGACCGAGGTCGGCGCGCGCCTGCGCGAAGAACTCGACTACCGCCTCGAAGCGCGCCACATGCGCCTGTACGGCGATCTGCTGAAGGACGAGGACTCCGTCCACGTCCCGGAAGTTGTGGACGACCTTTCCACCAACCGCCTACTCACGATGACGTGGCTCGAAGGCCGCCCGCTGGCGGAGTTCGAATCGGCGCCCGAGGCCGACCGCAACCGCGTCGCCGAAGCGCTGTTCCGCGCCTGGTACGTGCCGTTCTATCGCGCCGGCGTGATCCACGGCGATCCGCACCCCGGCAACTACTCGGTTGCCGCCGATCTCTCCGTCAACCTGCTCGACTTTGGCTGCGTCCGCGCCTTCGCGCCGCACTTCATCCAAGGCGTCATCGACCTGTACCGCGCCGTACGCGACGACGACCGTGACCTGGCAGTGCACGCCTTCACAACCTGGGGATTCGAGCGCCTGTCGCCGCCAGTGATCGACGCCCTGCGGGTATGGGCCGAATTCCTGTTCGCGCCGTTGCTGGAAGACCGCGCTCGCCGCCTACAAGAGAAAGACTCGACCGCCGGCGTGTTCGGCCAGGACATCGGTCACGAGGTACTCAAGCGCCTGAAGGCAGAAGGCGGCGTGACACCGCCGCGCGAGTGGGTGTTCATGAACCGCGCCAGTATCGGCCTCGGCGCCGTGTTCCTGCGCCTGAAGGCCAAGGTAAACTGGCACCGCATGTTCCACGAACTGATCGAGGACTTCGACACGGCTGCCCTCGGCAAGCGGCAGAAGGCGGCGTTCACCAAGGCAGGCGTACCGTTGCCTTAGCCGCTAGACTTGGCGCTATGGCAGACCAATCAGACAGCGCGTGGCAGCGCGTGCGGGTCGGCAAGGCAACGACGCCACAAGAACGCGAGGCGGTGTACCGCCTGCGCTACCGCTTCGTTTCGGCGTGAGCGTCAGATTGGCGCAACTGGCGCTCATGGTCACGATGACGGGGCTGAGCTTGGGCGTCGGCCTCAGCCGCTCCACCCTGGCGCCGTGCACCGCCTAGGTTTGCCTGCTACCGGAGGCGCCCAACGGCGTTGAACAGCGGGTCTGCTTTGCTATAGTGCCGCCTCTTTCGCGCCGGCTGGGGCGCTGAACCCCGCGCATTTCCTGGAGTTTTGTCGGTTGGCTGGAGCATCGCTGAAGATAGCGATTCTGAAGGAGCGGCGACCGCACGAGCGGCGTGTCGCGGCGACGCCGGAGACCGTGAAGAAGCTCATCGGTTTGGGCTACGCGGTCGCGGTGGAATCGGGCGCTGGCGCGTCGGCCAGCTACGTCGACGACGCCTATCGGGCGGCCGGCGCCAGCGTCGAGGGCAATGCCGCGGCGACGCTCGCCAATGCCGGCATCGTTCTCAAGGTCCAGCGCCCACAAGACAAGTCCGAGGGCAGCGACGAGCTGGCGCAGATCCCGCGCGGCGCCCTGCTGATCGGCCTACTCGATCCCCTCGGCCATGCAGCCCAGGCGGATGCCTACGCCAAGGCCGGCATCACCGCCGCCGCCATGGAACTTGTCCCGCGCATCAGCCGCGCCCAGGCGATGGACGCCTTGTCCTCGCAAGCCAACCTCGCCGGCTACAAGGCCGTGCTGGACGCCACCGAAGAGTTCGGCCGCGCCGTGCCGCTGATGATGACCGCGGCGGGCACGATTGCACCCGCGCGCATCTTCATCCTCG
>CAMDCA010000032.1 GCA_945889645.1 Rhizobium sp. Q54
GTTGAAATAGGTTTTTGGACCATGGTCGTGCGCAACTTTGATTCGCGAGATGCACCATTCACGCAAGATCGATTCAAGACTGGGGCCGTCCTGATTCTATTGTTGCGCGCAAACATTCCGCCGCTGACTTTTTCAACAGCCTGCTAGACGTTGTTCCGGATACGGAGCGCCAACGCTGCGCGGGCGCTAGTCCGCACTGCGGAAGGGTTCGGCGCGAACTGCGGGCAGGACCGCTTTTCCCGCAGCGATCAGATTCTGCGCGGTCGTCCACTCGTCTTCGTAATCCAAGGAGAAGCCCTCTACGCCCTCGGTCAGGAACGGGCCAACGATGTCGCCTGCGTGCTTGCCGGTACGCGCCACCGCTTCGGCCCAAACGATTTCCAGGGAGCTGTTTTGGACGTGGACCGGCTGAAGCGCCTGGGTCTGCTGCGAGTGCCAGGGCAACGGAAGGTTGGCTTGATCCAAAAGCGGATGCATGGACTCGCCGCCGGCCGCGACGACCCACATTTTGCCAGGGTGCTGACGCACACGTTCCACCGCCCGCATCGAGTCGCAATCTATGCCGAGGAATCGCTCCCAGGCCCGGCCGAGCGTACCCGCAGAGCGGAACGGGCTGGTCGGGCGCAGAATTGCGAATGCATCGATCGCCCGGATCCGTGACAGCGCGTGCCGAATCCAATCGATGTCCGGCGACGTCGGGCCGGCCAATTCGCTCGGCCGCAGGAACGGAACGTCAGCACCATAGTGGCGCGCGACCGCCGCGTACTCGGTCGAGTCCGTCGATACGATCACTTGCGAAAAGACTCCGGATTCGACTGCCGAGGCGATCGTATAAGCGATCAACGGGTGACCCAGCAGCGGGCGCACATTCTTGCCCTTGATGCGTTGCGACCCGGCACGAGCGGGAACCAGACCAATGACGGTGGGCCTCGTCGGCCGACTGCGAACCATTTGCTTCAACCTATGTTGACGCCGTATGTCCCGGGAGCGTCGCCCCCTGCGTCCCATTTGCCCGCTATGCGGCCGCGCAATGTCGCGGGGCGGACGTTGTCGATCGTGATTGTGCCCTAAAGCGATGCCCGGATTTCATCCGCGCAACGCTGCAGCGGATCGCCCTCGAGCGGACACACCAGGCGCCCAAAGGACCTGTCCCGCTGTTGTTGGCAATCCTTGTTCACGGCGATCTGGTTTCGCAAGCCGGCGGTGACGAGGCGCGTGAGCTCTTCGCCGGTGTGGGCGACCGAGCAGTACAAGTAGTAGTCGGTCAGCTTTAGGTGCTCGCGATAGTACGGGTCGAGCGCTTCTTCGAAGTCAGGCACGATCACCGGTCCGCCCGCCAGGCCCGCCTCCAGCAACGTTGTGGACGCGAAAGCCACAACCACGCTGCTTTGGAGGATGAGTTCGTTGGGGTCGAGGGTCGCCGTCATCTCAAGGTTCTTGACCGCGCTGGCTTCGATCCCGCGCGCCGCCATTGCATGTCGGACGAGGTCATGAACGCCATGCTCCCATTTCGTCTTGATGACGAAGCGCGCGCCGGGATTGTCGATTGCTGCCTGGGCAAACGCGCTGTGCGTCCGTTCGAAGAGTCGGACCCAGCCCAGGTATGGATTGGCAGGCCAGGATCCGGCGTTCAGCGCGTTGAGCGAATCGCCGGCGCGCATTGAAAACAGTGTTGCCGTAGGCTTGGCCCCGTTCACCTTGTCGCCGCGCTTGCCGCTCCGGCAGGCCTCAACGAACTTGCCGACGCGGATATTGCCGGTGGTAGCAATCTGGTCGCGCGTGGCGAACCCCGCGGCGACAATGACATCGGCAACGACGTCGTTCCACGTCAGGATCTTGGTGCCTTCGAATCTGCCGAGGCGCCGGCATACGCTGGTCAGGGTGGCCTGCTCGGAGGCCGACAGCTTCAGCGACTCGCGATAGATGACGATGTACGGGAAACCTGCTGCGTGCGCCGTCGGCCCCCAATGCACGTCCTGCTTGTACTTGAAGTGAGCGCCGATGACGCCGACGGCACCGATGCGCCGCATGAAATGCGGCCACACCAGCACCATGAAGGAGCGGAAGCGCGCTGCGATTGCGCCGATCTGCGGGTCGACGCGATATGCGGTCGGATCGACGCGGCGGCGAAAGAACGCACCTTGCAAAAAGAACTGGTCGTTGTCAGGCAGGGTCCGCACTGCGAAATGACCAGCCTGCGACAGCATCAGCGCGTCGGGCCCGATGCGCGAGGCGCTAAGCGCGAAGAGTATGGGGCGCTCCGCGGTCGGGCGCGCCGGTCCGATCCAACGCACCCTTCGCGCGAGCATCCACGCCGCGGTCCTGGCAAGGAGCTCCGCAAGCCGTGGCGCTTCCGCGAGCGCGACGAACGCGGACGCGGCGAGGCGACCTAGACCCAGGCGATGGAGGAATCTCATGGTACTAGCGCCGAAACAACACGTTGCGCACCCGACCGGTCGGTTCAGTGTGTGAATACCCGAGGCGCGTAAGTTCCGCAGAGACCACGCCATAGGTGTTGCCACACTCGATCTGCACCTCTCGTGCATATGCGAGTGTTTGCCCCGCGCCAGCGACCAGTCGGTCCTCGGCACCGTCGATATCGATCTTGAGGAAGTCCGGCCGCGGGGCAGGAAAATCGTCGGCCCTGTACACAAGGGCCGACAGCGAGATCGGCTCCTCGGCATACAGCCCGGCGTCCGCTTGCCCGAACCGCAGGGCGCGCACGCGCAAGTGGCCCAGCCCCGTTTGATCTCCAAACGCCACGCAAAACGCCTCGATTGGAAGGTTGTTGATGGCGATGTTCTTGCACAGCACGGCGAAGTTCATCGGTGATGGCTCGAAGGCAAAGACCCGCAAGCCCCGCTTGGCGGCATACAGCGAATAGATGCCGACGTTGGCGCCCACGTCCCAAAGTACGCCCCCCGAGAGCGAGTCGATCCACGCGAGGGTGTCCGGCTCCTTCTTGTGGAAGCTTTCGGCCCGCATCGCCGCTGGCTGGCCAGGACAATAGACGCTGAGGGCCCCATGCCTTGTCTCGACCCGGAAAACCGGGGTAATCCCCTCAGCAATCGTCGCACGCCGCAGCCGCGACAACCGGCGCAGGGCGGCCGCGAGTGCCTCCGTCAGCATTGGGGTAGACCAGGATCTTGCAAGTCTTGCGAGCGTCGATGGGAGGGGCGGCGCGACATGTTGCGGCACGTCAGAACGGCACGTTCCCCGTCAGTCATACAGTGAGACACATATCGAGGTCTTCGCACCATTGCAAACAATACGCTCACTGCAGGCTAGTCACGCCAGCAGTGGCACAACCCACGGCGCCACTCCCGCCAGCACCGTGACGGGCACAAGGGGAAAGATCCTTCGCGCCAGCGCGAAACCTTCGACGAGGTCGACGGTGCCCGCAGCATGATTCCAATAGGTGTAATAAACGGGACGGTGTTGGCAGCCCCAGCGGCTCTTGAAGTAGAGGAGATCGGCGTCCCGCGGGCTGGATGCACCAAATCCAATGACGCGAACCTTGGCGCGCAAGGCCTCTCGGATCATATGATCGACAAGTAGGGTGTTTAGACCGAGGGTGCGACCCTGCTCGCTTGACGCACCCCAAACGTAGTCCCAACGACAGCCTGTGCGCAGGACGACGATGCCAGCGAGTACGTCTGAGGAGCGCTTGGCGACCAGGAACTCAGCCTTTCCGAGGGGACGAAGGGTGCGGAAGAAATCCAAATACAGTGATAGCGGATGGGTAAGCGTGTGGTGCTTGTCGCGGTTATTGCGGCATAGCACGCGGTAGAAGTCGCGGACGTCGCCCTCACTGCTCGCCGGCACGAGAGAAACGCCCTCGACCGTCGCTCGCCGCCTCGTCGTGCGCAGGTTCTGGCGGAAGCCCTTGCTGTATCGGGCGCTCTGGGCGGCGTCGTCAGGCGCCAGCAAGAGCTCCGAATCGACCAGCGCCGAGACCTGTTGGAGGGGTCCGACCGCGTCGATCCAGTCTGCGGCCATGGGCGTGAAGGTCTTGTATTCCGCGTAGCAGCGTCGGCCCTCGGACTTTGCCAGCCCAATGAGCTGCTGCAGCGCCGCCAGCTCGTCGCGTGCTCCCAACAGAGTGGGGTAGAAACTGAACGGCTGACTGGTGACCTTGCGTCCGAAGACCGAGCGGGCGACACGGTACGCAGGCACGCCGGTCGCCCCTCGATGGGATTCAATGACGGCTGGCCGGGCCGCGCAGCGATACGTGCGGGCGATGATGTCGATGAACGCCGGGTCGTGGAGGATCGTCGCCTGGTCATCGGACGCGCGCAATGCGTCCCACGCGGACGGGTCCGACATCCTATGCACGCGTGACCGCCGGCGCGGCGCCCCTCCGGCCGCGACTGAGGCCTTGGCCTTGCGACATGTCTTGGTTCCCGGCGTCTGGTGGACGCCCTGAGCAAAATGGCTTACGCAGGGGGCAGGGCGCCCTCCAGTTGAGCATCCATTGAAGCGAAATCAAGCGCTCGCCGCCTGCGCGGTGGTCGGGGCGGCTATCCCGCTCACGGTTGAGCTGGCCGTGTACGCGGCCGGCTGGGACTTGCTGCGCGGTGTCTCCGACTCGGACAAATACTACCGGCTTGCCCTCCGGATTTTCGATACCGGCATGTTCGGCATCGTGGATCCCGGCACCGGCGCATTCTTGCCGGAGCTCGATGCGGTTGCGGGGTACCCGTACTTCCTTGCGGCCGCATTCGCCCTGTTCGGCCGCGAGAACTACTGGGCCGTGGGTGTGGTGCAGGCATTGCTTGCCGGGCTGGCTGTTCCCGCCATTGCCCTCGCGGCGCGCGCGATCAAGGACGAATGGTTGGTGCCGGCGGGCATGCTCGCCGCCGTTTGGCCGAACCTTGCCTACCGCCCCGCCACCATCCTGTCCGAGACGCTGTTCACGTTCTTCATTTCCTGGGGGCTGTGCGCCGCTCTTTGGGCCGCGAAAGCGCGGCGCCCGCTTTGGCTCCTCGTTGCTGCGGGTATTGGTCTTGGCCTGGCCTACCTCACGCGGCCGGTGCTGATGGGATTCCCGTTCATCGTCACACCCGGTCTGGCCATGCTGCTCTACCGTGAACAGCATCGAGGCTGGTCTCCGATCATATTCGCCGCGGTGCCGATCGCCGTCATGCTGACATTCACTGTGCCAAACTACGTCCGCAGCTACCAGGCATATGGCGCGCCGATGTTCACGTTGCAACAGGGTCACAACTTGCTGTTCTACATCTACCCGTGCCTCGCCGCCGACTGGGGTTGCGGCAACCCGGACCTCGCGGCAGGAGCGCGGGCGCAAGCTGAGTACGAACGCGCGATGACGCCGGAGCTCGAGGCCAACGTCGTTGCGCGCAACGACATTGAAACCGGTTTGGCGTCGCGGTTGATCGGTGAATTGACGTTGACCCAGTTCGCCAAGGCGATCGTCGGGTCGACGGCAAAACTGCTGCTACACAACACGTCGTACGAGATCCTGCAGCGATTCGAGTTTCCGGTCCGCTATTGGGGCGAGGCCGCCGGAGATGGCCCAGGCGCGCGGGTCCGCTCCTTTGCCGCCGACATCGCCGCGACTCCGTCCATGCTGATTTGGGCCGCGTTCCAGGTCTTCCTGCTGCTCAGCCGGGCGGTTCAGGTCGTCGGTGCCGTCCGCATGCTGCTTCGGCCGGCACTGTTGGGACCAGCAGTGTTCCTGCTTGCCTACATGGCAGCGATCCTCGCGGTGTCCATTGGCTTTGGAAACCCGCGTTATCGCGTCCCGCTGGAGCCCGGACTGATCCTGTTCACGGTGGCGGGCCTCGACTTCCTGTGGGCGAGGGGCCGTCGTGGGCGATCCATTGCCGCGCCCGCCGTTGGGCCTGCCCGTTGACAGCGATAGTTCGCATCCTGATCCAAGTGGCCGTGTCGCTCGCCTTGCTAGCGTTGCTCCTCACGCAACTGGATACAGACGTCATCATTCACGAGATGATGGCGATCTCGCCGACGGTTCCCCTTGCGGTCGTTCCGGCATTGGCCGCCGTCCTGATCGTCTCGCAAGCCACGCGCTGGCGAACGATCCTTGCCGCATTGGACGTAGTTGCGCCTAGCGCACCGCTGGTGCGCGTCGTGTCCCTGACTTTCTTCGCCAACCAGCTGGTTCCGTCAGTCGGAGGCGATCTATTGCGAGTGTGGCTTGGTCGTCGGCTCAGCGTCGAGCTACGCACGCTTGTCGCTAGCGTCTTGCTCGACCGCGCCGCTGGCTTCGCCACCATCCTCGCTATATGCATCGCGGTGTTGCCGCTATTTCACGCCGCGGAGGGCGGCGGCGTCTTCTGGTCAGTCTTGCTCACAATTGCCGCGGGCGTGTCGGCGCTTGCGGCCTTACTCGGCCTGCACTATTTGCCGCGTGCCGTTCTGCGGCTGCGGTTTGCCGGCGAGGTTGCCCACGTTTCCACCGCCGCCTGGCAAGTGGTTCGCCGAGGCAATCACTTGGCTGGCGTCGTCGCGTTGTCGCTCGTCTCGCACGGCGCCCTGATGGTCACGGCGGCACTACTGGCGTCGGCAAGCGGTGTCGCGCTCGGGATGCTCGACTATCTGGCCGTCTTGCCTGCGGTTCTACTCGTCTCCATGGTCCCGATCACGATCGGCGGGTGGGGGTTGCGCGAAGGCGCGATGGTCGTCGGGCTCGGACTCGTGGGCGTGCCTGCCGAAACCGCGCTGGTCACGTCCATTCTGTTCGGCGGTGTCATGGCGGGGGTGGGAGTGCTGGGTGGGGCCGGCTGGTTGTTGTCGTCGCGTACAGGTCGCCTCGCCGCCCAGCCCGACTAGCCGAACAGAACGGCGTTCACAGGCCGGTCAGTTTGAGCTTGATCATCGTCTTGAGGATGCGGATGCCGTCCCACAACGCGTTGACCTTGGATTCGCCCGCCGAGCGCGGCCGCTCGCGCATGGGAATTTCCGTGTAGCGGAAGCCCATGCGGTGGACCTTGATCGGCACCTCGATGCAAAGGGCGAAGTCCGCGGCGCGTGGGTCGACGAACTCGTACGCCGATTTGCGCCCCATACAGTAGTAGTAGAGCGCGTCAGACAGTTGCACCCCGAACATCCAGCGCAGCAGAAACGTAAAGATCGTATTGCCAAGCAAGCGAATAAACGTGTCGTCCTCGCTGCCCGATTCCGGCCGATAGCGCGAGCAGAACACGAAATCGTTGCCGGCTTCGATCGCTTGGCGCATCTGGGCGATGCCGGCCGGATTGTAAGACCCGTCAGCGTCGTAGATGGTGATCAGGTCGCCTTGCGCCTGCCGGATGCCGGTCTGGATTCCCATGCCGAACCCGCGTCCGTGCTGGGTGATGACGCGAACCTTAGGCAGGTTCAGGGCGCGCACGGCCTCCGCAGTTCCGTCGGTCGAATGGCCGTCGACCACGAGCACTTCGTGCAGGATGTCCAGCGGCAACTCGCGCAGCACGGCCGGCAAGCTTCCGACCTCGTTGCGCGCCGGAATCACAAGCGAGATCGTCAGGAGGCGGGCCTCTGTAGCCGGGGCCGGACGTTCGTGGGCGGCCGGAACTGCAATCTTGTCGTGCACGGTAATTCGTTCCTGGCCTAGGCGTAGTGCGTCCGGATCTCGGCGCAAACGCGGTCGATGTCGGCGTCCGACAGTTGGGACGACGAGGGCAGCCAAAGTCCACGCATACTGTAGCCTTCCGTTACTGGAAAGCTGAGGTCGTCGCGGCCATAGGCCTTCTGTCGGTGGATGGGCGGATACATGGGGCGCGTACCGATGCCGACGCGATCCAGCTTCGCCTGCAGCGCCTCTCGGTCATCGACGAACACGTCGATGAACCAAGGCGACACCAGGGCCAGATCAGTCGGCAGCATCTCAACCTGTCGAATTCCCGCCAGTCCCTGCGCGTAGCGGAGCCATATCTGTTTCTTCCGCTCTACGCGCCACGGTAGCTTCTTCATCTGCGCCAAGCCAACGGCGGCCTGCAGGTCAGTGTACTTGAAGTTGTAGCCGATGCTGTGGTGGATGTCGTTGCCGCCGCCCGAGCGGCCAAAGTCCTTGAGTCGCCGAATGCGGCCGGCGATCTCGTCGTCGTTGGTCATCAAGGCTCCACCTTGGCCGGTGGAGATAATCTTGGGCAGGCTGAACGACAGGCATCCGACTGCGCCGACGGTGCCGAGGTGGCGCCCCGGACGGAAGTACGAGCCGAGGGACTGACAGGAATCCTCGATGAGGGGTACGCCGCGGGCGGTGCATAGGGCGCGCAAGCGCTCGACGTCGTTGCTGCGTCCGTTGAAGGAAACGTGCATGACGGCCTTGGTGGCCTTCGTGAAGGCCGCCTGGACGGCCTTCACATCGAGATTCAACGTCGGCAGCTCGACGTCGGCGAAGACCGGCACTGCCCCGATCATCTTTGCCGAGTTGGGCGACGCGATCATCGTCAGGTCGGGCACGATCACCTCGTCGCCCGGACCGACGCCCACGGCCAACAATGCCAGGCTCAAAGCCACGGTGCCGTTGTTGGTGACGATGACGTGGCGCGCGCCCATGAAAGCGGCCAGCGCGTCCTCGAAGGTCTTGGTTTCCTTGAATTCCGTGACCCAGCCGCCGCCTAACATGTAGGTCTGCAGGGCCTCTCGTTCGGCGGCGTCGAACCACGGCTCCATTTGCGGAATGCGCACGGGTTTCGTCATCGACGGATGGCCATGGTGCCGACTGCCCGAGCCCTACGGCCGAGGCAGCAGGTCTTCCTTGTCCGTGGCGACATCGATGAACGGCCCGTTCTTGAATTCGAGGATCTGCGTTCCGTCCTCAAGTATCTCGTAGCCGTGCCCGCCGCCCGCCATGACGGCGAAGTCGCCAGCGGCGAGGATGAAGTCGGCGACTTTGATGCCGTCTTCGCCGTAGATCGTGACCTGCATCCGGCCGCGTTTGACGTAGGTGCCTTCCTGCGTTCGGGTGACCGTGCGCTGATTGAACTTGTGCTTGTGGGGGCGGAGCTTCTTTCCGGCTGGGTACTGCCAAAGCCCGACCTGCACGAACAGTTCGTCCGGCGTCGGGAACGTTAGGCCGTCGCGCCAATCATCATCGCGCCAGATCAGCGCCAGCAGCGCGCCGTTGCTTTCGATTCGCTGCATCGGGTGACCGCAGGCGCTAGGCGGCGTTGGCCCCGGCACGCTTGGCGGGCAGCTCGGCCGTGGCGAGATAGTGCCGGTATGTGATGCGCAATCCATTTTCGAGCCCGGTCGTTGGGCGCCAGCCAAGCGCTTGCATCCGGCTTGTATCCAGCAGCTTGCGCGGCGTGCCGTCCGGTTTGCTGCGGTCGAACTCCAGCTCGCCCTGGAACCCGGTCACGCGCGCGATCGTCTGGGCTAGTTCGCGGATCGAAACATCCTCGCCCCAGCCGACGTTCACATGGTCCTCATCAGAGTATCGCTGCATCAGGAATACCAGGGCGTCCGCAAGGTCATCGACGAACAGGAACTCGCGCCGCGGCGCGCCACTACCCCAGATGGATACCACACTCCGCCCCTGGCGACGGGCCTCGTCGAAGCGGACCATCATGCCCGGGATCACGTGGCTCGACCCCGGATCAAAATTGTCGCCGCCGCCATAGAGACTCGTCGGCATCGCAGCGATGAAGTCGCAGCCGTGTTCGCGGCGATACGACTGTGCGAGGCGAATGGCGGCGATCTTGGCGACCGCGTATGCGGCGTTGGTTGCTTCCAGGGCTCCGGTAAGGAGCGCAGCCTCGGGGATCGGCTGCGGCGTCACTTTCGGGTAGATGCACGACGATCCCAGCACCATCAGCTTGCCGACGCCTGCGCGATACGCCGCGTGCACGACATTGGTGGCGATGGCCAGGTTGTCGTACAGGAACTCGGCGGGGTGGGCGGCGTTGGCTTGAATCCCGCCGACGGTCGCGGCCGCGAGAAAGACGGCATCGGGCCGCTGCTTCTCAACCCACTCTTCGGTTTCGGCTTGGCGGCGCAGATCGACGGTAGCGCGGGTCGCCGTGAGCACCTCGCAACCCTCCCGCGCCAAGCGGCGCGCGATCGCCGACCCCACCATTCCGCTGTGGCCAGCCACCCAGACTCGCTTACCGCGCAGATCGAAGGGTGCGCCCAAACTAGCGGATCGCGCGCTCGACATGTCCGGCCTTTGGTGTAGAGGGGCGCCGCCCGCCCAGTTCGTTGAGATCGGCCGTCATCATCTCCTTGACCAGGTCCGCGAAGCAAGTCTTCGGCTGCCAGCCAAGAACCCGGCGCGCCTTGGCGGCGTCGCCGCGCAAATGGTCGACTTCGGTCGGCCTGAAGTAGCGCGGATCTATCTCAACCAATACCTCGCCGGTCTTTGCGTCACGGCCCCGCTCGTCGATGCCGGAGCCGGACCAATGGATCGAGCGGCCTACCTCAGCAAACGCGCTCTCGACGAATTCGCGCACCGAATGGTCCTCGCCCGTGGCAAGCACGAAATCGTCTGGAACGTCGTGCTGCAGGATCGACCACATCCCCTCGACGTAGTCCCGCGCGTGTCCCCAGTCGCGGCGCGCATTGAGGTTGCCGAGAAAGATTTTGTCCTGCAGCCGGTGATGAATGTGCGCCACGGCGCGGGTGATCTTGCGGGTCACGAACGTCTCGCCGCGACGCGGGCTTTCATGATTGAACAGGATGCCGTTCGCGCCATAGATGCCGTACGCCTCGCGGTAGTTCACCGTGATCCAGTAGGCGTAGACCTTGGCCGCGGCGTACGGGCTACGCGGGCTGAACGACGTACCCTCGTTCTGCGGCGGTGGGGAATTGCCGTATAGCTCCGACGTGGATGCCTGGTAGAAGCGCGTGCGCTTCTCGAGGCGCAGGATGCGCAACGCTTCCAATATGCGAAGGGTGCCAAGCGCGTCCGCGTTCGCGGTATACTCCGGCGTCTCGAAGCTGACCTGGACGTGGCTCTGCGCTGCCAAGTTGTAAATCTCGTCCGGCTGCGTTTCCTGGATCAAGCGGATCAGGTTCGTCGCGTCGGTCATGTCTCCATAGTGCAGAATGAACCGCACGTTCTGCTCGTGCAGGTCGCGGAACAAGTGATCGACGCGCCCGGTATTGAACGACGACGAGCGCCGCTTCACTCCGTGCACCACGTAGCCCTTGTTGAGCAGGAGTTCGGCCAGGTACGAGCCGTCTTGGCCGGTCACCCCCGCTACGAGAGCGACTTTGCCAGCGCCAGGGAGGGCCTTGCCGCTCACTTTTCGCGGCCGTACTTGTCGTCGAGGCGAACGATGTCGTCCTCCCCAAGGTAGGCCCCCGATTGGATCTCGATGATGCGCAACGGAATCTTGCCCGGGGTCTCGAGACAGTGGACTTCGCCAACCGGAATGTAGGTTGATTGGTTCTCGTTCAGGATCAGAGTCTCCTCACCGCAGGTCACACGGGCGGTGCCTTGCACGACCACCCAGTGCTCGGTCCGGTGGTGATGATACTGCCGCGAAATGCGGCCGCCAGGGCTGACCATGATGTGTTTTACCTGAAACCGGTCGCCAACGTCGACCACCTGGTAGGTGCCCCAGGGGCGGTGCGTGATGACATGGTCGGCATGCTGTGTCCCGCCATTCTCCCGAATCTTGTCGATGATCGCCGCAATCTCATCGACCCGGCTTCGGTCGGCGACGAGCACAGCGTCGGCAGTGGCGACTACCACGATGTTGTGGACGCCGAGAGCTGCGACGAGGGGGCCATCCGACCTTAGATAGGAGGACGAGACATCCACCGCTACGACGTTGCCGCGGACCGCGGTGCCTTGATCGTTGTGCGCTTCCTCCGCCCACATCGCGTCCCACGACCCAAGGTCGCTCCAGCGAAAAGTGGCGGGGACCACCGCTGCGTGGGACGTGCGCTCCATCACCAGGCGATCGAAGGATATCGCGCGGCAGCCTAGGTACGAGGCTTCCTCCAGTCGGAAGAAATCCAGATCACGTCGCCCGCGTTCGGTTGCGAGCCTGCAGCCGGCGAGTAGCTCCGGATCTGCGCTCTCGATCTCCTTGATCAGCAGCCCAGCGGGAGCAACAAAGATGCCGCTGTTCCACACGCAACCTTCGGCGATGAGCTTATCGGCCGCATCGCGCTGCGGCTTCTCGATGAACTTGGCGACCGCGAAGGCGCGCCGGTCCTTGGCGATCCGGTCGCCACACCTGATGTAGCCGTACTGCGTAGCCGGCCCTGTCGGCGGAATGCCTAAGGTGACAATGTGGCCTTCGCCGGCAACGCTGACGGCTTCAGCCAGGCAGTCACCGAAGGCGGCAACATCTCCGATGCTATGGTCGGCGGGCAGGATGACGACAATGGCGTCCGGAGCTTCGGAAAGCGCGAGCAGGGCAGCCACCGCCACGCTGGGGCCTGTGTTGCGCTGCGCCGGCTCCAGCACTACGCGGGCATCTACACCTACTGCTTGCAGCTGGTGCGCGGCGATGAACCGATGCTCGGTGTTGCAGATGACGGTCGGGTCGGCAAAGGTCCCCACGCGCAACGCAGTCTCCTGCAGCATCGTGCGTTCCGCACTCAGTGCGAGGAACTGCTTCGGCAGGGAGGACCGCGACAATGGCCACAGCCGCGACCCGATTCCACCGGCGAGGATTACGGGGAGAATCGTCGCCGCCATTAGTTGGACATGTTGCGCCACACGCGGTTCACTGACGGGCCATATGCCACAGAGGAAGTTGGTGCGACGCACGATGCATGGGCACGCAAAGCCGCCTGCAGCCTTGGATTTTCAGCCCGAAGGTGGGCGCCAAAGTTGCAGACGTGGTACCATGAGTCAATGCTGACCCGTTCGCGCAGGGGTTGACGCAGCCACCATCGCGACGTGTCGCATTTTGCCCCGATAACGCGACGTTTCGGCAGCATCGCGCTCCCGCCCACCCTGACCTTGCCATTCTTTGACGGAAACCCGGACGCTGTCTTCGAGGACTTCGGCCACCTCTTCGATAAAGGCAACGAAATCGTGGCAGGGAGCGTCGCTGCCGCATTGGTGCGCTGCGGCGTATTGCTGGGCGTCTAGTGACGGACGGCGCGTCGCCGCACCGACGCTTCTAGGCCGAGCTAGCGGACATCCAGCGGTCAAGACAGAACCACGCGTACAGCAGCCCACGGTGGTCTGAAGAGCCATTAGGCGTGTGCGTCCCAGCGGGACGACAGGAACCCCACGTCGAGTCCAACGCTCTCTGCGCGGGCCAGCTCGGGGCTGCCCGCGCAGCTAGACTGAGCGACTGCGGCGCGAGCAGGAAGCGGCAAATCCCCACTACGACGAGGCCGTAGAGCGGCACGTGCACAGCGCTCGCGAGGAGGATGTGGGCGGGGCTGAAGCCGCCGCCCCAGAAGCGGAACAATACGGGGATGCGCGCCAACATGACTGTGACGTGGTGGAGGATCGTGTCACCTGGTCCGAGATTGAGCTCGGGCCTGAACTGCACGATCTGGATTATCTCCTCGCGCCAGAGTCCTCCATAGACTGGATTGCACCGGCGGCGCAGGCGGCTTACGAGTGTACTAGGCGGCGGCGAAACAGCTCGCCGTCGGAAGCTATGCCGGATGGATCATAGGGTTTTCGCCCTGATGCAGAAGCGGACAAGACCCGCCACTATTTTGGCGGTGGTCTTTGGGATTTTGGTGTGCGTCGTCGTCGTGGAGTTCCTGTCGCGACTTCTATTTCAAGTCGTGCCGGGAACTTGGTTCCTTGACGAAGAAGGGCAAGCAATTGGCATTGAGGCCGGCGAGCTCGGCCTCAAGGGGAACCTGCTCGTTCGTCAACTGGCTCCAGACTACGACGCGGTCGCACGCACGACTGTGCTTGGGCTACGCGCTCCGTCCGCGGACGTCTCGCCTAAGGTCGTGCTCCTGGGCGACTCCTTTACTTTCGGGTTGGGCCTGGCGGACGGAGAAACGTTCGCCGCCCTCTACTGCAGCAGGCTCGGTCTGCAGTGCGCAAACCTCGGCCATCCTGGGACTGCTACGCGACGTCAGCGCCAGTCGCTCGAGCTGATGCTGGCAAAAGAGGAGTGGCGTCCACGAGAGGTCCATTTGTTTCTGCTGGGGATGTCCACGGCGCTGTTTGCAGGGAATGACTTCTTCGAGAACGTGGCCGAGAGGCGGGCTGACGACGCCCATGCCAGGAGCTCAACAGAGCCTGCATCACGCGCGAACGTGCCCAGTTCGGGCGGCCGGTTGCGGAGGGTCCAGGCGCTTCTGCTTGGACACTCGAACTTGGCACGACTCTTGTACTTGCATTTCGGTCAGTGGATGCGCACCGTGCTCGCCCCTGCTCCTGGCGTCGGAGAATTCGAGTTCGCGTTGGAGGCAACACGCGACGAGATCATGGGCCTAGGACGGCTCGCCAATGAGGTATGCAACGCATGCCGGGCCGAACACTCGGCGGCTACGGAGCGAGCGATCGTGTCCGCGAAGTGCTAGAAAGGACTTGGTTTCTCGCTTCCGCAGATTGGCCGCAACGGTGGCGCTGGCATTGGCGGGCGCGGAGTTGACAGCCAGTGTTGCAGTCACGGTCGTCGCCCGTGATCGGCTGGCCGCGCACTGACGGTTTGACGCGGAGGCTGCTGTCGCCGCCCTCACGCAAGACCATATGGACGAGTACCGCCTGCAGGTTTTTGATCCCGACCTCGGCTGGGTGTTCGGGCCGGGACGACGGCAATATCGTATACGCGCTTCGGTCCGGACGGCGTACGCCGTGATTTGTCGAGCGGCGGTCGCCGCCGGCCGCGTATCGCGGCCTAGGCGACTCGTTCACCTTCGGCGAAGACGTAGGCGATACCGAGACCTGGAGCGCGGGCACTTCGCCAACAAACGCCGACAATAAGAAGCCCCTGAGCTTGCGCCCAGGGGCTTCAGGTCCTACGGCCGGCAAAAGCCATATGACCCGCATCCTCGGGCCTAGCTCCCTATTCGGCTCCGCTGAACCGGACCCCGACACCCCCTCCGTTGCGGTCTACGAACCCGATACCAGCGCTCTCAAGCGCCGCCCGAATATCCGCCAACGTCCTGGCGTATGGCTCGCGGCGCCCGCCTTCGAAATCGGCCAAAGTCTTGATTGCCACTCCGGCTGCGTTTGCCAGCTTTGCCTGCGACCACGCTAAGAGGCCGCGCGCGGCGCGACATTGTGCGGGGGACAGTCCGGGCCTTTTCATAGGCTTATTGATAATAGATAACCGTACTTTTTTCAAGTTGACTGTGTGCTCGAACGGAGGGTGATTGCGGGCGGAGCAAACCTCGCCCAAGGAGGCGAACCAATGACCCACCTAAGCCAAGAACTCGGGATTCACCTTCGGCTGCGCCAACAACTGCATGACCTTTATCCGGAGTCTGACGAGGAGACCCTTGCCGATACGTTGGAGGGCCTTACTCGCCTCGACGACGTCCTCGCGGAGGTCGTCCGATCGACTCTGTCGGACGAAACCTTGGCGGAAGCTCTACGAGGTCGCATCGCCGACATGCGAGTGCGCCTTGAACGCCTCGAGCACGCCGCCGAAACAAAACGTGCAGCGATCGCAGCGGCTATGTCCGAGACAAATCTCCGGACCTTGACGATGCCGGAAGCCACCGTTTCCTTGCGGGACCTTCCGCCAAAGCTGATCGTGACCGAGGAGGGCGCGATCCCCTCCGACTACTGGAAGCCTCAACCGCCGAAGTTGGACCGCCGCGGCCTCACGGACGCACTCAAGGCCGGCGCCCCCTGCACCGGCGCCACCTTGAGCAACGGTGGTGTGACGGTTGCCGTGAGGGTCAAATGAACTCCTTCAGCGCCAAGCAGACGGCCATCCTTCGAGGCAAGTTGGACGCCAACAGAATCCGTGCCCGGGACGCCAACGGCATGTCTTTGTCGTACCTCGAAGGCTGGTATGTGATTTCCGAAGCCAACCGCATCTTTGGCTTTGATGGTTGGGGACGCGAGACAGTTGACGTGCGATGTGTCTGGCAGGGCCGCGAAGGCGGCCAAGCAAGTTGCTGTTACGCCGTTCGAGTTAGGGTCACGGTACTTGCGGGCGATCGCAACATAGTGCGCGAGGGCACCGGGGCAGGACATGGTCGGGCCGAGACCATGGGCGATGCCCACACCAGCGCAATTAAGGAAGCCGAAACCGACGCGACCAAGCGCGCGCTCTGCACGTTCGGCAATCGCTTTGGCCTTGCCCTGTACGACCCACAACAACGAGGCGTCCGGAAACAGCGCAAAGTTCCACGACCACTGCGCGAGCAAGCCAAAGGGCACGAGTCGCTACCGACGGAGCCTGTGATGATCGATGGCGCGACCCCGACTCGCGCGGCGGACGACCTATCCAGGATCGCCCCCATGCTGGTCAGGCCGGTGCGCCGACGAGACCGGGAGCACCTTCAGTTTGTTGGCCAGCAGCCCTGTCTTGTGTGTGGCCGGACGCCCTCCCACGCGCACCACGTCACCTTCCTTCAGGGGCGGGGCCTAGGTCAGAAGGTTAGCGACGAGTACACCGTGCCCCTATGCGCAATTCACCACAGGGCACTCCACGACGCCGGCCGGGAGGTGGAATGGTGGGCATCCGTCAATATCGATCCTGCGCCCGTCGCATTGGGCCTCTGGCGCGCCAGCCAACGCATCCCGGTAGAGGACGAGATAGTGGCAGGAGGCCAAGCCGCAGGAATGGCCGGCGCGCCCGATGCTGGCCGTGCAAACT
Organism: Rhizobium sp. Q54; assembly: GCA_945889645.1. Taxonomy (GTDB): domain Bacteria; phylum Pseudomonadota; class Alphaproteobacteria; order UBA2966; family CAIVPW01; genus CAIVPW01. The sequence continues at coordinate 16,701 of CAMDCA010000032.1, forward strand.
GACCAGAGAGATCCGCTTCCGCAAGCTTGCTCGCGCTCAAGATCAGTTTCAGTTGCGTCGAGCCAGGCGTCTGAAAGCGGCAATGACGTCGTCCGATGCCTGAGGATCGTCCTTCACCGCTTCCCCAGCCTCCGGTACATTTCGGAGTGTATGAGCCCGCTGTGTGCGCTACGTTACGCACATGGACAGCACTCCGGCCGCCCGCCTCCGCCACCTCCGCGAATCCCGAGACATCGGCTCAGCGGCCGAGTTGGCCCGCCAGCTCGGAATTCCCGAGGTGACGTACCGCGCACATGAGTCGGGCGTCCGAGGATTCGGAGAGGCGCAGGCCCGTAAATACGCTGAAGCGCTAAGCGCCAATTGGGTTTGGCTGTTGACCGGGACGGGCGAGCCCTTCGCAGGCGAGCCCCCTCAGACCGAGCCCCCTGCGCGGAGCCCTGAGCGCCGAACCGACTTGCGGGCTGTACCCGCCGCAACAGGGCGCCCTGACCTTCCGGTCTTCGCCAGCGCCGAAGGTGGCCCGAGCGGCATGCTGGTCACGCAGGATCCCATCGACTGGATCGTTCGTCCGGAGCAACTCGCGAACGTTCGAGATGCCTTCGCCGTGTACGTGATCGGGGCCAGCATGGAGCCGCGCTACGAGCATGGCGACATGATCCTCGTGCACCCTTCGCGGCCAGTGTCGCGCGATGCGGATGTATTGCTCCTCTCCGTTCTGGAAGACGGAGCGCACCCCGCGCTGGTCAAGCGGTTGGTGCGTTGGGACGAGTCCAACTGGACGGTGCGCCAGTACAACCCCCAGAAGGAATACGACCTGCCGCGCTCCGAATGGCAGCGCGCCCATGTCGTGCTGGGGCGCTTTAACCGTCGCTAGGCAGTGCCAATGCTGCGGCGGGATCGCGGGCGCGTTGCGCTGCCCGCGCATGCTCCGCGATCAATCGTCTAGCCCGCTCCATCATTTGGCTTGGCGCCCCAGCCACCAGCCGGGGTCATACAGCGTACGCAGCAGCAAGTCATTGCTGCGTGGGCCGACGCGCGTTCAGCAGCACCGAATCAATCCCCACCGGGTGCGACTGGAATCCAAAGACGTGCATGAACTCGTGCCAGATGCATATCGTTTTCTCCGCGTCTGACAGGTAGAGCGGAATCACTACCGTTGCCCGTCGTGCACGTGGGGTCGATGCTGGCCCCGCAAACTGACTGGCGAGGTCCGCACCAGCGCGCTCGCGCTCAGCTCCAGTTGCCTCGAGCGAGGCGTCTGAAAGCGGCGTTGACGTCAACCAGTCCCTGAGGATCATCATTGCCCCAGTCCACCTCAAACCGTGACCGTGAACGTTCGCCAGCCCACTCCAGAAACTGCGAGACGCTATCTACCTGGTCGTCGTGCTTGGAGCCCGGGAAGGCCAACAGCTCATCGAGAAATGTGCTGAGCCAATCCGCATCGTTCGGGATGTGAAGCTTTCCCGCCTCGATCATCGCCGCTCCGACGTTCATGCGCGTGAGTTTGTCATTCCTGGGCACCATGGGAATCACCGATAGGCCCCGCACCGTCCGAAGCTCCTGAATTAGGGGGGTCCCCGATCCCTTGTCTTCAACCAAGATTGCTGCGGGCCCGTGCTTGGCGCTGAGTGCGAGCGTCCACTTCTTTAGGCTGGGGAAATCGACTCGATCTCGCGCGACGTCCACAAGAAAATACTCGCCGCGTGCCTCGTACCACGTGGTGCAAACCGACCAGTCGTTGCGGCTATCGCCCTTCATTGCGGTGTCCCAGCTCTGGATGATGCGATCCGGGTGGGGCAGGCGTTCGTAGGTCTTTAGCCACTCGCGCTTTACCAGGTTTCCGCCCTCGGGCACCGGCCTCTGCAGATACTGTGCGGAGAAGTTGGCGGTGCCCATGTCCTTTGAAAGCTGGTCCAATACCTCACGCGGTTCGCGGGCCGGGTGAAGGACCTCCCCCTCCTTGAAGAGGTGAGGCAGTCCCTTGCCGGTAGCGACGAGGTAGTCACGATCAGCGATGGCTGGCAGGGAGAGGAGTTCCCAGCCACCACCCTGCAGCAGCGCACCCGTCAGGTCGTCGGGGTGCAGGCGTTGCATGACCACGATGATCACGCCGTCTTTCTTGCTGTTGAGGCGAGACCGAAGCGTGTTTCGAAACCAGCTCGTCACTCCCTCGCGAGCAACTCTCGAGAGAGCATCCTCAGGCTTCAGTGGATCATCGATGATCAAGTAGTCGGCACCTCGGCCAGTCAACGTCCCCCCGATCGAGGTGGCATAGCGCGACCCACCCGCCGTGGTCAGGAATTCGCTCTCGGTGTCCCTGGCCCCCTTGAAGGCGGGGAATGCGGCGCGGTACCAGCCCGCATTCAAGACTTGGCGCGACTGGCGTGCGAGTTCGTTCGCCAGCTCAATGGAATAGCTAGCGCAGATGACTTTGCTCCTCGGATCTCTTCCGAGGATCCAGGCTGGCAGAGCCACCGATGCGCAACATGACTTCAGACTGCGTGGCGGAACGTTGATGATCAGCCGCTTCAACTCTCCACGCTCACAGAGCTTCAGTTTGTGGCAAATGGCCTCGATGTGCCAGTTGGGCTGGTAGACGCCGCTCCCCGTCGTCTGGAAGGTCCTTGCAACAAAGCTGGTGAAGTCCTGGCGCAGCAGTACGTTCAAGTCACTTTTTGCCGCTTGCATCGCCGTTCTCCGAATTGGGTTGGTGGGGCTGCTCGGCCGCAGCTTCAGGAGCTGCATTCTTGGCAGCTGCGTTGCGCAGAACCTTTTCCTCGAAGAGAGCGAGGACCGCCGACTCATCCTCATTGAGCGGAACGCTGGCGTCGGGTACCTCATCGAGCGCAAGCAAGCGCGTCATCATGTTGAACAGGATGGTGGTAGATCGGCTGTCGCCCCTCAGCGCCTTGCTCATGAGGGTCTTGACCATGGCTCGCTGCTTAGTGACGCGCTTTGCGGAGTTGCCCTCGCGAACCATGATGCGTTCACGGAGTTCCTCTGCGAGATCGGTCTTCAGATTCTTGGTGCCGCTGGGCCGGCCCTTCGGGTTTCCCGACTTACCCTTCTTGAAGCGGCTGCTCTGCGGTGGTTTGCGATAGCCAACCTCATCGGTCATGACTGGCCTCCCGTCGCATTGCCCGACGGGGCACTCGATGCCGCTCGATCACGACGCAACTCGTCGAATGTGAGTCCCGACGGACTGTGGGTGGCCCTGCTGCCGGAGTAGTGCTGCCACCGGCGCACAGCCGTATCGACGTAGAGGGGGTCAATCTCCAACAGATGCGCGCGTCGGCCGGTCATTTCCGCGGCGATAAGAGTAGTGCCACTGCCTCCGAAGACGTCGAGAACAATGCCGCCGCGCTTGGAGCAGTCGCGCATCGCGTCCGCGACGAGCGCCGCCGGCTTCACCGTCGGATGCATGCTCAGCGCGTGGCGGCGATCGGCGTCCGGCGAACTGCCACCGGAGTACTCCCAGACATTGGTGCGAAACCGGCCGTGCTGGCCCAACTCGAAGTTGTTGATGTGGGGCGCCGAACCGGTCTTGAAGACAAACACGAGCTCGTGCTGGGAGCGGTAGAACGTTCCCATCCCCGCGCTGCCCTTCTTCCAGACGCACAGATTCTTCCATTCGAGGGTGGCCGCGCGCGCTGCCATGCAGACCTCCTCAACGTGGCGCCAGTCCATGCAGACAAACAGGATCGCTCCGTCCTGGCAGCGGCTCGCGATCACCTTCAGGCTGGCAGTAAGGAAGTCGGTGAACTCGGCCTCGGTCATTTCTCCCGACGCCATGACAAAGTCGCGGTGCTTGATGGCCCCAAGGCCGCTCGCATGGCCATCAATGGGCACGTTATACGGCGGATCGGTGAACACCATCTGGGCAGTGCGGCCGCCCAACAGCGAATCGACCGCAAACGGGTCACGCGCATCGCCGCAACCGATGCGGTGGTTCCCGCAGCTCCACAGGTCCCCCGGTCGCGTCACCGCCGGCGCCGCAGCGTCGATCTCCGGGAGCTCCTCGGCCGCAGGGTCGACGACGGCGCCGCCGCCATCGACAAGAATGTCGATCTCAGCCGTGGTGAAACCAGTGACCGTGGCATCGATCTCGAGCCGGGTCAGAGCTTCCAGTTCCGCTGCCAGGATTTCGACATCCCAGCCGGCGTTTTCGGCGATCTTGTTGTCGGCGATCCGGAGGGCGCGTTTCTTGGCCTCGGTCAGGCCAAAGACGCGGAAGACGGGAAACGATTCCATCCCCAATTTCCGGGCTGCCAGCCAGCGGCCGTGGCCAGCAATGATCATGCCGGCCTCGTCAACCAAGATTGGATTCGTGGCACCGAACTCGGTTATGCTGCGAGCGATCTCGCCGATTTGGCGCTCGGAATGCGTCCGCGGATTGTTCGGAGACCGGATCAGGTCCTCCAGACGCGCGACTCCTGCCTCGACGCGCTTGGCTGACGCGTTGAGTGCTGCCGGTACCACCGCTTGAGACTGTTTCATCGTGCACCCCCAAATCTCCGAGGGCGCTTCCGTCGTCCCTCTACTATAGGAAAAAAAATAGGGACTCTAACAAAGAGGCCTCCGCGCACGGCCTTCGCGTGAGGACTGCGCGGAGTCAGGAAGTGCCTGAAAGCCGATAGAGGAACTAACAATTCATGTGGGTTGGGCTCTTCAACTTCCCTGTTCGGTTGAGGACAATCGTTGTCTCGCCCTTGATAGATGCCGCGTTTTGCGCCCTGACGGCCTTTTCGGCGTGCGCAATCCCTGTTTCTTCCCTGCTGATCAGGGAAATCGTGTCCACGCGGGTGTCGAAACCATCAGGCGGCGTATTGGCGTCGTCTAAGGTTGTCGCGGGGCCCGTTTCATATTTTTCTGGCGCGTGACCGATGTACGCATGGGCCTCGGCCCACCTCTGGCAGCTAGCCAATCCTGCCTTCGTCATTCCTGTGGTCGTGCTACTTGGCGTCCTGCTCTTGTGGAGCCCCTGGCCGCGCCTAGGCCGCGCCCTGGCGACCGTTGCCGCGATCGCCTGGCTGGCAATTGCCTGCCTTCCCATTGCCGCGTGGCTGACCCTCACCCTCGAGGACCGATTCCCGCCGCCAGCGCCCGTTCCGGAGATCGTAACCGGCATCGTCGTCCTCGGCGGCAGTGTGTCGCCGGGCATCTCCCACTTGCGCGGCCTTCCCGCCCTCAACGCCAACGCTGAGCGCCTAGTCGAATTCGCTGTTCTGGCGCGGCGGTTTCCGGATGCCAAACTTGTCTTTGCTGGCGGCGGCAAGGACCTTTCGGGGCGAGTCCCGACAGAGGCGGCAATCTCTCTGCAGATTCTCGATCGCCTTGGGCTCGATACCCGCCGCGTGCTAGTCGACGATCGCTCGACCGATACTTACGCCAACGCCGTGTTTACCAAGGCCTTGGCCCAGCCAGTGGAGGGGGAGACTTGGCTGCTTGTCACCTCGGCGTGGCACATGCCGCGTGCCGTTGGGGCGTTCCGGGCGGCCGGCTGGCGAGTGGTGCCGTTTCCGGTCGACTACACGACCGCTGGCAGGGTGCGAGTGAGTCTGGACTTCGATCCGGTCTCTCACCTCGTGGCGCTCGATCTGGCCGTGCACGAGTGGCTGGGCCTGATCGTGTACCGCCTGCTTGGGCGCTCCAACGCTTTCTTCCCCGCCGCGGAATAGCGCGGACGTACGGGCCAGTCTCCCCGTGCTACATCGAAACACGTCAGGAGGGACCCGATCATGGACGCGCCTTTCTTCCGCAAGCACGTGTTCGTCTGCACGAACACACGTCCCCCCGACGATCCCCGTGGTTGCTGCTCCGCCAAGGGCTCCGTCAGCCTGCGCAACTACATGAAGAAGCGCGCCGAGCAACTCGGTCTGCTCGACGTGCGCATCAATGTCGCCGGCTGCCTCGACCGCTGCGAACTTGGCCCCAGTGTCGTGATCTATCCTGAGGGCACCTGGTACACCGCGCGCACCGAAGCGGACGTCGATGAGATCCTTCAGCGCCACGTCGCTCGGGACGAGCGCATTGAGCGGCTGCGAATGCCGACACGCGACGAAGAGGTCTGATGGGATCCGCGGGTCAGGGATATCTCCCTGCCGGGTTGGCCACAACGGCTCGTCAAGCACCCGCGTACGTCGGGGGCCGCACGATGGACCTAGATACCTGACCGGCATCCGTGCAGCCCCCTCATGGCTCTGCCGCGCATTGACTTCCGTGCCACCTGCCCATACACGATGGCCCTTCAATCTGGTCCCGCATGGCCCCCTCAATCCCCCGCCAGCTCAGCGTTATCGGTCTCGGCTACGTCGGTCTGCCTTTGGCGATCGCCTTGGCGCGGCACTACACCGTCGTCGGCTACGACTTGAGTGAGCGCCGCGTCGCGTCGCTGCGGTCCGGCCACGACTGGACGCATGAGGTCGCCGACGCCGACGTTGCGGCCAGCAAGTGCCGGTACGAGTCGAAGGCCGCCACCATGGCCGGCTCCGACCTGTTCATTGTGGCGGTGCCGACGCCGGTGCATGAGGACAGCCGTAAGCCCGACTTTGGGCCGGTGATCGGCGCCTGCGAGGCCGTTGGTCCGCTGCTCAAGCCCGGCAACATCGTATGCTTCGAAAGCACCGTGTACCCGGGTGCGACCGAAGAGATTTGTGCCCCGATCCTCGAGAAGATGTCGGGCCTCAAATGCGGCAAGGACTTCTGGCTCGGCTACTCGCCCGAGCGCATGAATCCCGGCGATCCGGTCCACACCCTGGCCAACATCGTCAAGGTCGTGGCGGGCCAGACGCCGGAGGTCGGCAAGGTTCTTGCCGACGTCTACGGCAAGGTCACCAAGGCCGGCGTGTTCATGGCGCGCGACATCGCCACCGCCGAGGCGGCAAAGGTCATCGAGAACGCCCAGCGCGACATCAACATCGCGTTCATCAACGAGGTGACGCAGATCTTCAACCGCCTCGGGTTGTCGATCTACGACGTGCTCGATGCCGCCAACACCAAGTGGAACTTCCTCAACTTCCGTCCCGGTCTGGTCGGCGGCCACTGCATCGGCGTCGATCCGTACTACCTGGCGGATCGCGCCATCCAGGTCGGCTACGACCCGACCGTCGTGCTGGCCGGTCGCCGCACCAACGACGGCATGGGTGCGTGGCTGGCGGAGAGCGTCTCCAAGCTTCTGCAGCCGAAGTCGCGGGTGCTGATGCTCGGCCTGACGTTCAAGGAGAATGTGCCTGACCTGCGCAACTCCGGCGTGGCCAGCGTCATCGCCGGACTGAAGTCCGCCGGGCACACAGTCAGTGTGCACGACGCCTTCGCCGACCGTGGCGAGGCCAAGCACGAATACGGCATCGACCTGCTGCCCGATCTCAACGGCACCTTCGACGCTGTGGTCGCTGCGGTTGCGCACAAGCCGTATGTCGAGTTCACGCCCGCTCGCCTTGCGGCGTTTATGCCGAAGGGTGGCCTGGTGGCCGACATCAAGGGGATCTGGCGGCAACACACGTTCGCCGCGCCTCTGCAAATCTGGCGGCCCTGATCGCCGGCGTGATCGGCCGCCTCGCCCTCGGCCTCTACGCGGCCGCCACGAGTGCGGCGACCCCCCTGATCCATTGGCATCTCCGCCGCCGAGCGGCGACCGGCAAGGAAGATCGCGCCCGCTTGGGCGAGCGGGCCGGCCGCGCAGGGTTGCCGCGTCCGCCAGGCCCCCTCGTGTGGCTTCACGCCGCCAGTGTTGGCGAGGCGTTGTCCCTGTTGCCACTTGTCGAGGCGATCCGCGCCGCCCGGCCGGATCTTGTCCTGCTGGTGACGACGGCGACTGTGACGTCAGCCACCTTGATGAGTTCGCGGCTGCCGGCCGGCGCCCTGCACCAGTTCGTGCCGGTGGACACCCCCGCGGCGGTACGGCGCTTCATCGCGTTTTGGCGCCCATCGGTTGCGTTGTGGGTTGAATCCGAGCTGTGGCCCAACGCGCTGGGCGCGCTGCGCGCCCCTGGAATACCCGTGTTTCTCATCAATGGCCGGATGTCGGAGCGCTCATTCCGCCGTTGGTCGAGCATGTCCGGCGTGGCGCGACTCGTGCTGCGCGCCTTCGTCTCCGTCTTGGCCCAGTCGGACGCCGACGCGGAGCGCTTCCGTGCGTTGGGCGCGCGCGACGTTCGCTGTTTCGGCAATCTCAAGCTCGCGGCCGAACCGCTTCCCGCCGACGAGGTTGCGCTGGCGACATTGCGCTCCGCCTTCGCTGAACGTCCGCGCTGGGTAGCGGCGAGCACCCATGATGGCGAAGAGGCGATCGTCGGTCGCGTGCACCGTACCCTTGCCGTGCGCCATTCCGGGCTGATCACGGTCATCGTCCCGCGCCATCCGCAACGCGGACCGTCGATCGCTGCTCTGCTCCGCAGCGAAGGCCTGGCCACTACCCTGCGTTCGGCTGCAGACCCTGTACCCCACGGTGAGGGCGTCTACGTCGCAGACACTCTGGGCGAACTGGGGCTGTGGTACCGGCTGTGTCCGATCGCATTCGTCGGCGGCACGCTGATCCCCCATGGCGGGCACAATCCGATCGAGCCTGCGCGCCTCGGTGGTACTGTTCTGGCCGGCCCGCACATGGACAACTTCCGGTCGATGGCCGACGACCTTGAGGTGCGCGGACTACTGAAGACGGTTCACTCGGAACCGGCTCTGGCTGCGGCGATCGAGGGCCTCCTCAATGATCCGCGTCGCGGGTTGCGGTCCGGCGGCATGGAAGGCGGCGCGGGGGTTATCGCTGCGGTGCTGGGCGCCATCGCGCCGTCCTTCCCCACACGGCAACGGAGTCACCCCCCGGCGGGCGGCAATTAGCTGCCGGCGCGGACTTGCTCAGCCTCCGATTGGTTGGGACGGCCCCATGGTCTAAGGTGCGTCCAGGATTCGCATGGTCGTCCTCAGTTTCGCTTTTGCCGCCATTGGGGCGTTTGTGATCTGCCTTGCCGCGGTGCCGTTGGCGCGTGGCCTTGGTGTCATGGATATCCCCGACGGCCAGCGCAAGCTCCACGCCGCGCCGACGCCTGAGGTGGGCGGGATTGCCGCCGGCGTCCCCCTCCTGGTCGTCTTGGGGTCGCTTGCGGCTGGGACACAATTCACGCCGCTCTACGGCGTCCTGACTGCTGCCATCGCGGCATCGTTGGTACTCGGCTTCATCGATGACCGGCGTCACGTCCGTCCGGCAGTTCGCCTTATTCTGTCGGTGGCCTTCGCGCTCGCCGTTCTGTACGCCGTCCCGGCGGAGCGTGTGTCGTTCTTCCACTTCACGTTCCTTTCCGTCGCGATATTTCCCGCCACCTGGGTTGCGCTGACGTTTACGGTTCTGTGCATCGTCGGCCTGCAGAACGCGGTCAACATGGCCGATGGCAAGAACGGACTCGCGATCGGACTGCTGCTGATCTGGAGCGTCTTGATGCTTAGCTACGCGCCGGCGCATGTTGTGCCCGCGCTTGCGGCGCTGATCGGCGCGCTTGCAGTTGTGTTCGCATTCAATGTTCGAGGCCGCCTGTTTCTCGGTGACGCCGGCACCTACGGACTGAGCATCGCCGTGGCGTTCCTGGCCTTGCACATTTATGGCCTCGAGTTCGTCACGCTGTCGGCCGACATCGTCGCTCTGTGGTTTCTGATCCCAGTCGTCGATGCCCTGCGCCTGATGGTCACGCGCGCCATTGCCGGGCGTTCGCCGTTCACGGCCGACCGGCGCCATTTCCACCACATCCTTCAGGTGGCCTTCCCGACCTGGAAACCAGGAGGACGGCTTGGGCTTTACCTCGGCTTGGTGGCGGTGCCGAGCGCGCTGGCGATCCCGTATCCCGAGCTGACCTTGCTGTGGAGCCTACTGGCGCTCGCCGGCTACGGTTCGGTCTTGGCGATTGCGCGGATGCCGGTCGCGCCCGCAGTGCGCCTGTCCAGCCCCAACTCCTAGGGCTGAAACGGCCCGTTGCCGCCGATGGACGCCGCGGCCTAGATTGCGCCGCCCGCGGGTCGCGGAAGTCTCCTACAAGGGCTCTGTTGGGGCGTAGCCAAGCGGTAAGGCACCGGATTTTGATTCCGGCATTCCGAGGTTCGAATCCTCGCGCCCCAGCCACCCCACCGTGCGAACTCGCGGGGTGCCGGAGCCACCGGAGAAAAGTGGCGCGTTCCGCGCCGCTCAGCGCGGATGGGTTGCAACCAGAGAGGTCGCTCCCAATTTTGGGCCTACCTGCGCCCGAAATTCTCCGCCCCGAAGATGCTGGGTGCCGGAACGCGATGTAAAGCATCATTCCGGCATGCCAGCGCATGCCGGGCTGATCAAGCTTGTGCTGATCCTGAGGCAGCAGCGCGAAGTCCACCCGCCGGGAGTCGCAATCGAAGAGGTCGCGCGGCGCACAGCAGGGGCGTCGGGCCCGGCGTGCGACATGCCCGCCATCTAGTCGGTGAGATCCTTCTTCTTCTGCAGGAACTCGTCGCGCTCGATTTCGCCTCGGGCGTACCGCCCCTTGAGCCCCTCCAGGGCGGCCGCCCCGTGTTGGCGGTCGGGCAAGTGCGGCGCGTGCCGCACAAATAGCAGCACGAGCGCGACCACCAGCACCACCATCGCAATCGCGAATATCCATTCGCCGCCCCAGCCGCCCATCATTCCGTATGGTCCGTAGCCCCACATCGTTCGGTCCTCCATTTGACGTCATCCACCTTCGCGCAAATCGGCGCACCGCATCGCTCAGCAGCATCACGCCACCGCGAATTGTCCCATCATCCCTTGATCCTCGTGCTCCAGAATATGGCAATGGAACATGAACGGCGCGTCCGGCCCCGCCGGCTGGGTAAAGGGAATCAGCAATTCGGCGCGCTGCTGAACGAGCACCACGTCCTTCCAGCCCGATTGCTGCGGCGGTGGCGCGGCGCCGCCGTTGCTCAGCACGCGGAAACTGACGCCGTGCACGTGAAACGGATGGGCCATGTCGGTGGCAGTGACTTCCCACAATTCGCTGGTGCCGAGCTTCACAGCCGCATCGATGCGGTCCATCGCAAATCCCCGGCCGTTGATCGACAGCCGCTGCGGCAACTCACTGGACGTGTTCGACCGCGACGGAGCGCCGAACATCATTCCGGGACCCATCGTCGGATCGAGGACAAATCGCCGCGCAGTCGCTGCCGACCCGCGGTCGGGTGCCGCGTTTGGCGCCAGGGAGCTGGGCGGCTTTCGGATCGCCGCCGGGAGTTGCGCGTCCGGCTCGAATCGGACTAGGCCGCCCGCCGCTGAACCACCGCCCATCGCCGGCATCCCCATGCCGCCAGCGCGGTCCGGGCCCGTGATCAGATCGACAACGGCACCGTTCGCGAAATCGGCCAGGATTTCGTATCGCTCCCCCGGTGCCACGACCAAGTTGGTCAGCTCCACGGGCGCTGGCAAAAGCCCGGCGTCGCCGGCAATGGCCATGAACGGGCGCCCGTCGGCGAAGGCGACATCGAAGTTGCGGGCGTTCGCTGCGTTCAACAGCCGCAGCCGCACCAGGCCCCGCGGCACACGAGCCGTCGGTCCCACCACGCCATTGACGAGCAGCGTGTCACCGCGCATGCCCTCCATCAGCTCCATCATCCCCAGCGCGTACTGTACGTCGTCAGAACTTTTGAGACAGGTGGGGTCCGGATTTAGCGGAGAGGTGGCCTCATCTTGGGTTGATATTTAGGCGGCGATTTTGCGGTGCTGCAAGCGCCGATGTTCGATGGTCTTCCGTTTGATGCGGGCCCGCTCGCGC
>CAMDCA010000033.1 GCA_945889645.1 Rhizobium sp. Q54
GTGTTGCGGACCACCAACGCGCGCAGCTCAGACAGGCGCTGGTTGTAGTCCGGCGGGCCGGCACGATCGGCTTTGCCCACCAGCACAACACGCATGCTTGGATCGATGCGGGCATCCGAGATGATGGCCTCGACGATCGCGCGGCCCGCGGCTGTGACGTCGGCGCGGTCGAACTCGAAGTAGACGAAGTGCGGGCCCGGCACCGCCAACTGGCGGACGGGTGCGGCCGGTGCCGGTGGTGGCGCGGCCGGAGTGGGTGCGGGTGCCGGAGTGACGGCGGCCGGAGGTGCCGCCTGGGCGACCGGCGCGGGAGGCCCCGGAGGCGGAGTGGCGACGGGCTGGCACGGCAACGCTACCGCGGCGCTTGCGGCAGGCGGGGCCACCTTCAGGTTGTCGCAGGCGATCTCCGCCAGGGTACGGGTGGCGCTACCGGACGTGGTGCGCGCCGGACGGACGTTGGCGCCATGGTCGAATACCAAGCGGTAGTAGGGCGCCGCCTTGTCCATCTGGCCGAGCGCCTGGTAGGCGGCCGCCAGATTGAGCTCGTAGTACGGCTCGTTCGGCGTCTCTTTGACGGCGCCTTCGTAATAACGCGCGGTTGCGGCGGCACTGGCGGGCTCGAACGCTCGATAGCCGGCGCTTGTCCAACGGGTGTTGTACTGCTCGGCGCATCCGGCCAGCGCCAGGGCCATCATGCCCAGCGGCAGTACGCGCCCAATGGGGCGAAGGGTTGTTAGTGCCTGACTCCGCGGGGCCTGCATCGGGACCTCTTTTGGTTGGTTGCATGAGAAAGAAGGAGGGTGCTCGTGACCGGCGGCAACCTCTTGCGCAAGCATGGCGCTAAGAAGGCGCCGGAGTGGCGTTAGCGTGGCCATAAAATGGCAAGATATGGGCTGAATCCCCTAGAGCGGCAGGCGCACGGACCCATTCGAGGGTCGCGATCGGTCTGGCCGGTGAGCGTTATGCTTCGCGCTGGAAGCGGGCCAGCAACTCTTGGCGTTTGCGCTCCTCCCAATCCGGGCCGAGCAAGCCGTCGATGCCGTAAATCTGCACTGCGTTGATGGCGAGGGCGAAGCCGAGGCCGAGGATCGGCCAGCCGACCCACCAGTCGCCCGGGCTGCTCAACAGGTTGACGATGAACAGAGCGGCCATGACCAGGCCGAACACCGCGGCGCGACGCTGGAAGGCGCGCATCTTATAGATGCGGCGGCGCACCATCGCCTCGTCTTCGCCCTTGCGGCGCAGACGCTCGGCGAGCTGGTCATCGCTCCGTTCGGCCCAGTCCTTGCGCTGACTCAGCCAGCTGCGCCACCGGCTCACGCCGCCCGACATGCCGTCGGCCACAGCTTCCGGCCCGAGAGTGCGCACGGCCTGCAGCGACAAGAAGAACGCGATCGCGACGGCGGGCCACAGGAACCACAGGCTGGTGCCCGACGACATGACGTTGAAGAGGAACAGGAACAGCACCGTCAGGCCGCCGTACACGCCGTTGCGGTAGAGGCGCTTGATGGCGGCGAGTTCGTGCTCTGCCTTCTCCTCGGGCGTGCGGGGCGGAACGCGGCGGCCGCGCTCGCGCGATTCGCTACCCGTCTCACGCTCGGCCCAGCGGTCGTGGCGGCGCTGGCTGCGCTCGAAATGGCGCTCGCGATGACGGCCCCAGCCGTGCTGGTGCTGCTCCCAGCGGCTCTGCCACGTTCGCTTTTCGGCTTGGCGCCCGGCGCGGGCGGGGTCGAGGACGTAGACCGACACTTCTTCGCCGGCGAGGGTGCGGGTGCCTTCGGCGGCGAAGGCGTTGACGGCACTGCCGCGCGCGGCTTCGTAAACGGCGCCGGATAGGAAGACGTCGCCGGGCTCGCCGAGCCCGCGGAGCGCGTCGGCTTGTGCGACGCCGGCGCCGCTAAGGATGCCTTCGCGGCGTTCGACGACGCCCAGCGCCACACCGGCGCGGACATCGACTTGGTCGCCTTCGCCAAGACCTTTGTTGCGCTCGTCGAGCGCGTCCTGCAGCGCAACGGCGCACGCGACCGCATCGGCGGCCGACGCAAACGTTGCGCGATGGACGTTGGCGACCGCTTCGGCGGCGGTGCCGCGATGCTTGAGCGCTAGGGAGGCGATCGCGTCCTTGAGCTGGGCGACGGCGCGTCCGGCCTGCTCGACCGAGTCACGCTGCAGACCGTCAAGATCGACGACCTCGGCGCTGACGATGGCGGCCATAAGGTCGGTGGAGCGGGTGTCGGAAACGGTGTCGGCGGGCGTCATGGTCCTCCCCAGAGGAACAACAGGCGCTCCGAGGCGCCCTTGACTTCATATGGGTATGGGTATCTCGGCCCGCAACGGGTCCCCGCGGCACCGGGCCACATGTCCGGCGGCGGCTGCGAGTGCCGGAATCCTGGGTGGTTCGGGGGTCGAACGACCTTATATTGCTTCCCGAGGGTCGATTTCTGCCTGAGCGCCCGATCGGGCGCCGGCAACGGACGGCATGGACTACCAGAAGCATTTCGCCGACAAGGTCGCCGGGCTGAAGCAGGAAGGGCGCTACCGCGTCTTCTCCGAGCTGGCGCGCCAGGCTGGCCGATTCCCGCGCGCGACACGCTGGCGCGCCGACGGCACCACCCACGAAGTCATCGTCTGGTGCTCGAACGACTATTTGGCCATGGGGCAGCACCCGGTCGTGCTCGACGCCATGCGGACGGCGATCGACGAGGTCGGCGCGGGCGCTGGCGGCACGCGCAACATCTCGGGCACGAACCACTATCACGTGCTGCTGGAGCGCGAGCTCGCCAACCTGCATGGCAAAGAGGCCGCGCTGCTCTTCAGCTCCGGTTACAACGCCAACGAAGCGGCGCTGTCCACGCTGGGACGCCTGCTGCCGGGCTGCATCTACTTCTCGGACGAGCTCAACCACGCGTCGATGATCGAGGGCATTCGCCACTCGAAGGCCGACAAGCGCATCTTCCGCCACAACGATCCCGGCCACCTTGAGGAACTGCTGCGCGCAGCCGACGGCGGCGCGCCGAAGATCATCGCCCTCGAGTCGGTCTACTCGATGGAAGGCGATATCGTGCCCCTGGCCGACATCGTCGCCCTGGCCGAGCGCTACAACGCGCTGACCTACCTCGACGAGGTGCATGCGGTCGGCCTGTACGGCCATCGCGGCGCCGGCATCGCCGAGCGCGAAGGTCTGATGGGCCGCATCGACGTCATCAACGGCACGCTCGGCAAGGCGTTCGGCGTCGGTGGCGGCTATGTCGCCGGCTTGGCCGCCGTCATCGATGCCATCCGTTGCTTTGCGCCCGGATTCATCTTCTCGACCTCGGTGTCGCCGGTGGTCGCCGCCGGGGCGCTGGCCTCGGTGCAGTATGTGCGGGCGCACAATGAGTTGCGCGAGAAGCATCAGGAGCGGGCGCAACGTTTGCGCGACTTGTTCACGCAGTACGCGCTGCCGCTGATGCACTCGCAGAGTCACATCGTGCCGGTGATGGTCGGTGACCCGCGCTGCTGCAAGGAAGGCTCCGACCTTCTGCTCGAGAAGCACAACATCTACGTCCAGCCGATCAACTTCCCGACCGTGCCGCGCGGCAAGGAGCGCTTCCGCTTCACGCCGTCGCCGGTCCACACGGATCAGATGATGCACGCCCTGGCGGGCGCGCTGAACGACCTGTGGACCCAGATGCACCTGGAGCGCGCCGCCTGACGCGAGGCGGGGGCAGGGGTGGCCAACGATCAGGCAAGGAGTACCTGATCGAGTTCGTTGTGCGCGGCGCCTATGTGCGCGTCTGCGCCGTGGACCCGATCACCGGGATCGAGGCCGTGGCGGTCGGGGCCGCGTCGGCCTCGAAGGATGAGCTCAGCCGCTTGGCGGTACGGAAGCTCGAATATGTCATCGCCAAGAAGCTCGGCGATCCGAACGAGCCGGGCGGCACACCGCCGCGCGGGAGTTCGGCCTAAGCCCGCCGGAGCCTCCTGCTCCGCTCGCGCCAATTTTGTTAGCCTGCCACAGCGCAACTTTCGCAAAATGCGAGGGGCCGGGCTGACTCTTTGTTGCGCGATTTTCCGCAGCGCCGACACGATATGAGCGTCACGCAATAAGTGAGAGGTTCTCAGATTCCCTGAAGGGATTTTGTGTCGCGTAATACGGCCAATACGAAATGGATTTGGGAGCCGAAAAGGCCGATGTAACAGGCGCAGGCTTTAGTACCCGCATACAGAAGAGACGAACATGGCACAGACATTTACGCGGCTGGTGAACAAGCTTCTTCAGGTTCTCCGGCATCGCCGCGACAGCGCCGCGCCGCACAACTTCGCCAAGGGCGAGTTTGCCGGCCGCCGCCGCCTGAGCGACCGCTAACCCGTCTCCCGCGGCGCGCCCTGGCGCGCAGCGGGCGACCCGAATTCGAGTTTCCGCGCGCCCCCAGCCCCCCTCCCTCCCCCTCGGGGCAGGGGTGCGCGGAATACCCCTCCGGGACCGAGTGCGGTCCGGCGGCTCTCCGCCGCGGTCCGACCCTGGGCCCCCTCCGCAACGCCGCACTAGCCCTAGCTTTCAGCCCTTTCCCTTGTGGGAAGTTGGCCACGCACGCCGACATATGGTAGGAATGCGGTTTCCATTCCCACCGGTAAGTCCTTGTCATGGCGGCAGAAACCGTTGCGCTCGCGTCGGATCACGGCGGTTTCGAGCTCAAAGAAGTCCTCAAGAAGGAACTGGCCGCGCAGGGCTACAAGCTCCTCGACCTCGGCACCAACTCGGCCGGCTCGGTCGACTACCCGGATTTCGGCCGCGCGCTTGCGGACGCCGTTGCCACCGGCAAGGCGACCAAAGGCGTCGGCATCTGCGGCAGCGGCATCGGGATTTCGATCGCTTTGAACCGGCGCCCCGGCGTGCGCGCCGCCCTGGTTCACGATGGCTTGAGCGCGCGCCTGTCGCGCATGCACAACGACGCCAATGTCCTGTGCCTGGGTGCCCGCACCACCGGCATCGACGTGGCCAAGGACTGTCTGAGTGCGTTCCTGTCAACGTCGTTCGAGGGCGGCCGCCACGCCCGTCGCGTCGAGAAGCTGGGCTAACCGGCCATGGGACGTTTCTTTGATGCGGACTTGGCGCGCGACGACGCGGACGTATTCGCCGCCATCGAGGGCGAGATCGGCCGCCAGCAGGACGAGATCGAGCTGATCGCGTCCGAGAACATCGTCAGCCCGGCGGTCCTGCAGGCGCAGGCCTCGGTGCTCACCAACAAGTACGCCGAGGGCTATCCGGGCAAGCGCTACTACGGCGGCTGCGAGCACGTTGACGTGGTCGAGAACCTCGCCATCGATCGCGCCAAGCAGCTGTTCGGTTGCGCCTTCGCCAACGTCCAGCCGCACTCCGGCAGCCAGGCCAACCAGGGCGTGCTCAACGCGCTGCTCAAGCCCGGCGATACCATCATGGGCATGTCGCTTGCGGCCGGCGGTCACCTGACCCACGGCGCGCCGCCCAACCAATCGGGCAAGTGGTTCCACTCGGTGCAGTACGGCGTACGCCGCCAGGACGCGCGCGTTGACTTCGATGAGGTCGAGTCGCTCGCCAAGCAGCACAAACCGAAGATGATCATCGCCGGCGGGTCCGCGTATCCGCGTCAGGTTGACCACGCCAAGTTCCGCCAGATCGCCGACCAGGTCGGCGCCATCCTCATGGTGGACATGGCGCACTACGCCGGACTGGTCGCAGCGGGACTGCATCCGAACCCGTTCCCGCACGCCCACGTCGCCACCACGACGACGCACAAGACTTTGCGCGGACCGCGCGGCGGCATGATCCTGACCAACGACGAGGACATCGCCAAGAAGGTGAACTCGGCGATCTTTCCGGGCATCCAGGGTGGACCGCTGATGCACGTCATCGCCGCCAAGGCGGTGGCCTTCAAGGAAGCGCTGCAGCCGTCGTTCAAGGATTACGCGGCCAATGTCATCGCCAATGCGCGCGTGCTGGCCGAGACCTTGTCGGTGCGTGGCCTCGACATCGTATCGGGCGGCACCGACACCCATTTGCTGCTGGTCGACCTGCGGCCCAAGAAGCTCACCGGCAAGGTTGCCGAAGCGGCGCTCAGCCGTGCCCACATGACCTGCAACAAGAACGGCATTCCCTTCGATCCGGAGAAGCCGACGGTGACGTCCGGTGTGCGTTTGGGCAGCCCGGCGGCGACGACGCGCGGCTTCGGCCAACCGGAGTTCCGCGAGATCGGGCGCCTGATCGCCGACGTGCTCGACGGCGCGGCGCGCAATCCCGACGACAACTCGGCGGCCGAGGCCAAGGCGCGCGCCGAGGTGATGGCGCTGTGCAAGCGCTTTCCGATTTATTCCGACCTCGGGTGGTGGCGACGTTCCGCTGCAACTGCCCGAGCACGTGTGAGCTAAGGGGGAGCTATGCGCTGTCCGTTCTGTGGCAACGCCGACACCCAGGTGAAGGACTCGCGTCCGACCGAGGACAACGCCTCGATCCGGCGCCGGCGCTTCTGCCCGTCGTGCGGCTCGCGGTTCACTACCTTCGAGCGCATTCAGTTGCGCGAGTTGACGGTGGTGAAAAAGACCGGCCAGCGCGTGCCGTTCGATCGCGACAAACTGATGCGCTCGATCCTGATCTCGACGCGCAAGCGACCGGTGGAGCACGAACGCATCGAGCGCATGGTCAGCGGCATCGTCCGCCGCCTCGAAAGCCTCGGTGAATCCGAGATCCAGTCCAGCGTCATTGGCGAGATGGTGATGGACGCATTGTCCAATCTAGATCAGGTCGCATACGTGCGCTTCGCGTCGGTGTATCGCAACTTCCGCGAGGCGCGCGATTTCGAGACCTTCGTCGGCGAGTTGAGCGGTGGCGACTCCGACACCTGATCTAAGCGACGTCACGCACCGGGGCGTGCCTTCGCACGAACATCGGGGCGCGCCTTCGCACGACGACCACATGCGGGCGGCACTGCGGCTTGCCCGCCGTGGCCTGGGCGTGGTGTGGCCCAACCCTGCGGTCGGCTGTGTCCTCGTCAAGGACGGGCTCGTCGTCGGCCGCGGCTGGACGCAACCGCGCGGCCGTCCGCACGCCGAGACCGAAGCGCTTGCGCGTGCGCGCGGCAACGCAAGGGGCGCGACTGCATACGTCACGTTCGAGCCGTGCGCGCACAACGACAAGGTTCCGTCGTGCGCCGTCGCACTGGCCACCGCGGGCATCAAGCGCGCGGTGATTGCGTGCCGCGATCCTGATCCGCGCACCAACGGCAAGGGCATCGCGCTGCTCAAGAATGCCGGAGTCGAAGTGATCGAGGGCGTCCTGGAGGCGGACGCCAAGGCGCTCAACGCTGGATTCCTACTGCGCATCACGGCGTCCCGGCCGCTCGTCACCCTCAAAGTCGCCTCGTCGCTCGATGGCCGCATCGCCACTGGCTCGGGCGAATCGAAATGGATCACCGGCGAGCCCGCGCGTGCCCAAGGGCATGCGTTGCGTGCGCGCCAGGATGCCGTCGTGGTGGGCTCCGGCACGGTGCTCGCCGACGATCCCGAACTGACCTGCCGTCTGCCGGGGCTTGAGTATCGCTCTCCGGTCCGCGTGGTGTTCGACGGCCGCCTGCGCACGCCGTTGACGGCGAAGATCATCGCCACCGCGCGTCAGACTCCGACGTGGATCGTCACGTTGGCGGGCGCGGATGCGCTGCGTCAAAAGGCTTTCGCCGATGCGGGCGTGCTTATCATTCCCGTTTCGGCTGGACACGAAGGCCACCCCGAACCCAAAGCCGCGTTCGCGGCACTCGCCCAGCGCGGCATCACGCGCGTGCTGGTCGAAGGCGGCCGCCACCTGACCGCAGCGTTGCTGCGCGACGGTCCCATCGACCGCATCGTGTGGTACCGCGCGCCCATGTGGCTCGGTGGCGACGGCGTGCCGGCAGCCGAGTCATTCGGCCTGCAGACCCTGAACGCCGCGCCGCGCTTCCGCCGCGAGGGCGCATCGCCCGCCGGCGAAGACATGGTTGAAACGTATAAGGCGCAGTGAGTTATGCGGAACGCCACACCGCTACACTCCCTCCCCCCTTGCGGGGGAGGGCAGGGGTGGGGGGTCAGCGCGAAGCGCGTTGCGAATAGGCTCCAGAACCCCCGCGGTGTTCGACAATACGTTGTTGTTCCAGAAGCGCAGGATGCGAAACCCGCTTCTCGTCAGGTGCGCGCTCCTCACTGCATCGACCGACGGGTTCACTTGCGCGGGGCCTGAATGTTCACTGGCATCATCACGCACCTCGGCACGGTTCGGCGGGTCGCCAAGTCACCGGGCAGCACGCGGTTCGAGATTGCGTCGGACATCGGAGCCCTGGGCATCGGCGCGTCGATCGCCTGCGCGGGCGTCTGCTTGACGGTGGTCGAGGAGGAGCCGGGCTGGTTCGGGGCCGAGGTTTCGCTTGAGACGCTGGCCCGCACCAACCTTGTCCATTGGCGGCTGGCGACCAAGATCAATCTGGAACGGCCGCTGAAGGTCGGCGATGAGCTGGGTGGTCACTTCGTGTTGGGACACGTCGACGGCATCGCTGAAGTGCGGGCGCGCCGCCAAGATGGCGACTCGGTACGCCTCACCCTCGCGGCGCCTGATGGCGTGCGCCATCTCGTCGCGCCCAAGGGTTCGGTGACCCTGGATGGGGTTGCCCTGACCATCAATGAGGTGGACGGGGCGACGTTTGGAGTAAATATCATCCCCCACACACTGGCAGTGACCACCCTGGGCGCCGTCACCGTGGGCACTCGCCTCAACTTCGAGCCCGATCCGCTGGCGCGCTATGTCGCCCGGCTGATCGAGGTTCGCGGAAACAACTAGAGCATGGATATGTCGCGCACCCAGCGTCTCGCTCCGATCGAGGACCTCATCGCCGACATCCGTGCCGGCCGGATGGTCGTCGTCGTCGATGACGAGGGGCGCGAGAACGAGGGTGACCTCATCGTTGCCGCCGAGCGGGCCGACGCCAATGCCATCAACTTCATGGCGCGCTATGGCCGCGGCCTGATCTGCCTGGCGCTGACGCGCAGCCGCGTCGAGGAACTCGACCTGCCGCTGATGGCGCCGCGCAATCTGAGCCGCCACCAGACGGCGTTCACGGTCTCCATCGAAGCGCGCGAGGGAGTTACCACCGGCATTTCGGCGGCCGACCGCGCGCGCACCATCGCGGTGGCGGCCGACACGACGAACATGAAGACCGGCAAAGACGACATCCATTCGCCGGGCCACGTGTTCCCGCTCGTCGCGCGCGACGGCGGCGTGCTGGTGCGCGCTGGACATACGGAGGCCTCGGTCGACCTGGCGCGCCTCGCCGGCATGAAGCCGGCCGGTGTCATCTGCGAGATCATGAACGACGACGGCACCATGGCGCGTCTGCCGGAGCTGTTGCAGTTCGCTGCGACCCACGGGCTCAAGGTCGGCAGCATCGCAGACCTCATCGCCTATCGCCGCCGTCACGACACCATCGTTCGCCGCTCGCTCGAAACGGAGCTGCACAGCCGCTACGGCGGCGACTTCCACATGACTGTCTACGTCAACACGGTCGAGTACGCCGAGCATCTGGCGCTGGTGAAGGGCGACGTTCGCGCGCCCGGCCCGGTACTGGTGCGCATGCACAGCGTCAATGTGCTCAGCGATCTGCTCGGCGCCGAAGGACCACGCGATGTCGTGCTGCACGAGGCGATGCGCATGATCGGCGCGGAGGGCAGGGGGATCGTCGTGCTGATCCGCGAGCCGCGCACCACGTCCGTGTCGGATGCGTTGCGCGCGTCGCGTGGTCAGCGCGTCTTCGGCACGACGAACGAGCGGCCGGAGCAACCCGAACTGCGCGAGTACGGCATCGGTGCACAGATCCTGCTCGACCTTGGCGTGCGCGAGATGATTCTGCTGTCCAACTCGCACCGCGCGCCAGTCGGTCTCGACGGCTACGGCCTGAGCATCGTCGGCGAACGTCCCATCCCGCTGGCGAAGGCCTGAGCATGGCCGCCACCGCCGACAGCCTTCTGATCATCCAGGCGCGGTTCTATGAGGACATCGCCAACGAAATGCTGCGCGGCGCCACCGCCGTGCTGGCGGCGGGGAATGCCAAGTACACCATCGTGCCGGTGCCCGGCTGTCTCGAAATCCCGGCGGCGCTGATGTTCGCGCTGCGGGGCGACGAGTTGCGCCTGGGCGGGCGGCCGACTTACGACGGCTACATCGCGCTCGGCTGCGTCATTCGCGGCGATACCGATCACTATGAATACGTCGCCCAGGAATGCATGCGGGGGATCTCGTACGCCGTGTCGCACTACGCCGTCGCCCTGGGCAACGGCGTGCTGACGGTGGAGAACTACGAGCAGGCCTGGGACCGCGCCCAGGTCAGCAAGCAAGACAAAGGTGGCTTTGCCGCGCGCGCGGCGCTGGACATGATCGCGCTGAAGCACCAATTGTCCACGCCATGACCACCGAAGGAACGCCGGCGGCGAACACGCGCAGCGACAACGAGCAGACCCTCAAGCGCCGCTCGGTCGCCCGCCTTGCTGCGGTGCAGGCGCTCTATCAGGTAGAGTTCGGCGGCGGCCGCCCGGACGACGTGGTGGACGAATACCTCAGCCACCGCCTGGGCGCCGAGATCGACGGCCAGCGCATGGCCGATCCGGACCCGGACTTTTTCCGCGCTCTGGTGCGCGGTGGTACCGGCCGTCAGGAAGAGCTCGATGCGCTGCTCAAGGGCTCGCTGAGCAAGTCGCGCGAGCCATCGCGGCTCGACGGCATCCTGCGCGCCCTGCTGCGCGCGGCGGCGTTTGAGCTGCTGGCGCGCAAGGAGGTTCCGGCCCGCGTCATCATCAGCGAGTACATCGACGTGGCGCATGGGTTCTTCGCCGGCCCGGAGCCGGGGCTGGTCAACGGCGTGCTCGACAATCTCGCGCGCCACCTGCGCCCGAGCGAAGTCGCCTGAGCCCGCGCTGGCCGTGACGCGGCGCGGCGAATTCGATCTGATCGCCGAAGTGTTCGCGCCTCTGGCACGCAGTGCGGCCGGCGACGCGGCCAACTCCCTCGACCTCGGCGATGACGCGGCGCTGGTGCGCCCGCCACCCGGCACTGAACTGGTGGTGTCGGCCGACGCCATGGTGCGGGGCGTGCACTTCGACCACACCACCGACCCCGGCGACGTCGGCCGCAAGTTGTTGCGCGTCAACTTGTCGGACCTCGCCGCCAAGGGCGCGGAGCCGATTGCCTATCTGCTCACCGCCGGCTGGCCGCCTGGCGTCGACGACGCCTGGATCAATCGCTTCGCCGCCGGCCTGGCCGAAGACCAGGCGACCTATGGCCTCCGTCTCGTGGGCGGCGACACCGTCGCGACGCCGAACGATCTCGTGCTGTCGGTCACCATCTTCGGGCACGTGCCGGCGGGGACCATGCCGCGCCGCGCCGGGGCACGCGCCGGCGACGATATTTATGTCTCCGGCACCATCGGCGATGCGCGCCTCGGCCTCATGGTGGCTCAAGGGGGCCTCGACGTTGACGCCGAGGACGCGGCGTATCTGCGCGGACGCCTCGATCGGCCGACCCCGCGGCTGAAACTTGGCCAGGCGCTGCGTGGGCTGGCGCACGCCACCATCGACGTGTCGGACGGCGTGCTCGCCGACCTGGGCCACATCTGCGAGCAGTCCGGCGTCGGGGCCCACCTGCGCCTGTGGGACATGCCGCTGTCGGAGGCGGCACAACGTGCCCTCGAGCGTGTGCCGGCGGAGCATAAGGGCCTCATCAGCTTCGGCGACGACTACGAGATACTGTTCACGGCCTCGCCGGGCGATTCCCTCCGCGTCGAAGCGCTATCGCGCTCCTTGAAGATCGAGTTGGCCCCCATCGGCACGGTCGTGCAGCAACCCGGCGTCCACGTTGTGGACTCTGCCGGCAACGAGATTCCCTACGCGCGTAAGGGTTTCCAGCACTTCTGACGCAGTTAGTCCGTCACCGAAGTCCGGGGCAGCCCGCGGACGCGTTTCCAATTCACGCGGTTCCGGGGGATAATGCGGCTGTCCGTCATGACCCGCCTCGTCATCATCACCGTCAGCCTGATCACTTTTTTCAGCGGCGGCCTCGCCCTCGTCACCTGGGTTCTGTCGAATTTCGAAGAACTGGCAACCGGTCAGTCGGTCGAGGTCCTGACCAAGGGCTTCGTGCCGATGGAGAATCTGACCTTCCCGGTGAATTCAGGCACGGCGCTCGACCACTACGTCGCCATCGATTTCCGCTTCGAGATCAACGACGTGCGCCGCGAGGCAGAGATCGCCGCAATGCTGCCGCGGATCCGCGATGCAATCGTGCGTGACGCACACCGTGCGGCGCCTAAGCGCACCGACGGCGTCGACAGCGTCGACCTCGTGCGGATCAAAGAGCGCGCCAACCTGATGGCCAACCAAGTCCTCGGCGGCGAAGTAGTCACGCGCGTCCTGGTCACCCGCGTCGCCAAGCTGGTCGCCTAACTACCCCGAGGGGAGTACCCGGGATCGCGGCCTCGGGGCGTTGAACTACTCCGTCAAACCCCTGGCGTACTTCCCGGACCCCCGCGGGACACCATCGGATGGGGTCGGTTTGGGGTAGGGACCCCAGGCGATGTTTGCCTTCCGTGGGCAGGCATGGCATAAGGCGCCCACTTTTCGGGCGTCGCGCGGGTAGCGCGCCAACCACAAGGCGCGTGGTCTTTTGGTGGTCCCGCAGCTTCAATTTCTTCAGACGAGGGGATGACGACATGCTGACAATGCATTGGCTCGCTATTGCGGCCGGTGTGTTCGCGGTGCTTTACGCGATCTACGCAAGCCGGTCTGTGCTGGCGGCCGACACTGGCACCGACCGCATGCGGGAAATTTCCGCAGCGATTCAGGTCGGTGCCATGGCCTACCTGAACAGGCAGTACCGCACCATCGCCATGGTCGGCGTCGTGGTGTTCATCATCACCGCCGTCTTCCTCGGCTGGTACTCGGCATTCGGGTTCCTGATCGGAGCAATCCTTTCGGGCATCGCCGGCTACGTCGGCATGCTCGTCTCGGTGCGTGCCAACGTGCGCACGGCACAGGCCTCGTCCAAGGGTCTGCAGGAAGGCCTCGACGTCTCGTTCCGCGCTGGCTCGGTCACTGGAATGCTGGTGGCCGGCTTGGCGCTGCTCGCAGTCGCGGTCTACTACGGCGCCCTCTTGATGACCGACCTCACCATCCGTGAGATGGTCACGGCGCTGGTGGCTCTCGGCTTCGGCGGTTCGCTGATCTCGATCTTCGCCCGTCTCGGCGGCGGCATCTTCACCAAGGGCGCCGACGTCGGCGCTGACCTGGTCGGCAAGGTCGAAGCGGGAATTCCAGAGGATGACCCGCGTAACCCGGCGGTCATCGCGGACAACGTCGGCGACAACGTCGGCGATTGCGCCGGCATGGCCGCGGACCTGTTCGAGACGTATGCCGTGACCCTGGTCGCCACGATGGTGCTGGGCTCGATCTTCTTCGAGGGCAACAGCATCCTGGAGCAGGTGATGGTGCTTCCGCTCGCCATCGGCGGCGTCTGCATCTTCACGTCGATCCTCGGCACGTTCTTCGTCAAGCTCGGCGGCGGCACCAACATCATGGGCGCCCTTTATAAGGGCTTCATCGTGTCGGCCGTTTCGTCGGCGGTTGTGATCTATCCGATCATTTCCGCCACCGTCGGCATGGAGACCACCCTGCGCGCGCAGGGCGGCGCCACCTTTACCGGCATGGATCTGTACTGGACTGCGCTTGTGGGCCTGGTCGTCACCGGCCTCCTGATCTGGGTGACCGAGTACTACACCGGCACCAAGTCGCGCCCGGTGAAGTCGATCGCCCAGGCTTCGACGACGGGCCACGGCACCAACATCATCCAGGGCTTGGCCATTTCGATGGAAGCCACGGCGCTCCCGGTCATCATCATCTCGGCCGGCATCATCGTCGCCTACCTGTTTGCAGGCCTGTTCGGCGTCGCCATTGCGGTGACGGCGATGCTGGCCCTCGCCGGCATGGTGGTCGCTCTCGATGCATACGGCCCGGTCACCGACAATGCCGGTGGCATTGCCGAGATGGCGGGAATGCCCAAGGACGTGCGCAAGATCACCGATGCGCTCGACGCGGTGGGCAACACCACCAAGGCAGTCACCAAGGGCTACGCGATCGGCTCCGCCGGTCTCGCCGCGCTGGTGCTGTTCGGTGCCTACACGCTCGACCTGAAGTTCTTCTTCCCGCACCTCAACGTCGACTTCTCGCTGAGCAACCCGTACGTCGTCGTCGGGCTGTTCATCGGTGGCATGCTGCCGTATCTGTTCGGCGCCATGTCGATGACCGCGGTCGGCCGCGCGGCCGGCTCGGTGGTCGTCGAAGTCCGCCGTCAGTTCCGCGAGATCAAGGGCATCATGGAAGGCACGGCGAAGCCGGATTACGGCCGCGCCGTCGACATGCTGACCAAGGCGGCCATCCGCGAGATGATCGTCCCCTCGCTGCTACCGGTGCTGGCCCCGATCATCGTCTACTACGTGATCCTGTGGATCACCGGCGAGCAGGCCCAGGCCTTCGCCGCGCTGGGCGCCATGCTGCTCGGCACCATCGTCACCGGCTTGTTCGTAGCCATCTCGATGACGGCGGGCGGCGGTGCGTGGGACAACGCCAAGAAGTACATCGAGGACGGCAACCACGGTGGCAAGGGTTCGGACGCTCACAAGGCGGCCGTGACCGGTGACACCGTCGGCGATCCGTACAAGGACACCGCGGGTCCTGCAGTCAACCCGATGATCAAGATCACCAACATCGTCGCCCTGCTGCTGCTGGCCGCGCTGGCCCACTAGCAGACGAGCGCATCGACGCTAGATCGGCCGGGCCTAGTGCCCGGCCGATTTCGTTTCGGCCGGCCCTTGTACCGGGCGCCGCGTCCGCTCACATGTAATACAACCACCCTCCCGGGAATCGCGCGTGACCGAGCTCAGCCGCATCGCTGTTGAACGAATGAACCGCGATTGCGCGTGCATCACGTTGGATCGCGCTGCGCTCGAATCCGCTCTGGACCAATCGGTTGGCGAGTCTGGGTTTTCGGCTCGTCACCTGGCTTCGCGCCCGAGTCTTGTTTCAGCGCAGCCCGTATTCCTCGCCGGTCAACATCGCCGCCGCATGGCGCGCGCCATCGCCGCGATCGAGTCGATGTCGCGTCTCCCTGCCTATCAAACGGCCGTGTTGCAGGACGCCCCCGCCATCGCCCGGCTGCGGACGGGGCCGATCGGCGTGTTCATGGGTTACGACTTCCATATCGGCGCCGACGGGCCGAAGCTGATCGAGATCAACACCAACGCAGGCGGCGCGCTCATCAATGCGTACGTCGCGGCGGCGCAGCGCGCCTGCTGCGCTGAGGTCGATAGCGCGTTCCCGCGCAGCGGCGACGCTGTGGCGCTGCTCGACGCGTTCGCGGCGACCTTTGAGGCTGAATGGCGCCGGCAGCGCCGCACGACCCCGTTGGCCCGCGTCGCCATCGTCGACGACGAGCCGGAGCAGCAATATCTGTTCCCAGAATTTCTGTTGTTCCAGCGTCTGTTCCGCAGTCGCGGTATCGACGCGGTGATCGCCGATCCGCGCGCGATGACCCACCGCGACGGCGCAGTCTGGAACGACGGCAAGCTCATCGACCTGATCTACAATCGGCTGACCGACTTCGACCTCGGCGGCCCAGAGCACGCCGCGGTGCGCGCGGGCTACATCGCCGGCGACGTGGTGGTGACGCCCAACCCGTGGTCACACGCCGTGTTCGCCAACAAGCGCAACCTGGCGGTCCTAGGGGACGTCGAGCGCCTGCGCGCGTGGGGCGTCGACGCGGAGGACATTGCGGCCTTGGCCGCAGCCATTCCACGCACCGAAGTTGTAACGCAGGAGCGTGCCGAGGCCTTGTGGGCCGGGCGCTCCAAGCTCTTCTTCAAGCCGAGCGCCGGGTACGGGAGCAAGGCCGCGTATCGGGGCGACAAGCTCACGCGGCGTGCGTGGAACGATATTCTCGCCGGCGACTACGTGGCGCAGGAGCTGGTGCCGCCGAGCGCGCGCACCGTCCAGGTCGATGGCCGGAGCGAATCGCTCAAACTGGATATCCGCAACTACGCCTACGATGGCGCGGTGCTACTTGCAGCGGCGCGGATCTATCAGGGTCAGACGACCAACTTCCGGACGCCAGGTGGCGGGTTCGCGCCTGTCCTGTCTGAGGTGGCGGCGCCCGCGGCACACAATGTTGTGGAGGCGTGCGGCCCAATGGGCTGCAGCGCCGACGGCTAGAACCCGTCGTTGGTCTCAGGCCGCGGATTGAAGCGGCCGATGTTGCCGAGGAGTTGTTCGAGCAGCGACATCTCGCGGCCGCGCGTCGGCGTCTCGCGGTCGGTCGGATTGATCTTGATGGCGTCGGCCAGCGAGTAGCGGTGAATGTCGGTCACCACGCCGCCGTCCGTGAACGCGATCGCCACGACCTGCTGGTCGAGCACCACCGGTTCCTTGTAGGCGACCGTCTCGGTCTGGGTGCCGATGTAGTACCAGCTGTTGGCCTGGAAGGTGCCGACGGCGGTGGGGGTTCCCAGGGCAGTCAGAACCGTGGTGCGGGTGTCGCGGCCCGGGGTGATGGTGGCAAGGGCGCGCTCGTTGAGGATGTAGCCGCGCGAATCGCGCACTGGCGCACAGCCGCCGGCACCGATAAGAACCAGGGCTGCGCCCAGGGTGGCCGTAAGGACCAATCGATGCGCGACCTGAATTTTCACGATGCCCCATTCGCCGCGGACCGGCCGCGTGCGCGCGGGCACCATCGCACCGGGCGGCGCGAAGTGTCAACGCGACCGCGGCTCTGCGCTTATGGAGTCGGCCGTTGAGCGTGCTCGGATTCCTGCGCCGCAAGCTGAGGCCGCGGTCCGAGGTCGAAGCCGGCCGTGCGCTGTACTTCGCCCTGCTGGCGCAGGCGCGCCTGCCAGCGTTCTACGGCTCGCTCGGCGTCCCCGATACGATCGACGGGCGCTTTGACATGGTGGCACTGCACGCCGCGCTCGCCTTCCGGCGCCTGCGCAGCCTGGGCGGACGCGACGCGGACGTACTGTCGGACGCGACGTTCGACATCATGACCGCCGACCTGGAGCGTAGCATTCGCGAACTCGGCGTCGGTGACGCCGGCGTCGCCCGCCGGGTCAAGACCATGGCGCGCGCCTTCTATGGCCGCGCCCAAGCCTACGAACGAGCCTTGGCCGGGACCGAGAGCCTCGAGGACGCCCTGCGGCGCAATGTCTTCGGCACGGTCGTGGCTGATGACGCGACGGTCGCGCGCCTTACCGGCTACGTCCGCCGCGCCGCCGCCGGCGCCGACCGACAGTCCCTCGATGATCTCAAGGCGGGCCACACCGGGTTCCCGCCGACCCCCTACGCGGCCTGAAAACCGCCCCCTGGGCCGTTCCCGCCATTGACCCCGGTGGCGCCCGGCACTAGGTATGGGCTTCCCAACCAAGGACGATTCGACCGTGCCGCCAAAGGCTGACAAGGGAGCGCGCCCCACCGGCGTTCGCTCGCAGGGGCCATCAGAGCCCGCGTCGGTTCCGGCCGCGACCACGGCCGCGCCGCGACCGGCGCCTGAGTTTTCGCGCCGCTTCGAGGTCGCGAAATTCGGTGAGGAAGACGATCGCCTGACCATTGCCGCCACTCCCGAGGAGTGTGCCGCTCTGGCGCGCCGGTTCGGCGTAGGGGCCGTGGAGGCCTTGGAAGCCGAGGCTTTGGTACGGACGATCGCCGGCGACGGCGTCCGCGCGCGGGTGACATTCCATGCTGCTGTGGTACAGTCCTCCGTCGTAACCCTCGATCCGGTTCAAAGCCGGGTCGATGAGGCGTTTGATGTGGAATTCCTGCCCCAGGCTGCGGCCTCCGGGGCGGCTGATCGCGGTGACAAGGAAGACCTAACCGACGTGGGCATTGGCGGCGAGGCGATCGGCCTCGACGCGCCGGAACCGCCGGGCGAGGTAATCGACGGCTGGTTCGACCTGGGCGACATGATCGCCGAGTATCTGTCTTTGGCCATTGATCCGTACCCGCGCCAAGTTGGCGAGGAGTTCGACGAATGGCGTGATGCCGCTGAAGACGGCGGAGAGAAGAAAGCGGGTCCGTTTGCGGGCCTGAAACACTGGAGGAGCAGGGCGTAACGTGGCGGTACCCAAGAGAAAGAAGACCCCTTCGACCCGTAACATGCGCCGTTCGCATGATGCGCTGGCGCCGAACAGCTACATCGAGTGCTCGAACTGCGGTGAGCACAAGCGCCCGCATCACGTCTGCGCATCGTGCGGTCACTACGATGGCCGCGAGGTAACCGAGGCCACGGAGGCCTAACATCCTTGCCGATCGCCCCGCGGGCATCGGAACGGATGGCCCCCTGGGCGGGCGCCTCGCTCGCCGTACCACGCGAACCAACTTGTGGGGGCACCAATGAGCGCTGAGCTGGTTCTTGCGCTCGACGCCATGGGGGGCGACTCGGCCCCCGACATGGTGATCGAGGGCGCGGCTATGGCGCACAAACGGATGCCGCACCTGCGGTTTCAGATGTTCGGCGACCAGGACCGCATCCGGGCGTTGCTGGCGCGGCACCCGAAGCTCGCTGGCGCGGTCGAGATACGGCACGCCACCCAGGTGATCCTGCCCGGCGACAAGCCGAGCCAGGCGTTGCGCAAGAGCCCCCAGTCCAGCATGCGGCTGGCGATCGAGGCGGTGCGCGACGGCGCCGCCGCGGGCGTCGTCTCGGCCGGCAACACGGGCGCCCTGATGGCATTGGGGAGGTTCGTGTTAAAGATGCAGACCGGCATAGATCGCCCTGCAATGATTACATATTTTCCAACCGTGCGTGGTGAGAGCGCCATGTGCGATCTGGGTGCCAACACCGAGTGCGACGCGCGCAACCTGGTGCAGTTCGCCATCATGGGTGCTGGCTTCGCCCGCAGCGTCCTGGGCGTCGAGCGCCCAACCGTTGGCCTCCTCAACGTCGGTGCCGAGGAGCAGAAGGGCGTGGAGGCCGTGCGGACCGCCGGACAGATCCTGCGCGAGGCCAAGTTCGGTTTCGACTTCCACGGCTTCGTCGAGGGTGACGACATCGGCGCCGGGACCGTGGACGTGGTCGTGACCGACGGCTTCACCGGCAACGCCGTGCTCAAGGCGACCGAGGGCACCGCCAAGCTCATTTCATCGTTCCTCAACACCGCCTTCCGGCGCTCGTGGGTGTCGATGCTTGGGTACCTGCTGGCCAAGCCGGCCCTGGACGCTCTCCGCGCCAAGCTCGACCCGCGCCAGTACAACGGCGCCCTGTTCCTCGGCCTCAACGGCGTGGTGGTGAAAAGCCACGGCGGCACCGACGGCGAGGGCTTCGCCAGCGCCATCGCGGTCGCCGCCGACATGGTGAAGGGCGACTTCAACGAACGCATCCACGCCGACCTCGACGTGTTCGACCATCGCGAGACAGCCATCGCACTTATTCCCGCCAAGGCCGCGTCATGACGATCGAGCCGGCCGTGAAGGCGCGGCGCGACGCCGCCGCGGGGCAGGGCTCCGTGATTCGCTCGGTGATTGCGGGCGTCGGCGCCTACCTGCCGGAACGCCAGGTCACGAACCACGAACTCGCCAAGACCATCGACACCTCCGACGAGTGGATCGTCGAGCGCACCGGCATCCGCGTGCGCCACGTCGCCGCCGAAGGTGAGTTCACCTCGCATCTGGCCGTGAAGGCCTCCGAGCGCGCCCTGGCCGCTGCGGGCATCGGTGCCGGCGCGATCGACCTGATCGTGCTGGCCACCACCACGCCGGATGAGACGTTTCCGGCCACCGCCACCCGGGTTCAGGAGCGCCTTGGGCTGACCCGCGGCGTGGCCTTCGACGTCCAGGCCGTGTGCTCAGGCTTCATTTTTGCTTTGGCCGTCGCCGACAACTTCCTGCGCCTCGGCCAGGCCGAGACCGCGCTGGTGATTGGCGCCGAGACGTTCTCCCGCATCCTCGATTGGCAGGATCGCTCGACCTGCGTGCTGTTCGGTGACGGAGCCGGCGCAGTGGTGCTGAGGGCCGGGCAGGGCAAAGGCACGCCGGCCGACCGCGGCATTCTGACGACGCGCCTGCATTCCGATGGCCGCCAGCACGACCTGCTCTACGCCACCGGCGGCGTGTCTTCGACCAAGACCGCCGGCGTCGTGCGCATGGATGGTCGCAAGGTGTTCAAGCATGCGGTCGAGAAGTTGGCCGGCGTGGTTGACGAGAGTCTTGCCAGTGCCGGCCTGACCTCGGCCGATATCGACTGGGTCGTGCCGCACCAAGCCAACCGCCGCATCATCGACGGCGTGGGCAAGAAGCTGGGCCTACCCCCGGAGCGGGTTGTGGTCACGGTCGACCACCACGCCAATACCTCCGCCGCCTCGGTGCCGCTGGCTCTGGCCGAGGCCACCGCCGACGGGCGCATCAAGCGCAACGACGTCGTCGTCATGGAGGCCATGGGCGGTGGCTTCACCTGGGGCGCCGCTGTCGCGCGTATGTAATTCCCCGCTCCCGTCCAGGCTTGCAACACCCGGGCGCGGAATCCAACCTTCATCGCAGACAACGGCCGCATCCTATTGAGTTTGACGGATTTCTTCCGTCGGACTAACCTTAATGTATCAAGTCTCCTTTCGGGCGAAGGAGTCGGGGTCCACGAGCCGGACCCCTCGGGTAGGGACCGAGCGACAACATGGCGACGATGACTCGGGCGCAGCTGGCGGAGGCCGTTTACGAGCAGGTCGGTCTGTCGCGCAACGAATCGGCCGATCTGGTCGAGTCGGTGTTCGACGAGATCGGCGAGAGTCTGGTGCGCGGTGACACGGTCAAGATTTCGAGCTTCGGCAGCTTCTACGTGCGCGAAAAGGGCACGCGCATGGGACGCAACCCGAAGACCGGCGACGAGGTGCCGATCCTGCCGCGGCGGGTGCTGGTGTTCCGTCCGTCCCACGTCCTCAAAGACCTGATCAACCGAGCCCTATCGAAGAACGCGCTGGGATAGGCGGTGGCGCCCATGGCCGGCGATCCCGTATCCCAGCCGCGTCCCGCCAAGCGGGTCGAAAAGGCGCCCGGCGCCTTCCGTACCATCAGCGAGGTGGCGGGCGAGCTCGCCGTGCCGCAGCACGTGCTGCGCTTCTGGGAAAGCAAGTTCACCCAAGTCCGCCCGCTCAAGCGCGGCGGCGGCCGGCGCTACTACCGGCCCGAGGACGTCACGCTCCTGCGCCTGATCCGCGGCCTGCTGTACGAGCAGGGCTACACGATCCGCGGCGTGCAAAAGGTCCTGCGCGACCAGAGCCGCCATGGCGGCGACGAAGCTCCGGAAGCCGGACCGGCGCCAGAGCCGGCCAGCTTGGGACCGGATCAGCGCAAGCGGCTCAGTGCCGCGCTGCGGGAGCTCGACGAGGTTCGCGCGCTTCTGCGCCGGGTTTTGGAGTAGGGACCCGCGCGCGCAGAGAGCCGGCCGCGCGTCAAATCCTCCCCTTCGCGCACCGCGAAAATCGGTGGCGACGCAGCGCCGACAAGACGTAGGCCATGAGGCTAGTGCGTTCGGGTTGTATCGTCGATAGGCTGGTTGGGCTGGCATTGCATCGCGCGCCAGCACTCACGAGGGGAGGAAAGTCATGAGACTCAACAAGCCTATGCTTTCCGTGACTGCGGCCGCGAGCTTGGCCTTGTGCCTGGCACTGCCCGCCGCCGCGGCGCCGATTACGCCGGAGCGGCTCCGCAACGCCGACAACGAGCCGCACAACTGGTTGATGACGCTCGGCAACTATCAGAGCTGGCACTACTCCAAGCTGAGCCAGATCAACAAGAACAACGTTCAGAACCTGCGCGTCGTGTTCATGGCGTCGATCGGTGGCGCCACCACGCGCACCGTCACGACCGGAGGCGCCGGCAACGAGATGGCCGCGCCTCTGGTGGAGGACGGCTTCCTCTACGTGATCGACTCGCACAACAAGATCATGAAGTTCGACGTGCGGGCCGGTAATCGCGCCTTGCCGATTTGGCGCCATGACCCCGCGATCGAGAGGTTCATCGGCTACACCAACACCCGCGGCATGTCTTTGTGGGAAAACAGCGTCATCCAGGCGACGCGCGATGGGCGGTTCATTGGCGTCAACAAGGATTCCGGCGAGAGGATCTGGGAAGCGACCGGCCAGGAGAAGCCGGGCGGCCCGAACGGGCCTGAGTTCGTCGCAACCACGAGCTTCGGCGGCGCCGTATTGCCCTACAGGACCACCACCGGCAAAGACGTCGCCATCGCGGGAACCGCCGGAAGCGCGGGCATCGGCGCTGTCGTTGGCTTCGATCCCAAGAACGGCCTGGAAGTCTGGCGCACGTACACTATCCCGCGGCCGGGCGAGCCCAACTTCGGGACCTGGCCGGGAGAGACATGGAAGTGGGGCGCCGCGATGCCGTGGGGTCCGGCCTCATTCGATTACGCCAGCAACACCGTGTTCATCGGCACGGGCGAGCCGTCGCCGGTTTACGATCCTGAGTTCCGGCCGGGCGACAACCTTTACTCGTCCAGCACGCTCGCCCTTGACGCCGATACCGGAAAGATGAAGTGGTTCTTCCAGGAGACGCCCAACGACGCGTGGGATTTCGACTCCACCGGCGCGCGCATGCTGTTCGACTTCAGGACCCCCGACGGTCGCACGGTCAAGGCGGTGACGAACTGGGCCCGCAACGGCTTCACCTACACCCTCAACGCGGCGACCGGCGAGTTCCTGCAGGCCGTCGCCCAAGGCGACAACACCAACTGGACCAAGGGCATCGACCCCAAGACCGGCAAGCCCGTGGAGTATCTGACTGGCCAGGTCCTGCAGCCCTACAACGTCGCCGGACCGCGCGCAGGCCGTTCGCGCGCAGACGCTCCCCTGGTCTGCAACACCTGGGGTGGGTCACCGACGGGCATTTGGCCGCCGTCGTTTGACCCGATCACCGGCATCACCTACCAGACGCGGACCTCAGGCTGCACGTACCAGACGATGGTGCGTGCCACCGTTGAGGCCTTCAATCCGACGGCACGCGAGTGCCTCGGCTGCACCGTCAACCAGGTGCAAGTGGACACCAAGGCCAACATGGTCGCTATCGACGTGCGGACCGGCCAGCGCATCGCCACCCATACCTATGACCAGGGCATCCCGGCTACCCGCCAAGCGGAATCCGGCGCTCTGGCAACGGCCGGCGGCTTGGTGTTCACCGGCTGGGCCGATGGCGCCTTCGTCGCCCTCGACTCGCAGACTCTGGTGGAGCTGTGGCGGTTCAATACCGGCACGAACCTCAAGGGGTCGGCGGTCAGCTACTCGGTGGGGGGCAAACAGTACATTGCCCACATCGCCGGCGGCAGCCAGCATGGGTCGGGCATCGCGCCCCTAATCCTGCCGACCGCCATGCTGGTCGTGTACGGACTGTAAAGCGACAACACCTACGTGCAACGACAGGGGGAGCCTCGGCTCCCCCTGCTTTGTTTGATAGCATTGCCGCGATGCAAAGACTGCTGGCCTGTCTGTGGATCGTCTGCATGTTCGTGCCCGCAAGCGCGTGGGCGCAGAGTCGCACGCGCGTGTGGGACATCCCGTTCGGCACGCCGGTCACGAAACTCCCGCTGACTGAATTCGTCGATACCGCCTGCGGCACCAACGGCGGTCCGCCGTCCCTGCCGCTGGAAAGCTTCGCCGAGTTTGCACGCTGCCCGGTCGAGCGAGCCTCTGGCCTGCGTGAGATCTGGTTCATTTACGACGACGAATGGGAGTACATCGCCCGCGCCCAGCGCGATCCTCTCGAAATCGGGCGATACTCGGCCAACACCTTGTTTCGCCAGCCGG
Source organism: Rhizobium sp. Q54 (assembly GCA_945889645.1). Taxonomy (GTDB): domain Bacteria; phylum Pseudomonadota; class Alphaproteobacteria; order UBA2966; family CAIVPW01; genus CAIVPW01. The sequence goes on from CAMDCA010000033.1 coordinate 23,865, forward strand.
TCACTACCTCCCTGCTGATCGATGACGATGGACTGGTGCAGGGCTTCCGCATTGTCTCCGATCCTCGTGCGCCGATCGACGTGCGCATGGAGGCCTACATCCTGTACCCGATCCTCAAGGGCCTCATCACCGACGCGCCATGGCTATGCGCCGACCTTCCGCTCGACGCGCGCGACCGCCCCATCCAGGGAACAACGATCCTCAAGGCGACGTGCGAGATGGTCGGCGAGCAGCGCTTCGCCAGGGCCGAGGGCCGGCACCTGCTCAAGCCAGGGCAGGAGGTCGGCGCCGTCCCACGGTTCCTCGATCAGGCCGAGGGCGATTTCGAGAGCACCGCGCGCCTGGAAGTTTACAGCCGCGCTGCCGTCAGCGGGGTGCCATGTTGTCCGGCAGCCGCGCGCCGGTGAGGACCGCATCCTGAAAGTTGGTGCCGACCAGGTAGGCGCCCTCGAGGTTGGCACCGGTCAGGTCCGCGGCGCCCAGATCCGCCGCCTCCAGGTTCGTCCCGCGGAGCACCGCGCCCTGCAGGATCGCGCCGCGCAGGGCGGCATTGAGCATGTAGGCTTGTTCGATGACGGCGCCGCGCAGATCGACGCGGAACATCGCCGTGTCGCGCAGGTCGGCGCGCGTCAGGATGGCGTTGGCCAGCTTGGCGTCGGTGAGCCGGCCGCCGCCGAGATCGGCGCCGGTGAGGTCGGCGTTTTCGAGGATGGCACGGATCAGCCGCACGTCACCCATCAGCGCCATCACTAGCTTCGCGCCGGTGAAGTTGGCCGCCGCCGCGTCCGCCGCAAACAGCATGGCGCCGGTGAGGTCCGCACCCTGCAGGTTGGCGTTGGTGAGGTCGGCGCGATTCAAGTTGACGTAGGCGAGGTTGGCACCGGAAAGGTTGGCGCCGCGCAAGTTCGTCTTGTGGAACGTAACCTCTTCGAGGTTGGCGCCGGCCAGATTGGCGCCGGCCAGATTACGGCGCTTGAAGCTCAAACCGGAGAGGTCGCAGCCTGGGCACTGCATGGTCGTGCCGGCGATGAACGCGGCGCGATCCTGTGCCGCCGCCGGCGCGCTGTCGAGCAACGCCAGTGGCGCCATCAGTCCGGCGACAAAAACGACAATACGCATGCGACCCTAGTTGTACTGGGCGCAGCCCGGATCGTTAGGGTTGCCTCCGTAGAACAGCGCGCAGTTGGCCTTGGTGATGCGTGCTTGTCCTTTGACGCTGGTGGTGAGGAAGTCTGCCAGCATGTCCAGCTCCTGCGCGGTCATGGCGATGCCCCTGCGGGTTCCCTCCGGCACGGCGCCCGTCATGCCGTAGCACGCGGTTCCGGCGTAGGCGTTGGCGAGGTGGTAAGGCATGCCTGTGCCGGGGCGGCCGCAGGCAATCGTTTCGCGCAGATCGTCAGGCTGCAACGTAGTGCGCCGCAGATTGGGTCCAGCCGGGTAGGTCGGATCGCCGTCGCCGGCCGCGAGATTGCCGTGACAGTCGGCACAGCCACCTCTGCCCCACAGGTCGCCACCGGTCATCTGCGCGAGCGCGGGCGGAGCCAAAACCGCGACAAGGGCGCCCAGCCCTAGCCCCGTCACGAGAGCCCAGCGGCGCACTTTCATCTTTGACAATGACCGAAACATGTTGCCCTCCCGCACATCCGGTTCCGAAGAGTAAGCCCACCCGGGGCGGAATGTGCAAGCGAAGAGAGCCCGCGGAATGCGTGTGCCGACGACATGCAGCCTGCGCGTCAGGGCATCCTCGCTTCCGCCCCGGCACCTGGGGTACAGTCCGCGCCGGTCGGAGTGTAGCGCAGCCTGGTTAGCGCACCAGACTGGGGGTCTGGGGGTCGAGAGTTCGAATCTCTCCACTCCGACCAGATTTTCCGAGGAAATCCCCCATCAGCCGCCAGCGCGAACGCCGGCCATTCTGGCGCTAGTACGTCATGCTTGCTGCGTTGATCAGCCCGATGGCGACCGATGCTGCCGCCAGAGTCGCAGCGGCGGCGGTGTTGCCTTCCTCGATATGCTTCGAGACTTCGCGCAACAGGAAGTCGATCAGACGGTACACCGCGAGCTGGACGACCAGCGCCACCACTCCCCACACCGCCATGTCGAGCAGCGACACGCTGTGGGCGATGACGCTCGCCAGCGGCAAGGTGAAGCCAAGCACGGCACCGCCGAGGCTGATCGCGGCGGCGGTATTGCCGCGCTTGATCAGCGTCGCTTCGTGATGCGGCGTAACCGCCATGTAGAGAACAACGAAGGCAGCCTCGAGGACGAGGGCAGCGCCGAAGTACAGTAGGAAGCTGCCGATCGTCTGCAGCGAGATCATGATGCTCACGAGGTCCCCCTCTTGGCGGCGCGCCGCCTGCCAATCCTAGTCGAAGAGATGTGGAACGAAGCGGCTGGTGTCGCGCGTGATCGGCGTCGCGTCTTCTCGGATGCCGATGCCGGCCGGTTGGCTGGCGATCACCCACGAGCCGAGAACCGGATAGTTGCCGGCGAACGCCGGGATCTCGACGTGGGCCTGATAGACGAAGCCCTCGGCGCCGTAGCCGCCATCGGTCTCGGCCAACACCGTGCCGCCGTCCGCCACTTGGACGTTGGCACCTTCGCGACTGTAGATCGGTTTGCGCACGACCTTGCCGTCGATGTGACCGGGCTCCAGGAAGGCAGGCAGCAAATTGGGGTGACCAGGCGCCATTTCCCACAGCATGACCAGCGCCGCCTTGTTGGACAGCACCATCTTCCACGCAGGTTCGATGACCTTGGCGACTCCGGTGAGCAAGTGGGTGCCGAAGTCTTCGCCGATTAGCCACTCCCAGGGATAGAGCTTGAACAGCACGTCGATCGGCCGGTCCTCGAGGTCGCGGAAGGCCGCTCCGTCCCAGCCGATATCCTCAATGGCGACGCGATTCGTTTCGAGCCCGGCCTGCGTCGCGGTGTCGCGCAGGTATTCGATGGTGCCGATGTCCTCAGCGTGATCCTTCACCGCCGAGAAGTGCACCCGCCGGCCGTCGAGGCCGAAGTTCTTCCAGGCCTCAATCAGGCGCTCATGGATCGAGTTGAATTGGTCGCGCTCGGGCCATGCCGCCTGCAGCCAATCCCATTGCACGACTGCGGCCTCGAACAGCGCGGTCGGCGTGTCGGCGTTGTACTCAAGCAGCTTCGGCGCGCCTGACCCGCCATAGGCAAGATCGAAGCGCCCATAGAGGTTTTTCTCCCCGGCATGCCAGCTACTTGCGATCGCCTCCCAGGCAAGGCGCGGGATGTGCAACCGCTCGAACGCTTCCTCGCCGGTCTGCACGACTCGGTCAACGAGCGCCAGTGCCAGTTGCTCCAACTCGCCCGTGGCTGCTTCGATCGCGTCGGCCTCGGCCGCGGTGAAGCGGTAGTACGCAGTCTCGTCCCAGTAGGGCGCCCCGGCGATGGTATGGAAGGCGAAGCCTAGATCGCGTTCCACGTGCGCGCGCCAGTCGGGGCGCGGCGTGACAGTCAGGCGCTCCACGATTCAGCCGCCGGCGGTCGCGCCGAAGCCTGTTGCCGTGGTGCCGAAGCCCCCACGCCGGACCTCCGTGACGCCCGCTGCCGGACGGAACGCCGAAGCCGCGCCTGTATTGTCGAAGCGGCCGACGTTGAACGTGCGCCCGCCGTTGGCCATCACGGCGGAATTGTCCTTACCGCGATAGACGGGCTGCGCGTAGCGGTTGCCGCCCATCATGTTGCCGACCATGTAGCCCATCATCAGCGGCATGAAGAAGCTGCCGCCAGCCGCCGTTTGCCGGGTCTCGCAATTGCCCACGCCGAACTCGGCTTCGCATTCCTGCCTCTGCGTGAAGCGTGGGGCCTCGGCAACCAACGCCTGGTCTGCTGTCGCCTTGGCGTCTGCGCACG
>CAMDCA010000034.1 GCA_945889645.1 Rhizobium sp. Q54
AAGGCCCGCAAGAGCTTCTCCGGCGGAACCGACGGCCGCCCCAGACGCGTATACAGCGCCGCGAACTCCCCGCTCAGGCCGGCCAGCGCCGCGTTGGCGATCTCGCGGATCGTCCGCAGCGGATGCCGCTCCGGGACTCGCGCTTCCAATCTAACGTAGCTGAACAGCCCACCGCTCCGCCCGTCTGACCCCCGCATCGGCACCCCCTCTGAGCACGTCGCCTCCAAGAGAGAATCACTCCGGCGGGTAAGCCGCCACCGACTTCTTCAACAGCCTGCTAGACGCCAAGGCCTCAAGGGTCGGCCTCAGCGCGAGCGTGGCGGTGTAGAGTGCCGCCATGCTGCGCGCTTTTGTGCCCCGACCGCCGACGCTTCGCGGTTGCGCGGCCTTCGTTGCCATCAGTCTCGCCGCCGCTCCAGCCCAGGCACACGGGTTCGGCGAACGCTTCGTTCTTCCCCTCCCCTTGTGGCTGTGGCTCGTCGGCGCCGGCCTCACCATCGTTCTGACGTTCGTCGCGATGACGGTGCTCGTACGCGAGCGCCGCATCGATGGGCATTACCCGCGGCTCGATCTGGACGAAGCAACGCCGTCGCCGCTCACGGCCGCCGTCGGCACCGCGTTGTTCGTGCTTGTGGTCGTGGCGGGATTCGTCGGTGCCCAGGATCCGTACGCCAACATCCTGACGACGTTCGTCTGGGTGATCTGGTGGGTCGGTTTCGCCTTCGCGTGCGCGCTGGTCGGCAACCTGTGGGCGCTGGTGAATCCATTCTCAACGACCTTTCGCTGGGCGGAGCGCGCGTGGATCGCCTTCACCAATAGTCCGTTGTCGCTTGCGCGGCCGTACCCCGCCCGGCTCGGCGCCTGGCCGGCTGCCGCCCTGTTCCTGGTGTTCGCCTGGGCAGAGCTGATTTGGAGCGGCAACGACGTGCCGCGCAACTTGGCGGCGGCGCTTACCGTCTACGCGCTGATCACCTGGGCCGGCATGTTCGTGTGGGGACGCGAGACGTGGCTCACCAACGGCGAGGCCTTCACCATCGCCTTCGGCATACTGGCGCGTTTCGCGCCGCTTGCTGTCGAGCAGATGGACGGAGCCCCGCGCCTCGTGCTGCGGCCCTACGGTGCCGGGCTGCTGGCGGACGATCGCCTGCGTGTGCCGATGGCGGCGTTCGTGTTGCTCATGCTCTCGACGGTTACCTTCGATGGGTTTATCGAGACGCCGACGTTCCAGCAGATCACCAACGCGCTGTACGGCTCGCGCACCATCGCCAACATGCTGTTCCAGCTGTCTGATGCCGGCATCAACGACTTCGCGTTCGTCAAGACCGTCACGTTGTTGGCGTTCCCGCTGCTGTTCGTCGCGGCGTACTGGCTGACCAGCGCCCTCATGGCGTTCTTGCCGCGCCGGTACGCGGCGGCGCGGCTCGTGCCCATCGGCACCGTCGCGTGTGCGTTCGTGCTGACGCTGGTGCCGATCGCGGTGGCGTACCACCTGTCGCACTACTTCTCGCTCCTGGCCACGTCGGGCCAGTTCATCATCCCGCTCCTGTCCGATCCGTTCGGCTGGGGCTGGAACCTGTTGGGCACGCGCGGCTACGACGTCGACATCGGCATCGTCAGTCCGTACGTCCTGTGGTATGGCGCCACCACGGTCATCGTGATCGGCCACGTCATTGCCGTATACTTGGCGCACGTCGTGGCCATGCGCGTCTTCGGCTCGAGCCGCGCCGCGACGATCAGTCAGATTCCGATGGTGGTGCTGATGGTCATCTACACCATGTCGAGCCTGTGGATCCTGGCCCAGCCGGTGGTGGGGTAGGCGCTAGTGCGGCGTTGCGCCAGGAACCTGCACGCTGAGCGCGGGACTGTTGGTCGGACCAATGGATATGGACGATGCGGAAGGCGCCGCCGATGCGGTGCAGCAGCATAGTCTCCAGAGGCCGGGACGAATTTCCGGCTTGAGCCCGACACACGGCATCAGCTAGAGCAGGGCAGGACCCCAGGCCGGACCCTCTGGCAATCGTCGGCGACGGTTGCGATGTCGGACTGGAACCATGCGCCCCAACCACGCGGTTGGTCAGCGCCGCGCCGATGGACGGAGGCGAGTAGGGTCACCCATGGACGCACTTTTTGCACCGGGCGCGGTGACCGCTTTCCTGCAGGTCGTGTTCATCGACCTGGTTCTGTCCGGCGATAACGCCATCGTCATCGGCCTTGCGGCCGCCGGCCTTCCGCCCGCCATGCGCGACCGCGCCATCATGCTCGGCATCGCCGCGGCCACGGTGCTGCGTGTTGGCTTCGCCGCCATCACGACCCAGTTGCTGTCGGTCGTCGGCCTGCTGCTCGCCGGCGGCATCCTGCTGCTATGGGTGTGCTGGCGTATGTGGCGTGAGCTGCGCGTCTCCACCCACGACGAAACCCAGGCCGAAGAGGCCCTCGCCAATCGGGACATCGACAAGGACGGCACCGTTGCCGGCACCGCGCGGCGCAAAACCTTCGCGCAGGCAGCCATCCAGATCATCGTCGCCGATGTGTCGATGTCGCTCGACAACGTGCTCGCCGTCGCCGGAGCGGCGCGCGAGCACATCTGGGTTCTGGTCTTCGGGCTGGTGCTGTCGATCGCCCTGATGGGCGCCGCCGCCTCGTTCATGGCGCGGCTGCTCAACCGCCACCGTTGGATCTCGTACGTCGGCCTGCTGGTGATCCTCTACGTCGCGCTGGAGATGTGCTACCGCGGCGTCGTTGAGGTGTGGCCCTACGCGTTCGCAGCGGTCACGTAGTCCGAGGGCCATCGTCCGCCCGGGTATGACGCGTAGCGCCCACGCTGCACGGCGCGCTTGGTAGGCAGAGACCCATGCGAACAAGCGAGCCCCGCCGGCGCCTCATCGCAAAGTAGGGGCGGCCCGCGCTACTCGAACGCCACCACCGCAAAGATGATGGAGACCAGCGCCAACAGGCCAGTCGCCGGCCCGAGCTTCGGGGCGAGCTTCGGCGGACCCGGACGGCGGCTTTCGGCGAACGTGATGCCAAAGGCGATGGTCAGGGCGACGACCGCCACAAGCTTGATCCAGAACGCGGTCGGCAGCCCACTGAAGTTGCGCAGGGCGAGGCACAGGCGTCCTACCTCGGGCAGCGGCCCCGGCAACATGCGCCCGGCCATTCCGCTGACCAGCCGGTTCCGACCGCCGGGCCGAGGCCGAAGAAGTGCGGGACCAAGAGCGTCGCCATGATCGAAAGTCTCCTCGTTCCCCTGGGGTCCAACCGGCCGCCGGTGGACGCCCCAAGGGGCGCAGCCTAGAGTGTCGCGCTTTTTCGCGGCGGGGGTCGAGGGTTCGGTGTCCACAGTGGGTCCACAAAGACGGCGGTACGAAATCCTCATCTTCGTCACCGGCGCGGTGACGCTCGCCCTCGAGGTCCTGGCCTCGCGCATCATGACGCCGTACTTCGGCGTCTCGCTGTTCATCTGGTCCGGCATCCTGTCGATCACGCTGTCCTTCCTGGCCATCGGCTACTGGGCGGGCGGCCGCGCCGCCGTGGGCAAAACACCGGAGCAATTGCTAGCGTTGTTCCTCGCCGGGCCTGCCGCAGGCTCCGTTTCGATCGGTGCCGCGGCGCTGCTCTATCCCGCGCTGTTTCCGGCGCTGGCCGAATTCGACCTGGTGATCGGCAGCTTCGTCGGTGGCGCCATCTTGCTGGCAGTGCCGATCGTCACCCTGTCGGCGATGAACCCGCTGCTGGTCGCGCTGCGCCGCGAAAGCGATCCATCGGGCGATGCAGGCGCCGGCTGGGTGTTCTTCGTCTCCACCGTCGGCTCGGTTGCCGGCGTGGTGCTGACCGCGTTCGTGTTCATCCCGCTGATGACGAACTTCCGCGCCATTCTTTTGCTTGGCATCGCCATCGGTCTCGCCGCCATCGCGCTGACCCTGGTGGCGCGCAATCCGCTGCCGCGCAGACGCGGCGCGCTGGTTGCGGGCGCCGTCGCGGGCGTCGCACTGTGCCTTGGCCTGGCGGTCAGCCGCGATGCGTACCTGGGCGCCCTCACGGCAGAGAACGAGGACGTGCGCTTCACCGTCGCCGCCCAGTACTCCTCGCTCTACGGCACCATCAAGGTGGTGGAAGCCAACACGGCCGAAACCGGCCAAAGGGTCAGCCGCATCTACCTGCAGGACGGGCTGGTGCAGAACTTCATCTCGTCCGACGGCGTGTCGATGTCGCTGCACACCCACGCATTGGAGGATCTGTCGCTCGCCTTCACCAGTAGTCCGCGCTCGGCGCTGGTGCTCGGACTGGCGGCGGGCCTGGTGCCTATGCGCTTCAAGCACGAGGGCATCGCGGTCACGGTGGTTGACATAAACCCGAACGCCGTCACGGTCGCCAGCCGGCACTTCGGCTTCGAGGCCGCCGGCATGGACATCCGCATCGAGGACGCGCGCACGCACGCGCGTACCTGCCGCGCCCACAATCGCCAGTACGACATCGTCGTGGTCGATCTGTTCCAGGGCGACGGCACGCCGGATTATCTGATGACGCGGGAATTCTTTGGCGATGTCGCCCATTGCCTTAACCGCAACGGAATCGTCGTCATGAATACGTTCTATGACATGAACCACGACGCGCCGAACAAGCGTGTGCTGGCGACCATCGCCACCGCCTTCGGCGTCGTCATCGAGTTCCGCTCGCCCTCCGGCGGCACGTTTCTGGTGGCGACCAACACGGTGCTACCGGCCGATGCACGCATCGATGGGGCCGCGGTGCCGGAGTCGCTGTTAGCCGCGTTCCGCGCCACCATGGCGACTGGGCGGGCCATCGGCCCCGCCGAACTCGCCGGCGCCGAGCCGTTCTCCGACGGCCAGAACTCGTTCTCGTTCGTCTTTGCCCGCGCCGAGATGGACCATCGCCGCAACTGGGCGCAAGGCCTGCCGCCGGGACTGTTGGTCAACTAGCCGCGCTTGCTCCCCGTATTGCATGGCCTCTACTGGGACCTGCGTCTCGGTGTGCGCACGCTGCGCAGCACGCCGGCCCTCGGGAATGGAGCCAAAGCGGGCGATCCGACGCCGTATGCCGCGCTCTTGCGGGTGGCCCGGACCCTGACGCCCGCCGACGTCGTCTATGACGTCGGGTGCGGTGCCGGCCGTGCCTGTGTCGTGTTCGCGACGTCTGGCGCCCTGGTGCGGGGCATCGAAATGTCGCCTGCGGCCGCGGCCGCAGCGCGACGCAATGGCGTGTCAGTCATCGAAGGCGACGCGCGCTCCGCCGACTATGCCGGCGCGACCATGCTGTGGTTCTTCAATCCGTTCGGGCCCGAGACCCTGCGCGCGGTCCTGCGCCGTGCCAATGCGCTGCGCGTCGTCTACTACAACGCCAGCGACCAGCACCGCGCCGTTCTGTTCGAGGAAGGCTATGCCGTCCACGACAGCGAGTTGGTAGGCGACTACGCGGTGCTCGACTACCAGCGGGCGCCGCCGGTTCCCTAGCAGGCGATCAATGTCTGTGTCGCGTGTCGCGCAGAATCTCGCGCGCCGCGTTGTGCCCCGGTGCGCCTGTAACGCCGCCGCCGGGATGCGTTCCCGCGCCGCATTGGTACAGCCCCACGATGGGGGTGCGGTAGTCGGCATAGCCCAGCATTGGGCGGGCCGAGAACAGCTGGCCCAGTTCCAGCGTTCCGTGGAAGATGTCGCCGCCGATCAGGCCGAACGTGCGCTCGAGGTCGAGCGGGCTGAATATTTGGCGCGCGATCACCGACGCCTTGAAGTTCGGTGCGTGTGCGTTGACCGTCTCGATCATCAAGTCAGCCACCGTGTCGCGATGATCGTCCCACGACATGCCGTTCGGGAGTTCCGGCGCGACGTGCTGGCAGAACAGGCTGGCGACGTGCTTGCCCGGTGGGGCGAGCGAGTCGTCGAGCGTGGATGGGATCAGCATCTCGACGATCGGCTGGCGCGACCACCCAAACGCGCGCGCATCGAAGAACGCGCGCTCCATGTATTGCAGGGTCGGCGCCAGGATGATGCCAGACGTGTGGTGGTCGGCAGGTGCATTGCCGGGCAGCACGGTGAAGTCCGGCAGGTCCGACAATGCGACGTTCATGCGGAAGGTGCCGGAGGCGCAGCGCCACTGCTCCATGCGGGCGCGGAACTCGGCCGGCACGGCGCCGGCATCGACGAGCTGCAAAAACAGCAACTTCGGATTTAGGTTGGACACCACGCGGTGCGCCCGGATGTGCTCGCCGCTGCCGGTGACCACTCCGGTGGCGCGTCCACGCTCGATCGTCACTTCGCACACGGCGGTGCGGACGCGCACCTCGGCGCCAGCCGCAACCGCCGAGCGTGCCATCGCCTGGGTGATGGCGCCCATGCCGCCGATGGCGTGGCCCCAGGCGCCTTTGACCCCGTTCGCCTCACCGAGGCAGTGGTGTAGCAGGACGTAGGCGGAGCCCGGCGTGTACGGACTGGCATAGGTGCCGACGACGCCATCGAAGCCGTAGGCGGCTTTGATCGGGTCGCTTTCGAACCAGCCGTCGAGGAAGTCGCCGGCCGAGCGCGTGAACAGGTCGAGCAGGCGGCGCTGGCGGTCGATGCCGAGGCCGCGCAGCCGCTTGGCCAGGCTGCCGGCCTTGATCAACTCGCCGACCGCTTTCAGCACCCCTCCGGTCACGACATTGGGCGGCGTCTGCAGCACCACGTCGCGCAGCACGTCGGCGATGGCTTCGAGCTCGGCGCCATAGGCATCGAGCTTGTCCGCGTCGCGCGGCGAGAATCTGGCGACCTCGGCGTGGGTGTTGCCGCCGCCGACCTTCAGATAGCGGCCGTCTTCGGTGGGCAGGAAGTTGGCGACCTTGCGCAGCACGACCTTGAGGCCGTGTGCCGCCAGATCCAGGTCGCGGATCACCTTGGGGTGTAGCAGAGAGACCGTGTATGCGGCGACGGAGTTGCGGAAGCCTGGATGGAATTCCTCGGTCACCGCTGCGCCGCCGACCACGCCACGGCGCTCCAGCACAACGACCTTCAGGCCGGCGCGCGCCAGGTAGGCCGCGCACACCAGGCCGTTGTGGCCGCCTCCAATGATGACTGCGTCGTACATGGACATCCCCGCGCCCGCCGTCGTGCGGATGCACGCCCCCTGGGCATGACGCCGCAACACCCGCATACCTGGAAGTAAGACGACCTCCGGGTCCAGCGCAAACAATTCGCCGGCTGACCGGTGCCTCCGTCAGCCGGCGTTGTTTTGTCCGCGAATGTGTCTAGGCGCCGCCGAGAGCGATGCCCGCGAGCGCAATCGCGCCGCCGAGCGGTCGCAGCAGCGGCGTGCGGCGCAGGGCGGTGGCCAGGGCGAGCCCTGCCAGGTGCAGCAACGCGGTGGCGGTGACGAAGCCCAAGCCGTAGGTCATGCCGTTCGCATCGAGGGGCATCTCGGCGCCATGGCCGAAGCCGTGGAACAGCGCGAACAGCGCAACGCCCGCGGCGCTCGCGGCGAGGGGCAGACGGGCGCCGAACAGCACCGCCAATCCCAGCACGATGATCGAGGCAGCGATGCCGGTCTCGACCAGCGGCAGGCCGGCCCCGGCGATGCCCAGGAGTCCGCCGACGGCCATCGTCGCGACGAACGTCAACGGCAGCAGCCAGCGCGCGCGGCCGCCGATCTGCGCGGACCACAGACCAACGGCAACCATCGCCAGAAGGTGGTCGGCGCCGCCGAACGGATGCGCCAGGCCATCGGCGATGCCGTGCATGGCACCCGGACCGGTATGCGCCAAGGCCGGTGTTGCCAGCAACACAAGCGCGGCGATGGAAGCGATACGGCGAATCATGAGTTCCTCCCGAATCCTTAAGCCATGGCCGGTGGGCGGGCCTCAGTCAGGCCGCCAGCCTCGATGATGAAATCAACGACCGCATCGACGCCTTGGCCGCCGCGCACGTTGGTGAATACGAAGGGCCGCGTGCCGCGCATCTTGCGCGCGTCGCGGTCCATGACCTCGAGGCTGGCGCCGACGTAGGGCGCCAGATCGATCTTGTTGATGACCAGCAGGTCGGAGCGGGTGATGCCCGGTCCGCCCTTGCGCGGGATCTTGTCGCCGCCGGCGACGTCGATGACGTAGATGGTGATGTCGGCCAACTCGGGGCTGAAGGTGGCGGCAAGGTTGTCGCCACCCGACTCGATCAGCATCAGCTCGAGCTTGGGGAAACGGATGCACAGGTCGGCGACGGCGGCCAGATTGATGCTGGCGTCCTCGCGGATGGCGGTGTGCGGGCAGCCCCCCGTCTCGACGCCGACGATGCGCTCCGGCGCCAGGGCGCCCGAACGGGTGAGGAACTCGGCATCCTCGCGCGTGTAGATGTCGTTGGTGATCGCGGCGATATCGAAGTGGTCGCGCATCTTCTTGCACAGCGCGTCGGTCAGCGCGGTTTTTCCTGAGCCGACCGGACCGCCGATGCCGACTCGCAGCGGGCCGTGGGAATTCTTCTGCTTGCCCTGCGCGCTCATGAGCGGAACAGCCTTGTGTGTAGGGTCTCGTGCTGCATCGAGGACCAATCGACCATCCATGTCCCCGATCCCGCGCTCGCCAATGGCGCTTGGGGGGCAACCGTGGCGAGACGCAAAATCGGAGACTCCAGCGCGGCTACTATGCGCTGGCCCTGGGTTTGGCCCAGAGGAACGAGCCGCACCCCGGCCGACACCAGGTTGGCGGCGAATCCGTGCAGATAGGCGGCAAGTCCGGCATCCAGCCCGATGCCATGACCGGCGCAGGCGGCCGCCACGACGACGGGATGGGTCATCGGGCCGCCCCATGACTGCTTCAGCAACGTCAGCGATTCCGCAGGCCACGCAGCATTGATCGCGAGGGCGAAGGCCTGGCCCTGGGCCGTGGTCTCGCGCCCCAGTTCCGGCGTCGCGCGCAGTGCGGCGGCGAGTTCGGCGACCTCGCGCAGCGCGGCGGCGTCGTTCATGCGCGCGGCGCGCCACGCGTGCGCAAACAGGATGGCATCGGAACGCCCGGCGCCGTGGGCGAGGACGTCGTCGATCCAGGACTGCAACGACCCTGCGTCGCACACCGTGCCGATGGCGACTGCGTACTCGATGCCGTGGCTGTAGCTGAAGGCGCCGACCGGAAAGCCGGGCGACATCCAAGCCATCAGCTTGAGGAAACTCACATCAGCCATGGGAATGGCCGTGGCCGGCGTACGCGCCGGTTTCGGGATCAAACGGCGCCTCGACGATGCGCACGTCGGCACCCAGATGCCGCAGCATGTCGGCGATGACGTAGTCGTCGCGCAGGCGCAGCGATTGTCCCAGCACCTGCACCGCCAGGTGGCGATTGCCGAGGTGCCAGGCCGTGCGGGCGAGTTCCTCGGGGGTGGTGCAGCGCGCCTCCAGCAGCTTCTCGGGCGCCGCGCACACGCGCACGCGCTTGCCGTTGTCGAGCGACAGGCTGTCACCGTCGCGCAGCAAGCGCGCATCCGCCAGGTCGAGCAGGAACGCGAGCCCGCCGTCGCTGGTCATGCGCACGCGGCGGCGATGGCGCGCGTCGAAGTCCAGCGTGATGCGATCGTCGCTTGCCTCGGCGGCCCAACTGCCGGCCGTCAGCACAGTTTGCGCGCGCGGCAATGCGGGGGAGAGCCACATGGCTAGAACAGGAAGTACCGCTGCGCCATCGGCAGCACGGTTGCGGGCTCGCAGGTCAGCAATTCTCCGTCGGCGCGCACCTCGTAGGTCTCGGGATCGACCTCGATCTTCGGCAGGGCGTCGTTGTGGATCATATCGGCCTTGCCGATGGTGCGCGTGTTGCGCACGGCCACCAGGCGCTTCTGCAGACCGTAGGTGTGGGCGATCTCGTTCTGCAGGCCGGCCTCGCTGACGAACAGCAGCGCGCTCTCGGTCAGCGCGCGGCCGTAGTGGCCGAACATCGGGCGCGAATGGATGGGTTGCGGCGTCGGGATCGACGCGTTGGCGTCGCCCATCTGCGCCATGATGATCATGCCGGCCTTGAGCACGATGGCCGGCTTCACGCCGAAGAACGCCGGCGACCAGATCACCAGGTCGGCGAGCTTGCCGACTTCGACCGAACCGACTTCGTGGGCGATGCCCTGCGCGATGGCGGGATTGATCGTGTACTTGGCGACGTAGCGCTTGGCGCGCGCGTTGTCGCTGTCGCCGCGCTCGCCGGGCAGGCGCCCACGCTGGCGGCGCATCTTGTCGGCGGTCTGCCAGGTGCGTGTAACGACCTCGCCGACGCGGCCCATGGCCTGGCTGTCGGATGAGATGATCGAGAACGCGCCGAGATCGTGCAGGATGTCTTCCGCCGCAATGGTTTCCTTGCGGATGCGACTTTCGGCGAACGCGACGTCTTCCGCCACGCGCTGGTCGAGGTGGTGGCACACCATGAGCATGTCGAGGTGTTCCTCGATGGTGTTCGCGGTGTACGGCCGCGTTGGGTTGGTGGACGACGGAATGACGTTCGGTTCGCCCGCCACTTTGATGATGTCCGGCGCGTGACCGCCGCCGGCACCTTCGGTGTGGAAGGCGTGGATGGTGCGACCCTTGAACGCGGCGATGGTGTTCTCAACGAAGCCTGATTCGTTCAGCGTGTCGGTGTGGATGGCGACCTGGACGTCCATCTCGTCGGCGACCGACAGACATGTGTCGATGGCGGCGGGCGTGGTGCCCCAATCCTCGTGCAGCTTGAGGCCGCAGGCGCCGGCCTCGATCTGCTCGCGCAAGGCCTCGGGCCTGCTGGCGTTGCCCTTGCCGAAGAAGCCGAGGTTCACGGGAAACCCTTCGGCCGCTTGCAGCATACGCATCATGTGCCACGGGCCTGGCGTGCAGGTGGTGGCGTTGGTGCCGGTGGCGGGGCCGGTGCCGCCGCCCATCATGGTGGTGATGCCGCTGGCGAGCGCCTCTTCGATCTGCTGTGGGCAGATGTAGTGAATGTGCACATCGATGCCGCCGGCCGTGATGATCTTGCCTTCGCCGGCGATCGCCTCGGTGCCAGGGCCGATGATGATGTCGACGCCGGGCTGCACGTCCGGATTGCCGGCCTTGCCGATAGCGGCGATGCGGCCGTCCTTGATGCCGATGTCGGCTTTGACGATGCCCCAGTGGTCGAGGATCAGCGCGTTGGTGATGACGGTGTCGACGGCGCCGTTGGCGCGCGTGACCTGGGATTGACCCATGCCGTCGCGGATCACCTTGCCGCCGCCGAACTTCACTTCCTCGCCGTAGATCGTGCGGTCCTGCTCGACTTCGATCAGCAGCTCGGTGTCGGCCAGGCGTACGCGGTCGCCGACCGTTGGGCCGTAGGTGGCGGCGTAGGAGCGGCGATCAACGACGACGGGCACGAGCTTTGCTCTTCGGTTTGGCGGCCTTGCGCTTCGGCGCCGGTTTCTTCTTAGGAGCGGTCTTCGTTTTGGCCTTGGACTTGGGCTTCGGCGCGAGATCGCCGCTGACCTTGGCGTTGAAGCCGAATACCCGGCGCGCGCCGCCGTATGGAATCAACGTCACGTCGCGGCCCGAACCGGGCTCGAAGCGCACCGCGGTGCCAGCGGCAATGTCGAGGCGCATGCCACGCGCTTTCTCGCGATCGAACCGCAGGCCTTCATTCACTTCATAGAAGTGATAGTGGCTGCCGACCTGCACCGGCCGGTCGCCGGTGTTCTCGACGTGGAGGACCACGGTCGGCTGGCCGGCGTTGAGAGTCAGCTTGCCGGAGGCGGGAATGATTTCTCCGGGGATCATCGGATGGGCTCGTGCACGGTGACCAGCTTGGTGCCGTCGGGGAATGTCGCCTCGACCTGGACCTCGGGCAGCATCTCGGCGATGCCGTCCATCACTTGGGCGCGCGAGATCACGCCAGCGCCAGCCGACATCAGGTCGGCAACCGAGCGGCCGTCGCGGGCGCCCTCCATGACGAAATCGCAGATCAGCGCGACTGCCTCGGGATAGTTCAGCTTCACGCCACGATCGAGCCGGCGGCGCGCCACCATGGCGGCCATCGACAAGAGCAGCTTGTCCTTCTCGCGGGGGGTTAGGTTCATCTCACTGGCTCCACGCCTGGGGCAGCGCCGCGGGAATGGCGGCGGCTTCGAGCATCAGGCCGAGGAACGGCATAAGCTCGGCGCGCAGCGCGTACAAGCTGTCGGCGGCGAACCGCGCCAGCAGAACATGGCCGAGCGAGGTCGCCGCGGCAGTGACGTGGGCGCATCCGGCGAGATCGCGCGCGGTCGGCAGGAGCGCCTCGGCGTCCTCGGCGACGTACAGCACGCTGGCCAGCGCGGTGGCGCCGTCGGCGATGGCGGGACGTGCCAGGATGCCGGCGATGTCGTCTTCCAGGCGCAGCGAGTCGGCCCACGCCAGCTTGCCGTTGCGTTCCAGGCGCCATGAGTCCCGTAACAGCCCGCTGTGCACGCGCTCCTTGCGCGCCTGGCGGCCAAATCCGATTGCCTCGCACGCCAGCAGGCGCGCACCGGGCGCCACCGAGATGCGCGTGTCGCGCTCCAGGCGGCCGCCGTCGAACAGGATGGTCTCTTGCGGCAGCCAGACGAGCCAGCCGCCCTCCGCCACCGACAGCTCGGTGGTGACGTGGCTCTCGCCGCCGGCCGAGCGATAGACCTTCTCCGCCGCTTGGCTGGTTACGACGGCGCCTGCGCCGGCGCCGATTCGCACTTCGGTGTGCAGGCTGTCGCCGCCGGTGATGCCGCCGCCGGTGTTGACGAGAACGGCTTGCGGTGCGGCGCCCGGCGGCATGTGCGGCCGCAGAACCCGGGAGCACCCCTGCTGGAACAAGTCTTCCAGCGCAGTGTGGCCAGCGCGCAACCCAAAGGCGATGCGGGCGTGGCCGTGCGAGCGGTTGCCGGCCCGCGCCGCGGCGACCGGTGCTCCGGCTTCAGACGGTAAGGAAGCGGCGTACATCGGTGCCGTGCATGACGGCGCGGTCGCCGGCCGCGACGACGCGGCCGCGATCCAGGACGAGGAAGCGATCGGCAAGGTTCTTAGCGAACTCAAAATACTGCTCGACCAGGACGATGGCCATGTCGCCGCGCTGGCCCAGCAATCGGATGACGCGTTCGATGTCCTTGATGATCGACGGCTGGATGCCTTCGGTCGGCTCGTCGAGGATCAGCAGGCGCGGCCGCGTCACCAGGGCGCGGGCGATGGCAAGCTGCTGCTGCTGGCCACCCGACAGGTCGCCGCCGCGGCGGCGCAGCATGTCGCGCAGGACCGGGAACAATTCGAAGAGTTCGTCCGGAATGGTACGGAGCGCGCGCGGAATGGCGGCGAAGCCGGTGCGCAGGTTTTCCTCGACCGTGAGTAGCGGGAAAATTTCGCGCCCCTGCGGCACCAGCGCAATGCCGCGCCGGGCGCGCTCGTCGGCGGCCAGGCCGCGGATCTCGTTGCCTTCCCATAGGATCTTGCCGTTGCGGATCGGCAGGTGGCCGGCGATGGCGCGCAACAGGCTGGTCTTGCCGACGCCGTTGCGTCCCAGCACGCAGGTGATGCCGCCCTTGACCGCGGTCATGTCGACGCTGCGCACGGCCTGGCTGGCGCCGTAGTAGAGGTCGAGTCCTTCCACCTGCAGCATGATCAGCGACCCAAATAGACTTCGATAACGCGGGGGTGACTCTGCACGTGCTCCATGGATCCCTCGGCGAGGACTGAGCCCTCGTGCAGCACAGTGACCTTCGCTTCGAGGGCGCGCACGAACTCCATGTCGTGTTCCACCACGACCACCGAGCGGTCCTTGGCAATCTCGCGCAGTAGGCGGGCGGTCGATTCGGTTTCGGCGTCGGTCATGCCGGCGGCCGGTTCGTCCACCAGCAGCAAGTCCGGCTCTTGCGCCAGCAGCATGCCGATCTCTAGCCACTGCTTCTGACCGTGCGACAGCAGCCCGGCCAGCGCGCCGCGGGCCTCGCCGAGGCCGACGATCTGCAGCAGTTCGTCCATGCGCTGGGCCTGTTCCTTGGTGGTGCGGCCGAGCAGGGCGCCGAGCACACCGCGCTTGTCGCGCAGCGCCAGGCGCAGGTTGTCGTCCACCGATTGAGTCTCGAACACCGTCGGCTTTTGGAACTTGCGGCCGATGCCGAGGTTGGCGATCGCCGCCTCGTCCAGGCGCGTCAGGTCGGTCTTGCCGCCGAAGTAGACCTGGCCGGAATCGGGCCGGGTCTTGCCGGTGATGACGTCCATCATGGTCGTCTTGCCGGCGCCGTTCGGTCCGATGACCGCACGCAATTCGCCAGGCACCAGATAGAAGCTGAGCTTGTTGAGGGCGCGGAAGCCGTCGAAACTCACCGTCACATCGTCGAGGTACAGGATGGTCGCGGCGACGCCGCGATCCGGCGCCACGTGGGTAGCCGGCAGGTGTGCGTTCATTCGGCGACCCCCGCCTGCGGTTGCGCTACGGACGCCTTCGGCGTGCGCGCGTGCCACAGCTTAGCGATCACCGCCTGCGTCGTGCCGCCGACGCCCTTGGGCAGGAACAGCGTCACGCCGACGAACAGAGCGCCGAGCATGTAGAGCCACGCGTCCGGAAGCGCGCCGGTGAAGTAGGTCTTGGCGTAGTTCACCAGCACGGCGCCGAGGGCGGCGCCCCACAACGTGCCACGGCCGCCGACCGCGACCCAGATGACGATCTCGATCGAGTTGGCTGGCGCGAACTCGCGCGGGTTGATGATGCCGACCTGCGGCACGTACAGCGCGCCGGCAATGCCGGCCAGCATCGCCGAGACGACGAAGGCGAACAGCTTGTAGTGCTCGACGCGGTAGCCGAGGAAGCGCGTGCGCGATTCGGCGTCGCGCACCGCGATCAGCACCCGGCCGAAGCGGCTTTGCACCAGGAAGCGGCACAGGATGTAGCCGAGTGCCAGCGCGATCGCCGAGGCGGCGAACAGGGTCGTGCGCGTGCTCTGGGCCTGCAGGCTGTAGCCGAGGATATCCTTGAAGTCGGTCAGGCCGTTGTTGCCGCCGAAACCGAAGTCGTTGCGGAAGAACGCCAGCATCAGGGCGAACGTCAGCGCCTGGGTGATGATCGACAGGTAGACGCCGGTGACGCGGCTGCGGAAGGCGAACCAGCCGAACACGAAGGCGAGGGCGCCTGGAACGAGTACTGCCATCAGCACGGCAAAACCGAACGAGTCGAAGCCGTACCAGTACCAGGGCAGCTCTTTCCAATTCAGGAACACCATGAAGTCGGGCAGCAGGGCGTTGCCGTACACGCCGCGCGTGCCGATCTCGCGCATCATGTGCATGCCCATGGCGTAGCCGCCGAGGGCGAAGAACGCGCCATGCCCCAGGCTGAGGATGCCGGAGAAGCCCCACACCAAGTCAACGGAAAGGGCGAGCAGGGCGAAGCACAGGTACTTGCCGAATAGCGATACGACGTAGTTCGAAAGGAAGAAGGGCGAGCTGGACGGCAAGCCGTTCAGGATCGGCACCAGGATGGCGGCGGCGAGCAGCACCACCACGAGGATGGTGCCCCCCACGTCGCCCATCGCTCTAAAGAGGAAAGGACCGGAGGCGCGCATTTAGACCTCCACCGCGCGGCCCTTGAGGGCGAACATTCCGCGCGGGCGCCACTGGATGAACAGCACGATGGCGACCAGCACCAGGATCTTGCCCAGCACCGCGCCGGCGTACGGCTCGAGGAACTTGTTGACGATGCCGAGGCCGAAGGCGCCGACCAAGGTGCCCCACAGGTTGCCGACACCGCCGAACACCACGACCATGAACGAGTCGACGATGTACGACTGACCGAGGTTGGGGCTGACGTTGTCGATCTGCGACAGCGCGACGCCCGCCATGCCGGCGATGCCGGAGCCTAGACCGAAGGTGAGGGCGTCAACCCAGCCGGAACGGATGCCCATCGACCGCGCCATGCGGCGGTTCTGAGTCACGGCGCGCATCTGCAGGCCGAAGAACGAGCGGCGCTGGATCAGGATCAATCCGCCGAACACCAGCAGCGCGAACACCACGATCCAGATGCGATTGTATGTGACGACCACGCCACCGGCGATGTCGATGGCGCCCGACATCCACGGCGGGCTGGTCACCTGCATGTTGGTGGGCCCGAAGATGCTGCGCACCGCCTGCTGAAGAATGAGCGAAATGCCCCACGTGGCGAGCAGCGTTTCCAACGGACGTCCGTACAGGAAACGGATGACGCCGCGTTCCATGGCGATGCCGACCAGGCCGCTGACGGCGAACGCCGCCGGGATGGCGACGAGGACGGCGTAGTCAAGGCCCTCGGGCAGGTATTGGCGGAAGGCCATCTGGACGACGTAGGTCGTGTAGGCGCCCAGCATCACCATCTCGCCGTGCGCCATGTTGATGATGCCCATCACGCCGAAGGTGATGGCGAGCCCGATGGCAGCGAGCATCAGCACGGAGCCGAGCGAGATGCCCTGCAGGATGTTGCCGAGAATCCGCCAGTTGGCGAGGCGGCGCTCGATCTCCGCCACCGCGATGACCATCGCGGCCTTGAGTTCCTGCTCCTCTGCCGGCGCACCGGCGGCAATGCCGCCGATGCGCCCGCTGAGGTAGGCGCGCACGTTGGGGTCGGCGTAGACGGCAAGTGTTGCCACGGCGCGCGTGCGGACGTCGTTGGTCGCCGCGAACTGCAGCTCGGTTGCGGCCAGCGCGATGGCGAGCGAGCGCTTGGCGCCGGCGTTGGCTTCGTGAGTCAGCGCGATCTTGAGCGGCTCGATCATCTCAAGGCTGGGCGTCTTGAACAGCGCGTCGGCAGAGGCCTTGCGCCGGATCGCATCCGGATGCGCCAGCTGTAGCGCGCCGAGCGCGGTCTGCAAGACCGTGCGCAGCCGGTTGTTGACCGTTGCACGCTCGAAGTCGGCGGCCGGCGCCTGCCCGATCTGCTTATCCTCCAAGGGATCGGTCAGCGTCAAGACGCCGCCCTGCTCTTTGGCGATGACGACGAGCTTGTCCGCTTTGCGGGCGTACAGGTTGCCGTCGAGCAGGGCTTGCAGGATCGGCACCAGGCGGGGGTCCCCCGTCGTCGCCAACGACTGCGTCGCCTGAATCTTGGTCGTGAAGTCCGGCCCAGTGGCCAGTGCTTGCACGAGTTCCGCGACATTCGCATTGGGAACCGCGTCTTGCGCGGATGCTGGACTTGTCAGGAGTGCCGCGCACAAGGCAGCGGCCACGCCCAAGCGCCCCAAAGCTTGGATCAAAATTGCATGCACCATCGGAGTCGCCAAACTGGCCGGTGGAAGCTGCTCGAACGGGTAGAAGCGCCGCTCCCAGGCCCCCGGTTGGGGAGGGCCAACCCGGCCCGGGAGCGGCGTTAGGCTAGTGCTTAGTTCGCGTACTTCGGTGTAGCGCAGTTGCCGCAGACCCACGGATAGGTCCAGTCGGCCACCAGCGGCTTGCTCTCCGGGATGAAGTCGGACCAGGCGTCACCGACCACCACGCCCGTCGTCTTCCACACGATCTGGAACTGACCGTCCTTCTGGATTTCGCCGATCATCACCGGCTTGGACAGGTGATGGTTGGTGTTCATGACGGCGACTCCGCCGGTCAGGTTCTTGAACTTCTGGCCGTACATCGCCTGGCGGACGGCGTCGACGTTGGTCGTGCCGGCCTGCTTCACCGCCTGCACCCACATGTTGAAGCCGATGTAGTGGGCCTCCATGGGATCGTTGGTAGTGCGCTTGGTGTTGCCGATGAACGCCTGCCACTTGGCGATGAACGCCTTGTTCTCCGGCGTGTCGACGCTCATGAAGTAGTTCCACGCGGCGAGGTGCCCGACCAGCGGGGCGGCATCAAGACCGGCGAGCTCTTCCTCACCGACCGAGAACGCCACGACCGGGATGTCGGTTGCCTTGACGCCCTGGTTGGCCAGCTCCTTATAGAAAGGAACGTTGGCGTCGCCGTTGATCGTCGAGATCACGGCCGTCTTCTTGCCGGCCGAGGCGAACTGCTTCACCTGGGTGACGATGGTCTGCCAGTCGGAATGACCGAACGGCGTGTAGTTCTCCATGATGTCCGCGTCAGCCACGCCCTTCGAGTTGAGGAAGGCGCGCAGAATCTTGTTGGTGGTACGCGGATAGACGTAGTCGGTGCCGAGCAGGACGAAGCGCTTGGCGGAACCGCCATCGGCGCCCATCAGATACTCGACCGCCGGGATCGCCTGCTGGTTCGGCGCGGCGCCGGTGTAGAACACGTTGCGCGAGGATTCTTCGCCCTCGTACTGCACCGGGTAGAACAATAGGCCATTGAGCTCCTCGAACACCGGGAGCACGGACTTGCGCGACACCGACGTCCAGTTGCCGAACACGACGTCGACCTTGTCCTTGGTCAACAGCTCGCGCGCCTTCTCCGCGAACAGCGGCCAGTCAGAGGCCGGATCGACCACCACGGCCTGCACCGGGCGCCCAAGCAGGCCGCCCTTCTTGTTGAGGTCGTCGATCAGCATCAGCATGGTGTCCTTCAGCGTGGTCTCGCTGATCGCCATCGTGCCGGAGAGGGAGTGCAATACGCCGACCTTGATCGGCTGAACGGCCTGCGCGAACGCAGGGCCCGCGCTGGACGCGCCGGCGAGAGCACCGACGGCCACGGCGGCCGCACGTGCCCAATGAATAAGCTTCGTCATATCCCCTGACCTCCCGAATGGATTGGGTTGCGATACCGGGCCCCAACGCAACGCTTGTGCCACTGTCGAGGCATTTGCCTAAGCTGTTGGCAGTTCAACTGGATTCGGGCTTCGGAACGATTCATTCGGCGCCATGTCGGCACCGCAAATGCCCAAACATTGGGCGAGTGCTCAATGTTCGCCCAAGGGGCGAGCAGCCGGCGTTACAGGCCCTCCTGCACGCTGCACTCCTGCGCGGAGGTGCGGGGAATCGGCCCAATCCTGTGAGAATCCGGAGACGAACAGGACGCCGAGGCGCGGCCGCATGCGCAGCGCTTCGCGCGCCAGCTGCAGCCCGCTCCGCCCGGCGTCACCATGTCGGTGAGCAGGATTTCGACCGTTGGCGTTTTTTGCAGCACCTCCATCGCGGCCGGGCCGGAGTCCGCCTCGACGGTCGTGCAGCCGGCGCTGCGTAGCTGGGCTACGGCGATGGCCCGCACCTCGGCACTGTCCTCACGACCAGGATGACGGCCGGCCGTGGCACCGTTGCTTCGACCGCGGCCTGCTGGGTGGCGGTGCCCTGGGGCGCCGCCGGCAGGTACAGGCGGACGGTCGTGCCGCCGGTTCCGCCACGAGTCCCAACGCCAGCTTGCGTTGAAACGGGGTTGCCGGCGCCAAGGGGAGGAACATCCCTTGCTCGCCCGCGCCGTCGAACCTCGCGGCGGAGACGCGGGCTGGGACTTGCGGAACAGTCACCTCTGGACGTTGGGCGGCTCTTATGTGACCTCTCTCTCACGGCGCCAGCGTTGCTGTAGTCTCCGCCGCCGTGTCCGCACCCGCTGCCCCTCCGCGCTCCCGCATTCCGACTGCCGTCTGGGCGCTGGGATTCGTCAGCCTGCTGATGGATGCGTCGTCCGAACTGGTGCACAGCCTGCTGCCGCTGTTCCTGGTCGGCGTTCTGGGTGCCAGCGCAACGGCGCTCGGACTGATCGAAGGCGTCGCCGAGGCAACAGCGATGATCGTCAAGGTGTTCTCCGGGACGGTCAGCGATGCCATGCGGCGGCGCAAGCCGCTGGTCGTGGCGGGCTACGCCCTGGCCGCGCTGTCGAAGCCGTTGTTCGCGCTCGCCAACACCGCGGGCTTGGTGTTTGGCGCGCGCATCATCGATCGCATCGGCAAAGGCATTCGCGGCGCGCCGCGCGACGCCCTGATCAATGCCGCAACGCCCGCCGATGTGCGCGGCGCGGCGTTCGGCCTACGCCAGTCCCTCGACACCGTCGGGGCGGTGATCGGCCCGCTGCTGGCGATCGCATTCATGATTGCCTTGGCCGGCAACGTGCGCGCCGTGTTGTGGGTGGCGGTGATCCCGGCCATCGCCGCCCTACTGCTGCTCGTATTCGGCGTGAAGGAACCGGAGTCCGCCGATCAACCCAAGCGTCCGCCGCTGCGCCTTTCGCAAGTACGCTCGCTGTCGCGTGCCTACTGGGCGGTCGTCGTCATCGGCGGCGTGGTGACGCTGGCGCGCTTCAGTGAGGCATTCTTGATCTTGCGCGCGCAGGACAGCGGCCTCGCGATGTCGTATGTGCCGCTCGTAATGGTGGTGATGAGCGTGGTCTATGCTGGCGTCGCGTACCCTGCCGGCGTTCTGTCGGACCGCATCGGCCGCCACGGTCTGCTGATCGCCGGCCTCGTCGTACTGATTGCCGCCAACTTGGTGCTCGGCGCCGCCACATCCACGGTGGCGGTTCTTGTTGGTGCCGCCCTGTGGGGCCTGCACATGGGCCTGACCCAAGGCCTGCTGGCCGCGATGGTCGGCGATACGGCGCCGTCCGAGCTGATCGGCAGTGCCTTTGGCTTGTTCAATTTGGTCAGCGGGATCGCGCTCTTGCTGGCGAGCACCATCGCCGGCGTCCTGTGGGACGCGCGCGGTCCGGCCTCGACCTTCTATGCCGGCGCCGCCATCACGCTGGTGGCGCTCGCCGCACTCCTTCTCCTTCAACGCGTAGTGCGGCGGAAGTAGCTGCTTCGCGACGTTGTTCGCGGCGCTCACATGCCGGACGGTGGCCGGCCCGGAACACGTCGCGCCCGGCCTAGCGCGGCGACCACGAAATAGCGCCGCAGCAGCGGAAACAACGCTAGCGTGGCGCGTTGGGCGTTCTCCCTGCCAGCGCACACCCGGATGCCGGTCACCTTCTCGCCGCCAAGGCTCTGCGAGGGTTCGCCGACGGCTACGTCAGCTTGCTCCTGCCGGCGTACTTGCTGTCGCTCGGGATCGACGTTGTCCGCGTCGGGCTGCTGACCGGAGTGACCCTAGGCGGCGCCGCTGCGGCGACGATGCTTGCCGGCTGGCTGGCGCGCCGGTTTGGGGTACGGCCGCTGCTGCTGACCGGGGCCGGGTTGATGGTCGTGACCGGCCTCACCTTGTCCGCTGCCGACAGCTATTGGCCGGTGCTGCTGATCGCGCTGACCGGCGTCCTCAATCCGTCCTCGGGCGACGTCAGCATGTTCCTGCCATTGGAACAGGCGTCGCTGGCTGGTGCGGTGGCAGAGCGCGAACGCACAACGCTGTTCAGCCGCTATCATCTGTTCGGCGCGCTGGCGGCGGCGGCCGGTGCGCAAACGGCCGCCGTGCCGACCCTGCTGGCGTCGCAGTTTGATCCCGGCACCACCATGCGTGCGATGTTCGCGTTCTACGCCGTCATTGGCGTCGCGTCGGCATTCCTCTACGCGCGAACGCGCAATCTTCCGGCGCGCGTCACCGCAGGTAGCGCGCTGGGCCCGTCGCGGTGCACGGTCCTACGTCTTGCGGCGCTATTCAGCGTCGATGCGTTCGCCGGCGGCTTTGTCGTGCAGGCCATCCTGGCGCTCTGGTTCCTCAACGGAGTCGGCCTGTCGTTGGCGGAGATCGCGACGCAGTTCCTGTGCGTGAACGTGCTCAACGCCATCTCGTTCGCTCTGGCGCCGGCGGTCGCGCGTCGGTTCGGGCTGATCAACACCATGGTGTTCACCCACCTGCCGGCAAACCTGTGTCTGATTGCGGCGGCGCTGGCACCGACGCCCGCCTTGTCGATCGCGTTCTTGCTGTTGCGGGCGCTGCTGTCGCAAATGGACGCGCCGGCGCGAGGCTCGTACGTCATGGCAATCGTGACGCCGCCCGAGCGTTCCGCCGCCGCCAGCGCTACGTCGGTTCCGCGCAGTCTGGCAGCTGCCCTTGGGCCCGTCGCGGCAGGATACATGTTGGCGGCGTCGCCCTTCGGCTGGCCGCTCATCCTCGGCGGCGTTCTCAAGATCAGCTACGACCTGACGCTATTCGCCCTGTTTCGCAAAGTTCAGCCGCCCGAGGAACGCACCCAGGCGTAGAGGGCGTCATACACGACCATGCCGTGCGCCAACATTACGTGGTCGTCTCTGTACACGGCTGACAGGCCGTGCGAGATGGCGAGGAGGCCGGGCGCTTGCGGCGAGAGGTCCAGGCGGTCAGTGTCGGCGGCACGCACGATGGTAGCCAGACGCCCAAGCGCTGGTTCGTCCAGCCGGTACTTCGTCAGGAACGCGTCGAAGCTGCAACGGTCGCCGACATGCCCCAATTCCACGTCAGGTACGTCGTACGGAATTGCGTCTTGCTCCACCGCGACCGCGCGTACGCGATCGCGCGGGACGTAGAGAAACTCCGGCTCACTGTCGATGAACCGGGCGACCAGCCACGGGCAGGCTATGCGATCGATCTTCGGGCGCTCCCGCGTGACCCATTTCATCGTGGCGCTCCAAGGATGTTCGGGGTGAGGTCCAAGGTTGCTCCGACGAAGTACGTGTTCGTGAGCATTGTCGGGCGGCGAGGTGCCTCCGTA
Source organism: Rhizobium sp. Q54 (assembly GCA_945889645.1). GTDB lineage: Bacteria > Pseudomonadota > Alphaproteobacteria > UBA2966 > CAIVPW01 > CAIVPW01. The sequence continues at coordinate 22,417 of CAMDCA010000034.1, forward strand.
TTGACGCTAGCCGGCCGGCCTCACGGCCCGATCGCCTCGTACGCCACCAGGCGCGCCACCGCGCGGCCCGCGTCCATCTGTTCGGTGACGTAGACACGGTGGGTCGTGGGATCGACCGCGACGGTATGCACGCCAGCGGCGACCGGGAACGTGTCGAGCTTGCGGTATCCGCCGGATGCGTCTGCCTGGATCACCGTCATGGTGCCATCGCTGCACGGCACATAGACGCGGCCGAGGCCCGGATCGAAATCGACGAAGTCTGATCCGCGTCCTATGTCGAAGGTCGCGATAATCTGGCGCTTGTCGAGATCGACCACCACCAGAACGTTGTTGCCTTCGCAAGCGACGAACGCGCGGCGATGGCCGGGATCGAGCGCCATGCCGTGATTGGTGCGGCAACCCTGCAACGCAAACAGTCCATCGACCGTGTCGGTCGCAGCATCGACCACGGCCATGATGCTCAGATCCTGCAGGTTGACATAGACCTTGCCCGCGACCGGGTCGAAGCGCGGCATTCCGGTCTCACTCGGGAATGTGAGCGTCTTCACGGTGCGGTTGGTCCGCACGTCGATGACCGAGACGGCCTGGGCAAGCTCGTTCGCGACGTAGACCTTGCCGAACGGCGCGGCATACTCGATCCCGTCGGGCTTGTTGGCGGTGGGCAGGCGCTCGATGACCTGCATGGTCGTGAGGTCCACCACGCCGATGCGGTTTTCGCCCCAGTTCGACGTGTAGAGGCGATTGAGCTCCGGAACGTAGGCGACGTCCTCGACGCCCGGCGTCGCGTGGATCGTGCCGGTAACCGTCAGGTCGGCGAGTGATACGACGTAGATCTGATTGGCGCCGAGATGCGCGACGAACAGCCGACGTCCCGGCACATCGACGCGCATGTAGTCGAAGCGCTGTCCTGGCGGCCCCGGCAGGTCCACCTCGGCGACCTTGCGCAGGACCGGCTCCGCGGTTGCGGGGCCGCACCATCCCAGGGCACTCACGAAGAGGGCCGCCCAAACGATGCGTGGCATGGCGCGTTCCTTCCTGGGAAACTTGCCCCAACCTGAACTGGAGGCTGCAATGTTCAAAGTGGCCTGCAGAGTAGCGCTGTTTGGAGCCGTCCTGTTCTGCGGCGCGGTGGTTGCTGCGCAAGAGGTAGCGGGCCTCCCCTGAACACCGGCACGCTTGCGTGCGCCAAAATGATCGAGGTCGTCTCCTGCGGCCGCGTCCTGAACATCAAAATTGATGCCGCAGTTCCCCGGCGATGCGTGGACGCCGGCATTTCCGTGCTGGGGCAAGACCTCGCTGGCCGAACTCAAGTCCCCTCGTGGGAGTTCTGTACCCAGTACTTCAAGGACTTCACGATTGCCTGCACCGTCTGGCGCGACCACGGCGTCGAGTAGTCCGCAGCCAAAACGAAAGGGCGGCACTCCGATCCGGACGCCGCCCCCGCACGACTGAGCTGCGCGCAGGCCCTACAAATTCGAAGGGCGGCAGTTTGCACACTGCCGCCCTTCTTGCAGGCCGGACGTTGAGGGTGGCTTTAGGCCGCCTTCTCCATCTCGGCGGTGTATTTGCCGGTGCTCGCCGCCCAGTTCATCTTGGAGCGGTGGGCCAGCACGCGCTGTGCCGCGGCGATGTTGGCGGACTTGCCCGCCCACGTCGTCAGCGACGAGTGTTGCAGGGCGCGGCCGTAGGAGAAGCCGATCTTCCACGGCAGCGGGCCCATCTTGTTCATCAGGTTGAGATGCTCGGTCGCCTCTGCCTCGTCCTGTCCGCCGGACAGGAAGGCGATGCCCGGCACTGCCCCAGGCACGAAGCGCTTCAGCGTCTTCACGGTCCACTCGGCGACCTGTTCGCGGGACGCCTGCTTCGGGCAATCCTGCGCCGCGATCACCATGTTCGGCTTCAGGACGATGCCTTCCAGCATCACCTTCTGCGCGTACAGCTCATTGAACACGCAGTGCAGTGTGCGCTCGGTGATCTCGCGGGCGGTTTCGATGGTGTGGGTGCCGTCCATCAGCACCTCGGGCTCGACGATCGGCACTAGGCCGGCGTCTTGCGCCAGCTTGGCGTAGCGCGCCAGGGCGTGGGCGTTGACGTGGATGCCGTAGTCGGTCGGCGTCTTGTTCTTCTCGTCGGGCGTGATGACCGCGCGCCACTTGCTAAACTTGGCACCCAGCTTGGCGTACTCGGCAAGGCGCTCGCCGAGGCCATCGAGGCCCTCGGTGATCGTCTCGTTTGGCGAGCCCGGCAGCTTCTTGGTGCCGGCGTCAACCTTGATGCCCGGCAGGATGTTCTGATCGTTCAGAACCTTGACGAACGGAACGCCCGCCTTGGTGCCCTGTCGGATGGTCTCGTCGTACAGGATGGCGCCGGAGATGTACTCGCCCAGGCGCGGGGTGCTGAACAGCATCTCGCGATAAGCCTGGCGGTTTTCCACAGTGCCATCGACCTTGACGCTGGCAAGGCGCTTGTTCGCCGTGCTGTTGCTCTCGTCAGCGGCGAGAATTCCCCGTCCGCCTTCGACCATCTTGCGGGCAATCGCCTCCAAATCGGCTGCAGCCATGTTCCCCTCGATCCTCTCCAAATATTTCCGGGGTCTCGCCGCAAAGCTGCCGCGACGGCGGCAAACCCTCGGTAAAACCCTGATTCCTCGCCCCATACCGGGCTGGCCCGAACGAGACCCCCTTGGCGTCCGCTTTGGGGGCTCAGGCACCGGCCGGAGCGTTGAGGCCAATTCACTAGCCCTTCCCCCGGGGTCATTTCAAGCGCGCGGCCCCGCGACCCTGTGGCGCGGGAGCCTCCCTTTTTGCCCTAAGGGGGTGCAAATGCTTGCAAATCCGCCCCTAAGCGGGAAAACTCGCGCCTAGCTTAGGTGGGGGCGTCGCGCGGGGGCGGCGCGCGGTAGGCAGGGGATGGCTGACACCAATTTCGAGATCTACTACCGGAACAAGGGCAGCGACCGCTGGATGATGGATTCCCGCTATGGGACCACCAGCAAGCAGGAAGCCCTCGACGACGCCAAGGAACTGGAGCGCGAGCCCAATATCGATGCGGTGCGTGTCGTCCGTGAGATTCACAACGCGGAGAACAACACCACCCGCGATACCGTCATCTACACGTCGTCCAAGCTCAAGAAAGAGGGCGGTGGCGGCGGCAAGCGTCGCGACGACGACGACGGTCCGTCTGCGTCGCGCAGTCCCGCATCGCGGGCCAGCCCTGCCGCCAGCGACTACGGTAGCCCCGACGACGTCGAAGAAGAAGAAGCTCCGAAGAAGAGCTGGTTCAAGCGCGCGCCCAAGGAAGGCGAGAGCGCGAGTGCGAGCGCCGGCGCAGACAGTGCCGACGGCGCGCCGACCAAGGTTTCCGGCGCACGCGCCTACATGGTGGTGGTGAAGTTCATCTTCATCGTGTTCATCAGCTTCTTCATCGCCACGGCGACGACCTACGTCTACACGACCTTCCTTGCATAGCCGCCGCTGCGCCCGCCGCACCGACCGAGAACGAGGGCCGACCTCATGAGCGGCATCTTCGTATTCTGGTTCACGTTCCTCACGTCGGTGGTGTTCCTTTCCTACGTGTTCATCTCGCGCGGCGAGGTGCGCATGTTGCGCGAGCAGATGATGCTGTCCGACCAGGACTTGGCGACCAAGGAGCAGGCGCGCGCCATGGCGGCGCAGACCATCGCGGCGCAAAAGGCCGCTCTTGCCGCCGCCAAGGAGGCCGCCAAGGCGCGCAAGAAGATGACGCCGGAAGAGGCGATGGCGGCGGAGATCGCCGAGGCCGCCGACGGCACCGACGAAGAGCCGCCGCCCGAGGACGAGGAAGAAGCCGAGGAAGACGATACGCCGGTCGATGAGAGCGGCGAGTCGTTCAAGCAGGCAAAGGTGCAGGTCATGAAGTTCCTCGAGTCGTCCCTGGCCGGGATGATGAAGGGCGGCTTCAAGCTCGACGGCATCTCCAAGTTCGGCTGCCATCTGTTTCTCGCCGGCGCGTCGGAAGGCCTCGGGCGCGCGTCGGGCCTGGGCGAGAAGGAGTTCGTCAAAATTCTTGAGACCTGCGTCGGCGTGCTGGGCTCCGGGCCCGACATCGCCAAGAAGTTCGGCGAGAAGTACGAGGAGTACCTGCTGGAACCCGCCTACGCGAAAATGTTCCGCGCCGGCGGCGCCGCCATGGAAGGCTTCCTGACCGGCAAAGGCGGCGACTTGGGCAAGGCGCTCACCCAGGCGGTCGAGGAATTCAAGAACCCGACCGAGAAAACGGGCGCCGGCCCGGTCGCGGTGATGTTCACCGACATTGTCGGCTCCACCAAGCTCACCCAGCAGCTCGGCGACGCCGGCGCGCAGAAGCTCGTGCACCTGCACAACACCGTGGTGCGCAACGCGCTGCGCGAGTTCCGCGGCAACGAGGTCAAGCACACCGGCGATGGCATCATGGCGTCGTTTGCCTCGTGCCCGGAGGCAGTCGGCGCCGGCATCGCCATCCAGCGCGCTCTCAATCAGGCGCGCGCCAAAGACCCCAGCATCCTGTTGCACCTGCGCGTCGGGATCAACGCGGGCGAGCCGATCGCCGAAAACGGCGACCTGTTCGGCACTACCGTGCAGCTTGCCGCCCGCATCTGCGACAAGGCGGTGACGGACGGGGTGTTCGTCTCCCAGCTGGTCAAGGACCTGTCTCAGGGCCGCGCCGAGTTCGAGAACAAGGGCACCTTTGAGCTCAAGGGCGTCAAAGAGAACCCGGTTCTCTTCAACGTGGTCATCCCGGCCTAGGTCATCCCATCTAGCAGGCTGTTGAAGAAGTCGGTGGCGGCTTACCCGCCGGAGTGATTCTCTCTTGGAGGCGACGTGCTCAGAGGGGGTGCCGATGCGGGGGTCAGACGGGCGGAGCGGTGGGCTGTTCAGCTACGTTGACTTGGAAGCGCGAGTCCC
>CAMDCA010000035.1 GCA_945889645.1 Rhizobium sp. Q54
TCAGGCTTCCACATCGGGCACCCCATGGCTTCGACTCGGGTGCCCGACAATGAATCACAACCGATTCCCCAGACTCAACATCTTCTTGGATCGGCTCTTAGGGCCTCTTTCGCTCCAAGACGTAAACCCGGATCGCGCTCGACAGGTTGCCGGCGCGGCCGCGGTCGATCTCGCCGATCAGCGCGTTGATCGACAGGTTCTGGTCGCGGGCGAGCGCCGCCAGCGCGGTCCAGAACGCATCTTCCAGAGAGACGCTGGTACGGTGTCCGGCCACCACCACCGAACGCTTGATGAGGTGGGCGGCGCCGTCGGCGGGCGGCCTCAGCCGCCCGGCCGGATCATGTCCTCGGGGCGCACCCATCGATCGAAATCCTCGGCGCTGACGTGTCTCAGGGCCAGCGCCGCCTCGCGCAGCGTGCTGCCGTCGGCATGGGCCTTCTTGGCGATCGCCGCCGCCTTATCGTAGCCGATGTGCGGCGCCAGCGCCGTCACCAGCATCAAGGAGCGTTCCATCAGGTCACGGATGCGGCCCGCGTTCGGAGTCGCGCCAACGATGCACTGGTCGACGAAGCTCACGCTGGCGTCGGCCAGCAGGCGGATCGATTGCAGCACGTTGAGAATGATGACCGGTTTGAAGACGTTGAGCTGCAGGTGCCCGCTGGCTCCGGCCATCGTCACCGCCGTGTGGTTGCCCATGACCTGAACCGCGACCTGGGTCAGCGCCTCGGCCTGGGTCGGGTTGACCTTGCCGGGCATGATTGAGGAGCCCGGCTCGTTCTCCGGTAGGTTCAGCTCGCCCAACCCGGCGCGCGGGCCCGAGGCCAGCAGGCGTACGTCGTTGGCGATCTTGAACAGGCTGACGGCCAGCACATTGAGTGCGCCCGACACCTCGACCATCGAGTCGTGCGCCGCCAGGCCTTCGAACTTGTTGGTGGAGGTGAAGAAGGGCAGGCCGGTCAGCGAGGCGATCTCTGCCGCGATTGTGACATCGAAGCCACGGGCGGCGTTGAGGCCGGTGCCGACCGCCGTGCCGCCCTGGGCCAGCGCATAGAGGCGCGGCAGGGTCGCCTGGACGCGAGCGATACCATTCTCGACCTGTCTGGCGAACGCCGAGAACTCCTGGCCGAGCGTCATCGGCGTCGCGTCTTGCAGATGCGTGCGTCCGATCTTTAGGACGTCCGACCACTCGCGCGCCTTGATGTCGAGTGCCTTGTGCAGGTGGCGCAGCGCCGGCAGCAGAAGGCGGTCAATCTGCAGCGCCGCCGCGACGTGCATCGCGGTGGGGAACGTGTCGTTGGACGACTGACCGAGGTTAACGTGATCGTTGGGGTGAACCGGCTGCTTGGCGCCACGCGTGCCGCCCAACAGTTCGTTGGCGCGGTTCGCCAGCACCTCGTTGATGTTCATGTTCGTCTGCGTGCCGGAACCGGTCTGCCACACGACGAGCGGAAACTCGGCATCGTGCGTGCCCGCCAGGACTTCGTCGGCGGCAGCCGCGATCGCCCTCGCGCGCTTGCCATCGAGCACGCCGAGGACGTCGTTGACCGTTGCGGCCGCCTTCTTGATCAGCGCCAGCGCGCGGATCACCGGCACCGGCATGCGCTCATCGCCGATGCGGAAGTTCTCCAGCGAGCGTTGCGTCTGGGCGCCCCAGTAGCGCTCCGACGGCACCGCAATCGGGCCGAAACTGTCGGACTCGAGGCGCGTGCCCGGTGCGGCGGACGGCGGTTTGGCTGCCACAGCGCCTAGCCGCGCCGGAAGGTGTCGAGCTTCACGACTTTGGGTCCATCGCCGTCCTTGGCCTTGTCGGCCGCAGGCTTGGCGTCGGCCTTCGGCGGGGGCGGGGGCGGGGGCAGGGCCAGGGCCAGGGCCAGGGGCGTGGGCGTGGGCGCCACCGCGGCGGCGGCAAGCGCCGGCGTCGTCGGTTTGAACTGCAGACCGAAGTCGATCGACGGATCGACGAACCCGGTGACGGCGGCGAACGGGACCCGCAGCCGCTCGCTCTTGCCCGAGAACGTCAGGTTCACCGCAAAGTGGTCGTCGGCGACATCGAGGTCCCAGAACTGGTGTTGCAGCACCAGGGTGATCTCTTCCGGAAAGCGCTCCTTGAGGTAGGCCGGCAACTCGACACCCGAATAGTGCGTGCGGCACGTGATGTAGAAGTGGTGTTCGCCCGGCAGGCCTTCGCGCCCGACCTTGCGCAGTGCCTCGCGCACAACGCCGCGCAGCGCGTCCTCGACGAGCTGAGCAAAGCCAATGCGGTCTTCTTTGGGTTCGGGTGCGTCCGCCATGGCCCGCATACTAGTCCGCGCATCGGGAAGCAAAAAGGCGCCGGCTTGTCGCGCGCTCGCTGAAATGAAAAAGGCGCCCGCTTGCGCCGGCGCCTCAAATCAGTGGGGGGGCTTCTGTTGCCCGGTGCCCCCCCGAACCGCGCTTACCTGTTAGGCAGCGATTGCCAGACGAGAGTTGTCATTGGCAGTTTTAGTGATGACCCGATAACGGCGGAATCATGCCGAGCAAACGCCGCATCTTTACCCCGCGCGTCGATCCTATTTCGCCCCCATGGTCCACCCAACTCGGTGGAGAAGTGGTGGAGGCGCCGGGTACCGCCCCCGGGTCCGCAACGGCTATTCCATACGGTTTTTATCGCCATAGCCGGGTTGCCCCGGCACTCTGAATATAGGGGGTCCTAGGGCGGCTTTCAAAAGCCAATTCCCTAGGCCCCTCAGAGTCTAACCCCTAGGCCTTCTTGGCGGCCTTGCGACGGGTAGCCTTCTTCCGCTTCGGCGCTGCCTTGCGGGCGGTGCCACGACGAGCGGTAGTGGCCTTGCGGGTCGTCTTGCGGCGTGCGCCAGCACGCGTCGTCTTGCGCGCGCCTGCGCGGCGCGTTGCGGTGCGACGAGCGGGCTTCGCCTTGCGGCGAGTCGTCGTGCGCTTCGCAGTCGCCCGCTTTGCAGTCGTGCGACGCTTCGTGGTCGTCTTGCGTGCGGTCGACTTGCGTCGAGTCGCTTTCTTTCGGGTCTTCTTCGCCGGTGCACCGGCGGCTGAGGTGGCTGCCATCAAATTTTCCTCGTAACGTGGGCCTGCGCGAACATAATTCGCCCTTTTTTCTTGTTTTCGCAACACATTCAACGTCGTGGCGTGACTTTTTCACTTTGCGTCGCTGCCGTGGAACACGATCAACGTCGTCGCTAAAGTCGCGGCAACATCGAAACTGGAGTCGTCATGGCACTCACGCCGGAACAGCAGCGCGAGATCGAAGCGGAGCGAAACGAGCAGCGCATGACTCGCCGCGTCGTCTCTGCGGGCATCGAGGAGATTCTTTTCCGCGCGCTTCCGGTACTCGACCACGGCTTCGTGCGCGTCATCGACTACATGGGCGACGACGGCGCCATCGTGCAGTCAGCGCGCGTCTCGTACGGCCGCGGCACCAAGAAAGTCCGGGAAGATCAAGGGCTTATCAACTATCTGATGCGGCACCGGCATTCGACGCCGTTCGAGATGTGCGAGATCAAGTACCACGTGAAGCTGCCGATCTTTGTCGCGCGGCAGTGGATCCGGCATCGCACCGCTAACGTTAACGAGTACTCGGCGCGCTACTCGATTCTCGACAACGAGTTCTATCTGCCGGCGCGCGAGCAACTCGCGGCGCAGTCGGAATCGAACCGCCAAGGGCGCGGTGACGTGCTGTCGGACCACGATGCGGCAAGAGTGCTGACGCTGCTGCGCGAAGACGCCGAGCAGTCGTACCGGCACTATCAGGAGCTACTGAACGTCGGCGAGGACGGTGCGGAACTCGACGGCGACCGCGAAGGCCTGGCGCGCGAGTTGGCGCGCATGAACCTGTCGCTGAACTTCTATACGCAGTGGTACTGGAAGATCGACCTGCACAACCTCCTGCACTTCCTCAGCCTGCGCGCCGACCCGCACGCGCAGTACGAGATCCGCGCCTACGCCGATGTGATGCTCGAGACCGTGAAGGCGTGGGTGCCGCTGGCGTTCAACGCGTTCCAAGAGTTCCGCCTCGGCGCCGTGACCCTGTCGGCCGGGGCGTTGAAGGTTGTCCAGCGCATGCTGGCCGGCGAGGCGGTGGATCAGGGCTCAAGCGGCATGTCCAAGCGCGAATGGACCGAGCTGATGGCCGCCCTGGGACGGGCGGAATAGGGCCGAAAAACGGCCTTTGCGGCCGTCTTTCTTATTCAACCGTGATGATCGGGCCCGAGCCCTTGGCCAGGCTGGCTTCCAGCCCCGCCGCCACCTTGCGTGCCAGCTCCCGGTAGACCTGGGCCTGCGGGCCGTTCGGCTCGGCGTGGACGATCGGCGTTCCGGCGTCCGACGTCTCCCTTATACGTACGTCGAGCGGCACCTCGCCCAGGAAGGGCGCGCCGGTGCGTTCGGCCTCGGCCCGGGCGCCGCCATGACCGAAGATTTCGCTGCGCTCGCTGCAGTGCGGGCACAGGAAGTAGCTCATGTTCTCGATGATCCCGAGTACCGGGATCGACACCTTGTTAAACATCTGCACGCCCCTGCGGGCATCGATCAAGGCGATGTCCTGCGGGGTCGAGACGATGACCGCGCCGGTGATCGGCACCGTCTGGGCCAGCGTCAGGTGCGCGTCGCCCGTACCGGGCGGGAAGTCGATCACCAATACATCGAGGGTGCCCCAGCGCACGGTGCGCAGCATTTGCTGCAGCGCGCTCGTCACCATCGGTCCGCGCCACACCATGGCGGTGTCGGGCGGCACCAGGAATCCCATCGACATGGCGCGCAGGCCGAACACTTCCTTCGGCAGTAGGGTGCGCTCCTCGGCGTCGGCGCGCTGGCCTTCGAGTCCGAGCATGCGCGGGATGCTCGGCCCGTAGACGTCGGCGTCGAGCAGGCCGACCTGCCATCCCTCCGCCGCAAGCCCGAGCGCCAGGTTGACCGCGGTCGTCGACTTGCCGACGCCGCCCTTGCCGCTGGCCACAGCAAGAATGCTGCGAATTCCGGGAATGTCGGTTTTGGCGACCTGGTGCCCGCCGGCTGCGGGAGCCGGTCCGCGCGGCGCCGGTGCGGCAGCCGAAGCGGTCAGCACGGCGTTCACTTTGGTCACGCCCGGCAGCCGCGACACGGCCGCGGCGCTGGCTGCGCGCAGGCCTTCCTTGTCGCGCGCCTCCTGCGGGACCACTTCTAAGGAGAACGACACAACGCCGCCCTGAATGGACAGCCCCGACACCATGCCGAGCGACACCACATCCGCGCCCCGCGCCGGATCGATGACGGCCTTCAATGCTTCGAGGACCTTTCCAGCGGTGGTGGGCGTCATCTTTCTTTCTTATGTAGTTCGGCGCCGCCGCGGTGGCGGGGCGCGCGTTGCGTGGCCCAAGCTCCTGCCATATAACCTTGAAAGCCGCGAAAATGCAGCGTCCGCAGACACTTTCCTCTCGCGACATCAGGCCCCGTCACCCTGGCGTGGGTCACCTGGGGCAGGGTTCGTTCGGTTGAACGACAGCGCTTCGCAGCGCACGCGGGCTGCATTCGTCACGCTTTTCCGTCCGGCACGGGGCGCACACGCCTCCGTCCGGCATTCTGGGAGCTAATCGCCCATGCCTTGGAGCAATCGCGGCGGCCCGACATCGGGCGGCAATGGTGGAGGGCCGTGGGGCTCGTCGGGCGGAGGTCCGCGCGGACCGCAGCCCAATCTCGAAGACCTGCTGCGCCAGGGCCAAGAACGGTTCCGGCGTCTGATCCCGACCAGCGCCGGTGGCGGCCGCGGACTTCTTCTTATTGCATTGGCCATCGCCGCCGTTTGGGGCGCCGCCGGCTTCTACCGCGTCGAGCCGGATGAGCAGGGCGTCGTGTTGCGCTTTGGCCGGTTCGTGAAGACAACGGCGCCGGGCCTGCACTACCACCTGCCGACGCCGATCGAGGCGGTCGTGACGCCGAAAGTCACCGTCGTGCTCCGAGAGGAGATCGGCTTCCGCTCCGCCGAGGCGCGCGCCACGGCGCAGCGCGGCCTGCCGGAAGAGGCACTGATGCTCACCGGCGATGAGAACATCATCGACATCAACTTCACGGTGTTCTGGCGCATCCGCGACGCCGGCGCCTACCTGTTCAACGTCGACCGTCCCGAGCTGACGGTGAAGGCGGCGGCGGAAAGCGCCATCCGCGAGGTCATCGGCAAAACGCCGTTCGCCAAGGTGAACGAGAACCGCAGCGCCATCGAAGGCGACACGCGCCAGCGCCTGCAGCAGATCCTCGACACCTACGACGCGGGCATCCAGGTGACTCAGATCAACCTTGCCAAGGCCGAACCGCCGGCTGCCGTGATCGACGCCTATAACGACGTGCAGCGCGCCCGCGCCGACCTCGAGCGCCAGATCAACGAAGGCCAGGCCTACCGCAACGACATCGTGCCGCGCGCGCGCGGTGACGCGGTCCAGATCGTCCAGGCGGCCGAGGCGTACAGGCAGCAGATCGTCGCCAACGCCGAAGGCACCACCCAGCGATTCCTCGCCGTCTACCGCGAGTACACGTTGGCCAAGGACGTCACCATGCGCCGTCTCTACCTGGAAACGATGGAACAGGTCCTGCGCAACGCCAACAAGATCATCATCGACCAAGGTGCCAACGGTACCGGCGTCGTTCCATATCTACCGCTGCCGCAAGTGCAGCCGCGCGCGCAGGGAGGCTGAACATGCGCTGGTCCATCTCAACCACCATCACGGCCGTTCTCCTCGTCGCGCTTGGCATCGTGGCCGCCGGGTCGTTCTTCTCGGTGCATCAGACCCAGTACGCCCTCGTCCTGCAGTTCGGCGAGAGCAAGGCCGTCATCGACAAGCCCGGCCTGCACATGAAGCTGCCGTTCATCCAGGACGTGGTCTACCTCGACAAGCGCATCCTGCCGGTGGACGGCGCCGCCGCCGAAGTCATCGCCTCGGATCAGAAGCGCCTCGTCGTCGATGCGTTCCTGCGTTACCGCATCGTTGATCCATTGCTGTTCTACCAAGCGGTGCGCACCCAGCAGACCGCCGAGGCGCGGCTGCAGACGCTGCTTGAATCGAACCTGCGCCAGTCGCTCGGCCGCGTGCCGCTGCTGTCGATCGTCAGCGAGCAGCGCGCGACCCTGATGGCCGAAGCGACGCGTCTGATCTCAGATCAGGCCAAGGGCTTCGGCATCGAAGTCGTCGATGTGCGCATCAAGCGCACCGACCTCCCGGACTCGACCAGCCAGTCGATCTACGCCCGCATGCGCGCCGAACGCGATCGTGAAGCCCGCGAAGCGCGCGCCCAAGGCGCCGAGCAAGCCATCGGTATCCGCTCTTCCGCCGACCGCGAGCGCACCATCCTGATTGCCGAAGCACAGCGCACGTCGGAAATCCTGCGCGGTGAAGGCGACGCCCTGGCCATCAAGGTCTATGCCGACGCGTTCGGCCGGGACATCGAGTTCTTCACCTTCTACCGCTCGATGCAGGCGTACCGCGAAGCGCTCGGCGTCAACGGCACCACCATGGTGCTGGCGCCCGACACCGAGTTCTTCCGCTATTTCCGCAGCATGCTCGGCGAAATGCCGGCCGCGCCCACGCCCGTACCGGCGCCGGCGCGCTAGTCGGTGATCGACGATCCGCTGCGCGACCTCGGGTTGGCGCTGGCTCTCGTGCTTGTGATCGAGGGTCTGCTGTACGCGTTGTTCCCACGCCTGATGCACAAACTGATGACGTATTCGCTGTCGCATCCGCCGAGCGCGCTGCGGTGGGCTGGGCTCACCGCCGCCGCGGTCGGCGTCGGCATGGTGTGGGTGGTGCGCCGGGTGGCCTGACCCCGGCGACCGCTGCCGCTCACCCCACGCTTTCTTCGCCGCCCCCAAGCAGCCATAATTCCTCCCTATTTGGGCAGTACTTCCTCGCTAAAGGAGGGGACTACGTTAGCCGTGGCCGGTTGCGTGCCCGCGTCCTGCTCAGGAAAGGCGAACCGAGAATGATTCAGTCCTTGCGCGCTTGGTCGGCCCACATGATTTCGGGCAGCCGCGCGCTTGCTGTGGTGGCGTCGATCGGCGCCGTGGGTGCAGCGGTACCGGTATTCGTGCCGCCCTCGATCGCCGCGGCGCCCATCGGTTTCGCCGATGTCGCCGACCAGGCGCTGCCGGCTTACGTCGACGTTCTCGTGCGCCAACGCGTTGCTGCGCGGCCGGGGGCGCCGCAAGCGCAGCAACAGCAGCAGCCCGGCGGACCGTTCGATCAGTTCTTCCGCGACTTCTTCGACCAGCTGCCGAACAACAACCAGCAGCCCGCCGAGCGCGCGGTGAATTCGCAGGGCTCCGGCTTCATCATCGACAAGGCCGGCTACGTCGTCACCAATAACCATGTCATCGCCGAAGCCGACGAAGTGACGATCGTCATGCACGACGGTACGCGCCTGCTGGCCAAGATTCTCGGCCGCGACGAACGCGCCGATCTCGCCGTCCTCAAAGTCGAGGCCGGCCGCGAACTGCCCGCGCTGCGCTGGGGCGACTCCAACACGGCGCGCGTCGGCGACTGGATCCTGGCGATCGGTAACCCGTACGGCATGGGCGGCACGGTCACGGCCGGCATCATCTCGGCCCGCGCCCGCAACATCAACGCCGGCCCGTACGACGACTTCATTCAGACCGACGCCTCGATCAATCGCGGCAACTCCGGCGGCCCGCTGCTCAATAGCACCGGCGAAGTGGTGGGCATCAACACGGCGATCTACTCGCCCAACGGCGCCTCGGTCGGCATCGGCTTCTCGATCCCGGCCAACATGGCCAAGCCGATCGTTCAGCAGATCATCGAGTTCGGCCGCCCGCGCCGCGGCTGGCTCGGGGTGCGCGTCCAGTCGGTGACCGACGAGATGGCGCTAAGCCTCGGGCTGGGGCGGGCGCGCGGTGCCCTCATCGGTGGCGTGTCCGAAGGCGGTCCGGCCGCCGTGGGCGGCATCCTGCCCAACGACATCGTGCTGAAGTTTGCCGGCCGCGACGTCGCTGACATGCAGGCCCTGCCGCGCATCGTCGCTGAGACTCTGGTCGATGCGACGGTCGATGTGCAGGTGGTGCGCCAAATCGCCGGCAAGAGCGAAACCAAGGACCTCAGGGTCAAGGTCGGCGAGTTGACCGAGACCGCGGTCGCCGCGCTGACACCGGCGGCACCGGCCGCGGCGCCGAGCAAGGAATCGCTCGGCATGAGCCTCACTAGCCTCACCGCCGAGCTGCGCCAGCAGTACGGCGTCGCTGCCGAAACCAAAGGCGTGCTGGTCACCGGCGTAACGGCGCAGACAGATGCAGCACTGCGCCGCATCCAGCCGGGCGACGTCATCATCGAAGTCGGCCAGCAGGAAGTGCAGTCGCCCGAGCAGCTGCAACAGATGATCGACCTGACCAAGGCGCAGAACCGCAATTCCGTGCTGATCCTGCTGCGCCAGCGCAACGGCGAGATGCGCTTTGTCGCTCTCGGCCTCGGCTAGGCGCGGTCATAGGCCAAACGACAGGGGCCGCGGATTCGTCCGCGGCCCTTCGTGTTTTCGGGAAGGAAACCGATGACCAAGCAGCAGATCCTCGATCGCATCCAGCGCGGACGCACGGACTTGGTGTTCGACCTATTGGCCCTGCCCGACTGGCGCGCCACCTTGAAGGAGGGTGCGCACAAGCCGCTGCAATGGTTCGTCTATTACGACGATGTCACCGCGTTGAAGGCAGTGCTGGCCGCTGGCGGTGACCTGAAGAGCATCGACCTCGACCAGGAACTCGGCAACGCGGCGTTCTTCGGTCACTGGCGCACCTGCGATTTCCTTCTCCGCCATGGCGCCAACGTCAACGCCGCGCAGCCACGCACCGGCGAGACGCCCCTGCATAGCGCTCTGTGCAAGGCGGGGCGGCCATACTTTGCCCACGTCGTGCGTCTGCTGCTGGCACATGGGGCCAATGCCAACGCGAGCACAACGCCCGGAGTCGAGACCGGCGCGTTCATGCGCGATATCCGGACCAAGGGTGAGACGCCATTGCACCGCGCCGCCGCCTATGGCGACGAGACGACGATCCAACTCCTGCTCGACCACGGCGCTGACCGTGAGGTGCGCGATGCCGCCGGCGACTCGCCACTGACCTGGGCGAGTGCACATCTGCGGCCCGGGTCCGTCCTGTCGCTGCTGCAATTCGGGCCGCACCGGATTGGCCCCGGCCACATCGCGGCGAACACCAGCGATCATGGCTGTGGCTGGGGCAACGGCATGGAGCGCAACTTCGTCGGCGACTTTCTGCCCGAAAGCTTGCCGGACGAAGCCTAACCGTCGATGAAATCGGTGCGCCGGTAGCCTTGCAGGTACAGAGCCGCGGTCAGGTCGCCGAAATCGATGCGCGCCGGTACCGCCGCGCGCACCTTGGCCTTGGCGTGGTATGCGACACCCAGGCCGGCCGCCTGCAGCATCGGAATGTCGTTGGCGCCGTCGCCCAGGGCGAGGGTTTCCGCCTGCAGGACGTTGAGGGACGCCATGCGTTCGCGTAGCCGCTGCAACTTGGCGTCGGCGCCGAAGATCGGGCCGGTGATGCCGCCGGTCAGAACACCGTCGCGCTCCTCGAACTGGTTGCCGCTGAACGAATCGAATCCGGCCAGGCCGGCGATGCGCGAGGCGAAGAACAGGAAGCCGCCGGTGACCAGTGCCGTGTGCGCGCCGTACTCGCGCATCGTGCGCACCAGGGTGCGTGCGCCGGGGTTGAGCCGCACGGCTTCTTCGAATGTGCGCTCCAGCAGTGCGACCGACCGGCCGCGCAGCAGCGCCACGCGTTCGCGCAGGGCTGCGGCGAAGTCGATCTCGCCGCGCATGGCGCGCTCGGTGAGCGCCGCGACTTGCGCGCCCACGCCCGCGCGCGCCGCCAATTCATCGAGGCATTCCTGGCCGATGATGGTCGAGTCCATGTCGGCAACCAGCAGCTTCTTGCGCCGCTGGGACAGCGGCTGCGCCACCACGTCGGCCCGGCGCCCGGTGAGGCCGGCGCGCACCGCGTCCTCTGCGTGCCGCGGGTCGATGCCGGAGAACGGCAGGTCCAGCGCGATTCCGGTCGCCAGCCAGTCGGCGTCGCGGGCGGTCGCGCCCGCGACTTGGAGCGTCAGGCGGATGTCGGTCCCGTCAGCCACAGAGAGCGGTGGTGCTGCGGGGTCGTTGATGACGGTGACGACGTGGGTCGAGGACATGCGGGAGGTCCGGGCGTGAGTCCTCCGGTCCTTATCGCGGGTCCCACCGCGTCGGGCAAGTCACAGCTGGCCCTGCGCCTTGCCGAGGCGCTGCAGCCGTTTGGCGGCGCACGCATCATCAACGCCGACTCGATGCAGGTGTACCGCGAGTTGCGCGTCGTCACCGCGCGCCCGACGGTGGCGGACGAGGCGCGGGCGCCGCACCGCCTGTACGGCGTCCTGCCGGTGGGCGAGGTCTGCTCGGCCGGCCGCTGGCGCGACATGGCGCTGGCCGAAGTCGCCGCCGCGCAGCGCGATGGTGTCGTACCCATCGTCGTCGGCGGCACCGGAATGTACCTGCGCGTTCTGACGCGCGGCCTGTCGCCGGTGCCGGCCATTCCCGCCGACGTCCGTACCGAGGCGCGGGCGCGCATACGCGACTTAGGCGTCGCCGCATTCCGCACCGAACTGATGACGCGCGACGCTGCGAGCGTCGCGGCGATGCGACCCGAAGACAGTCAGCGCCTAGTGCGCGCCTGGGAAGTGCTGGAGGCAACCGGCGTGCCGCTGCACGAATGGCAACGGCGCGATGCCGGCGCGGACTCCCTCGGACCAAGCCTGCGGCTGGTCGTGCTGCCCGACCGGGCCTCTGTGTCCGCCGCCATCGATGCGCGCGCGCACCGCATGGTGGAGGAGGGGGTCTATGACGAGGTCGCCGCCCTCGACTCCTTGGCGCTGTCCGACGAACTCCCGGCCACCCGTGCGGTCGGGGTGCGGGAGGTCCGCGCCTGGGTACGCGGCGAGGCCACAGAAGAAGAGGCGGTCGCTGCCATGCAAACCGCCACACGCCAGTATGCAAAACGGCAGTTTACTTGGTTCCGCAACCAGGCCGCAGATTGGCGGGCCTGCGGCGTCGGCGGGATGGTCACCGATCCGCAATATCCGGAAAGCTTGTTCGCTGAAATCTTTCCATTTATTCGCGAGTTTTTATTGACCCAACCGCCTGCTGCGGATTAGTTTCCGCCCTGCCCGCCCGGAGACACGGCGGGATTCCAGCGTTTGTTGCGCTCGGGAAGGCTGCCGGTCCGGGTTTTCCACACGGACTCGGCGGTTTTTGGCGTCTCGTATTGATGATGGTGGGGCGAGGAGCACTCCCATGGCTGGCCAATTGCTGACGGGCGCGGAAATCCTGCTGAAGTCCTTGGTCGCCGAGGGCGTCGAGGTCATTTTCGGCTACCCCGGCGGCGCCGTGCTTCCGATCTACGACGCACTGTTCCAGCAGAACGAGCTGCGCCACATCCTCGTGCGCCACGAACAAGGTGCGGCGCACGCGGCCGAAGGCTATGCGCGCTCGACCGGCAAGGTCGGCGTCGTGCTGGTGACTTCCGGGCCTGGCGCCACCAACACCGTCACCGGCCTGACCGATGCGTTGATGGATTCGATTCCCATCATCTGTCTCACCGGCCAGGTGGCGACGCACATGATCGGCAACGACGCGTTCCAGGAGGCCGACACCGTCGGCATCACGCGTCCGTGCACCAAGCACAACTATTTGCTGCGCGACGTGAACGACGTCGCGCGCGTGATCCACGAGGCGTTCTACGTGGCTACGGCCGGCCGTCCCGGTCCGGTGGTCGTCGACCTGCCCAAGAACGTCATGCTGGCGAAGACCGAGTACGTGAAGCCGGAAGGCCCCGGCCACAAGTCGTACAAGCCGCGCACCAAGGGCGACGCCGGCAAGATCAAGGAAGCGGTGGACCTGATCGCCGGCGCCAAGCGGCCGATCTTCTACACCGGCGGCGGCGTCATCAATTCCGGCCCGCGCGCCAGCGCGCTGCTGACCGAATTCGTGCGCGCCACCGGCTATCCCATCACCAACACGCTGATGGGCCTCGGCGGCTTTCCGGCGTCGGACAAGCACTACCTCGGCATGCTCGGCATGCACGGGTCGGTCGAAGCCAACCTGGCGATGTACAACTGCGACGTCATGATCAACATCGGGGCGCGGTTCGATGACCGTGTCACCGGCAAGCTTGACGCGTTCAGCCCGGGCTCGCGCAAGATCCACGTCGACATCGATCCGTCGTCGATCAACAAGACGATTCAGGTCGATATCGCCATCATCGGCGATTGTTCCTCCGTGCTCGACGACATGCTGAAGGCGTGGAAGGCGAAGAACGCGCCGCCGGACCAGAAGGCGCTGAAGAAGTGGTGGGACCAGATCGCCGAATGGCGCGCGGTCGACTGCTTCAAGTACGACCAGCCCAAGGCCGGTCCGATCAAGCCGCAGCACGCCATCAAGCGGCTGTTCGAGCTGACCAAGGACATGGATTCTTACGTCACGACAGACGTGGGCCAGCATCAGATGTGGGCGGCGCAGTACTACCGGTTCGACAAGCCGAATCGTCTGATGACCTCGGGCGGCCTCGGTACCATGGGCTACGGCCTTCCGTCCGCCATCGGCGTGCAGGTCGCGCACCCGGAGGCCAAGGTGTTCTGCATTACGTCCGAAGCCTCGTTCATGATGAACATCCAGGAGGTTTCGACGGCGGTGGAGCACGGCGCCGGCGTAAAGATCCTGATGCTCAACAACCAATGGCAGGGCATGGTGCGCCAGTGGCAGGAACTACTGCACGGCAGCCGCTACTCCAACAGCTACATGCACGCCATGCCGGACTTCGTGAAGCTGTTCGAGGCGTTCGGTGCCGTCGGCCTGCGCGCCGAGAAGCCGTCCGAGCTCGACGACGTGCTGACGGCGATGATCAAGGAGACGCGTCCGGTCATCGCCGACGTCAAAGTCGACCCCAACGAGAACTGCTACCCGATGATTCCGTCGGGCGCGCCGCACAACCAGATTCTCCTCGGCGACAAGAACCAGGAGATTCCCGCCATGGCCATCGCCGGCATGTCGGCCGGCGCGTTCTAAGCGTTCCAATGCCATGTCGAATCGGCCAAAGGACCCGCAGGCGCTTGTGAAGCCTCCCATCGAAACCAGAACGCACACCATGACCGTGCTCGTGGACAACGAGCCCGGCGTGCTGGCGCGCGTCATCGGCCTGTTCTCGGGCCGCGGCTACAACATCGAGAGCCTGACCGTGGCAGAAGTTGATGCGGCGGCGCGGCTCTCGCGCATCACCGTCGTCACCTCGGGCACGCCGATGGTGATCGAGCAGATCAAGGCGCAGCTGGCCCGTCTGGTGCCGGTGCACAACGTCCGCGACCTGACGGTCGACGGGCCGTCGGTCGAGCGCGAGCTTGCGCTCATCAAAGTGCGGGGCACCGGCGAGAAGCGTGTCGAGGCCCTGCGTATCGCCGAGATCTTCCGCGTCCGCGTCGTCGATACGACGATCGAGTCGTTCGTCTTCGAGATGACGGGCGCCACCGACCAGATCGATACGTTCATCGGACTTATGGCCCCTCTGGGCTTGGTCGAGATCACCCGCACCGGAGTCGCCGCCATCACGCGCGGCCCTGAGGCGATGTAAGTACGGGCGCTCCACCGGGGCGCTCCAATTCCACGACACACACGAATTGAAGGCAGGGAGCACGACCAATGCGCGTCTATTACGACCGGGATGCCGATACCAACCTCATCAAAGGCAAGAAGGTTGCCATCGTCGGCTACGGCAGCCAGGGCCATGCCCACGCCTTGAACCTCAAGGAATCCGGCGTGAAGCAGCTCGTCTCGGCGCTGCGCCAGGGCTCGGCCACCGCCGCCAAGGCTAAGGCGGCCGGCATCGAGGTCATGGACGTGCCTGACGCGGCCAAATGGGCCGACATCGTCATGATCCTGGCCCCTGACGAGCACCACGGCCAGTTATACCGCGACCACGTCGCCCCGAATCTGCGCCAGGGCGCGGCGCTCGCCACTGCCCACGGCTTCTCGATCCATTTCCGCACCATCGAGCCGCGCTCCGACCTGGACGTGTTCATGGTGGCGCCCAAGGGCCCCGGCCACACGGTGCGGGCCGAGTACAAGAAGGGCGGCGGCGTGCCGTGCCTGCTCGCCGTCCACCAGGACGCTTCAGGCACGGCCCAAGAGATCGGCCTGTCCTATGCGTCCGCCATCGGCGGCGGCCGCTCGGGCATCATCGAAACGACGTTCCGCGAAGAGTGCGAGACCGATCTGTTCGGCGAGCAGGTCGTCCTGTGCGGCGGTCTCACCAGCCTGATCCAGGCCGGCTACGAGACGCTGGTCGAAGCCGGCTACGCGCCCGAGATGGCGTACTTCGAGTGCCTGCACGAAGTGAAGCTGATCGTCGACCTCATCTACGAGGGCGGCATCGCCAACATGCGCTACTCGATCTCCAACACCGCCGAGTACGGCGACTACACGCGCGGCCCGCGCATCATCACGGAAGAGACGAAGAAAGAGATGAAGCGCATCCTGACCGAGATTCAGGAAGGCAAGTTCGCGCGCGAGTGGGTGTTGGAGAATCGCGCCGACCAAGTCGCGTTCAAGGCCATGCGCCGTCGCAACGCCGAGCACGCAATCGAGAAAGTCGGCGCGCAGCTGCGCGGCATGATGCCGTGGATCGCCGCCAACCGCCTCGTTGACAAGGCGAAGAACTAGCCGCGAAGCAATCCGCGATGGGGCCGGAAACCTAGGTTTTCAGCCGGTTTTTGACTTCTGGTTCGGCCCGGAGCGTTCGCGCTTCCGGGCCGAGTGGTTTCACAAGGACGACGCGCCCGACGACGAAATTGGGCGCGCATTTTGTCGCGACCTACGAACGCGCCGCGCGCAGCGAATGTGATTCGCGGAGTGCGACCGTGAATGGTGCGCTCATGCTCGTCGTCGTGCTCGATCAGTTTCCGCGCAACCTGTCTCGCAACGATGCCCGGGCATTCGCGACCGAGATGCACGCGCGACGGACTGCGCGCGATTGCGTGGGCGCCCAAACTCGCTCGTGCGCCGACGGCGGTGCAAAGTGTTCCTGTACCTGCCGTTCGAGCACAGCGAGTCGCTCGCCGACAGGAAGGGTTGGTGGCGCTGTTCGAGGCGAACGAAGACGAGGCCGTGCGGTCGAGCGTTATCGGCTACGCGCGTAGGCACCGAGAAATCATCGCGCGCTTCGGACGTTTTCCACATCGTAGCGCCGCGCTGGGACGAATCGGCACAGACGAAGAACGGATGCCTCTCCGACGACGGGCCCTCCTTCTGACGTGATACCCCTTCGTTTCAGTTGCCACGGGGTCGGAGAGCGCGTTAGCAAGTGCGCGCGAACGCGTTCGGTCTGCCCCCGGGGGATGGCTGCCAAGCGCAGAAAAACTAGGGAATCCCGACCGAATTGGTCTATTATCGGATCGACGCGTGCAGATTTCGTACGCCCGGGTGGGGGCACTCCCATCTCTAGGAGCGACCGTCGCAAGTCAGTGCGGCGCGCTGGGAACGGCTGGGAATGTCGGTACGGAACGAGAACATCGTGTGCTTCGAAGGAACGGCGCCGATCGCCGGCGCCTTCGTGCGTCATACGAACTTCTCGCAACCGGCTGAGAATCCTATGGTTTCCGCGGCCGAGACGCTTCTTCGACTTAGCTGTCCCTGAGCGCAGCCCGCCTGGCGGATACCGCCACGTTGCGTTCGGGGGACGCCTTTGCAGGAACCATGGTGGGCATGCCTGCCCTAACGGATGCCCAAGGGACCCAACGCTAGTCGAAGGAATGCGAAGATGAACGCCTCTGAGAATCCCACCGCAAGACGACCGGACGGCCAAGACGCCGGCCGCATCGTTATTTTTGACACCACGCTGCGCGACGGGGAGCAATCCCCAGGCGCGTCGATGAATCTCGACGAGAAGCTGCGCGTCGCCGAGGCCCTCGAGGCGATGGGCGTCGACGTCATCGAGGCCGGCTTTCCGATCGCCTCCAATGGCGACTTCGAGGCCGTCGAGGCGATCGCCCGCGTGGTCAAAGACTCGACCGTGTGCGGCCTGGCTCGCGCCAGCAAGAAGGACATCGAGCGCGCTGCGATGGCACTCAAGCCGGCGCGTCGCAAGCGCATCCACACCTTCATCTCGACCAGCCCGCTGCATATGCGCGCCAAGCTCCAGATGGAGCCCGAGGCAGTGCATCAGGCGGTGATCGATTCGGTGTCGTTCGCCCGCAAATTCACCGACGATGTTGAGTGGAGTTGTGAGGACGGCACGCGCACCGAGCACGACTTCATGTGCCGGTGCATCGAGAGCGCCATCAAGGCCGGCGCCACCACTATCAACATCCCGGATACGGTCGGCTACTCTGTCCCGGAAGAATTCGGCGCGCTCATCCGCATGGTGATGAACCGCGTGCCGAACATCGACAAGGCGATCGTTTCGACCCACTGCCACAATGACCTCGGTCTGGCGGTTGCGAATTCGCTGGCCGGTGTCGCCAACGGCGCGCGCCAGGTCGAGTGCACAATCAACGGTCTCGGCGAGCGCGCCGGCAACGCCGCGCTGGAGGAGATCGTCATGACGCTGCGTACGCGTTACGACAAGATGCCGTTCACCACCGGCATCAAGACTGAGCACCTGACCAAGGCGTCGCGCCTGGTCAGTCAGGTTACCGGTCTGCAGGTTCAGGCCAACAAGGCCATCGTTGGCGCCAACGCGTTCGCGCATGAGTCCGGCATCCACCAGGACGGCATGCTCAAGAACGCCAGCACCTACGAGATCATGACGCCGGAGTCGGTGGGTCTCAGCGAGTCCAAGCTGGTGATGGGCAAGCACTCGGGCCGTCACGCCTTCCGCAACAAGCTGGAAGAGCTCGGCTTCACGCTGGACGCGGCGAAGCTGGACGAGGCGTTCGTCGCCTTCAAGGCGCTGGCCGACAAGAAAAAGGACATCTACGACGAGGACATCGTCGCGCTGATCGATGAAGAGGCGCGCGAGCACGACCACATTCGCGTCGTCTCGCTGCAAGTCATCGCCGGCACCAAAGGGCCACAGACGGCCGAACTCGAACTGGAGATCGACGGCGTCGTGCGCTGGCACAAGGCGCATGGGGACGGGCCCGTGGATGCGACCTTCAAGGCCATCCGCGCGCTGGTTCCCAATACCGCCACACTTCAACTGTACCAAGTGCACGCCGTAACCGAGGGCACAGATGCCCAGGCCGAAGTGACCGTACGGCTCTACGAGGATGGCAAGAGTGTCAACGGCTTGGGTGCAGATACCGACACGCTGGTCGCGTCGGCGAAGGCATACGTCAATGCCCTCAACAAGCTGCTGGTAAAGCGTCAAAAGCGTGCTCCGGAGGCGCTCTCCGCATAGCGCGCAAAGAGGGGTCGTGCGCGGCCCGGAGACAAGGGGTCTCCGGGTCGTCACGCAGAAGGAACGGGTCCTAAGGGATGTTCTCGAGGATTCTGGGGTGGTTGTCCGCCGATATGGCGATCGACCTCGGTACGGCCAACACGCTTGTCTACGTGAAGGGCCGCGGCATCGTCGTCAACGAGCCATCGGTGGTGGCTATCATCGACTATCGCGGCAAGAAGCAAGTGCTCGCGGTCGGCGAAGAAGCAAAGCAGATGCTGGGCCGAACGCCCCGTAACATCGAGGCAATTCGTCCGCTGCGTGACGGCGTCATCGCCGACTTCGAGATCGCGGAGGAGATGATCAAGCACTTCATCCGCAAGGTGCACAACCGCGGCAGCTTCGTCAGTCCGCAGGTGATCGTGTGTGTGCCTTCGGGCTCGACCGCGGTCGAGCGTCGCGCCATTCAGGAGTCGGCCGAGAGCGCCGGCGCCCGCCGCGTGTACTTGATCGAGGAGCCGATGGCAGCTGCTATCGGCGCCGGTCTCCCCGTCACCGAGCCGACCGGCTCGATGGTGGTCGACATTGGCGGCGGCACCACCGAGGTCGCGGTGCTCTCGCTCGGCGGCATCGTCTACTCCAAATCGGTGCGCGTCGGCGGCGACAAGATGGACGAGGCGATCATCAGCTACATCCGCCGCAACCATAATCTCTTGATCGGCGAGGCCTCGGCCGAGCGCATCAAGAAGGAAATCGGCACCGCGGCGCCGCCGGAAGACGGCAACGGCAAGACGATGGAAGTCAAAGGCCGTGATTTGATGAACGGCGTGCCGAAGGAACTCGTGGTCAACCAACGGCAGATCGCCGAGGCATTGGCCGAGCCCGTCGGGGCCATCATCGAGACGGTCAAGGTCGCGCTCGAGCACACGGCGCCCGAGCTCGCGGCCGACATCGTCGATAAGGGCATCGTGCTTACGGGTGGCGGCGCGCTGCTCGGAAATCTCGATCAGGTGCTGCGCGAAGCAACCGGCTTGCCGGTATCTGTCGGCGATGAGCCGCTGATGTGCGTCGCGCTCGGCACCGGACGTGCGCTCGAGGAAATGAAGACCTTACGCAACGTCCTGCACCAACAGTACTGAGACAGCTTCGCGGCAAAGCGAGCCGGCTGGGCGGCCGGCTTCGTCTTTTTCCCGGGGTGGAGCGTGTAAAGGGGGAAGGAGAAGATCGTGCGTCCTATCGGCGGCCGGATCGGCAGGTTAGCGATCCCGCTTCGCGTCCTCGCCCAGCGGTTTGCCCTTCTGTTTCTTGTCGGCGCGTCGGTCGCCCTGATGATCGCAGCGAAAGGCGAGCACTGGGCGGTTGAGCGCGTGCGCACGACGGTGATGGACGCCATCACGCCGGTGCTCGATGTCGTCTCGCGCCCGGCCCAGGCCTTTAACACGGCGAGCGAGCAGGTCAGCCGCTTGCTTTACGTCTATGCGGAGAACGACCGCCTGCGCGAAGAGAACGAGCGCCTGCGCAGCTGGCAGAGCACCGCGCGCCGCTTGGAGCAGGAAAACGCCGCCTTCCGCGCCCTGCTGCGTGCCCGCCCGGAGCCGGGCGTCCTCTACGTATCGGGTCGCGTCGTCGGCGACTCAGGCGGCCCGTGGGTCCGCACCTTGGCGCTCAACGCCGGTGAGGCGGACGGCGTCCGCAAGGGCAGCGCCGTCGTTACCGGCGACGGCCTGGTCGGCCGCGTCGTCGAGGCGGGCGACCGCTCGGCGCGCATCCTGCTGCTGACCGACCTCAACAGCCGCGTTCCCGTTGTGGTCGAATCCTCGCGCTACCGCGCCATCCTCGAAGGCGACAACTCGGACACCCTGAAGCTGTCGTTCGTCATCCCAAGCGACGACATTCGCATCGGCGATCGCATCGTCACGTCGGGTTCGGGTGGTCTGTTCCCGGCCGGCCTGCCGATTGGCGACGTCACCGCCATCAAGGACGGTACCGCGCTGGTCACGCCGCTGGTGCGCTTCGACCGCCTTGAGTACGTGCGCGTGCTACGCTTCGAATTCCCCGGCATGGAGGCCGAGACCGCCCCGCCGGCGCGCGCCGCCCGATGAATTCGAGTCCGCTGCTTGCGCGCTGGCTGCTGGTCCTGCGCTCTCTGGTGCCGGCGGCCACGCTGCTGCTCGCCGTGGCGCTCGCCGGCCTGCCCTATGGCATTCCCTACCTCAGCACGGTGACGCCGTTCTTTGCACTCATCGTCGTCTACTACTGGAGCATCCACCGCCCCGAACAGCTGCCGGCTGCCGCGATCTTCGCTGCCGGCGTGCTGCAGGATCTCATCACCGGCGGGCCACCGGGTTCGGTGGCGCTGCTGCTGCTGCTGGCGCACGCGCTCGTCGTATCCCAGCGCCGCACCCTCCTCGGCCAGTCGTACCTAGTCGAGTGGGCCGGGCTGTTGCTGGTTGCCGTCGGCGCCGGCGTGGTCGGCTGGCTGGTAGCGTGTGTCTACAACACGGCGCTATTCGTCCCCTGGCACTTCTTGGTGCAGGCTCTGCTCAGCGTCGCGCTCTATCCGATCGCCACCTGGGCCCTGGCGCCCGCCGCGCGCGCCGCGCGCGCCGCCGAGCCCGCATGAAGCGCGAGACCGGCCGCTACAAGACGTTCACCCGCCGCTCCGCCATGCTGGTGGGCGGGCAGGGGCTGCTGCTGTCGGCCCTGGTCGGACGCCTGTACTACCTGCAGGTCGTGCGGTCCGAGGAATACCGCATGCTGGCGGACGAGAACCGCATCAGCCTGCGCCTGCTGGCGCCGCCGCGCGGCCTGATTGTCGATCGCTACGGCCAGGTAGTCGCCGGCAACATGCAGAACTACCGCGTGCTGCTGGTGCCGGAGCAGGCCAAGCGCACCGGCGAGAAGCTCACGGTGTCCGCCGACCGCACCTTGGTGGTGCTGTCCAAGCTCATCCCGCTCGACGACTTTCAGCGCCAAAAGGTGCTGCGCGAGGTTGGCCGCAAGCGTGAGTTCGTGCCCATCAACGTGGCCGAGAATCTCACCTGGGAAGACTTCAGCCGCATCAACGTGCACGCCCCCGACTTGCCGGGCATCCTCCCCGATGTCGGCGAGACGCGGCAGTACCCGTTGGGCCCGATCCTGGCGCACGTCGTCGGCTACGTGGCGCCGGTCGCCGACACCGACACCATCGACGATCCGCTGCTTGAGCTCCCCGGCTTCCGCATCGGCCGCTCCGGTGTTGAGCGCAAAGCCGACCGGACGCTGCGCGGCAAGGCGGGTTCGTCCCACGTCGAGGTCAACGCCCACGGCCGCGTCATCCGCGAGCTGAAGCGCGTCGCCGGACACCCGGGCCGCGAGGTGACGATCACCATCGACGCCCAGCTGCAGGAATTCGCCACCAACCGCATGGGCGCCGAAAGCGCCGGCGCGGCGGTGATCGACATTTCCAACGGCGACGTGCTGGCGCTTGTCTCGACACCGTCATTCGATCCGACCCAGTTCGCCTTTGGCCTGTCGCGCGACGAGTGGAACACCCTCGTCAATAACCCGCGCAAGCCGCTGCTCAACAAGGCAGTCACCGGTCAGTACCCGCCGGGCTCGACCTTCAAGATGATGGTGGCACTGGCGGCACTGGAGAACGGTGCCATTCACACCGGCCACCGCGTCTTCTGCCCGGGTCACACGGTTCTCGGCGACCGCAAGTTCCATTGCTGGAAGAAGGGTGGCCACGGCGAACTCACGCTGACCGAGGGCATCGAGCAGTCGTGCGACGTGTTCTTCTATGACGTCGCGCGGCGCGTCGGCATCGACAAGATTGCCGAGATGGCGACCCGCTTCGGCCTGGGCTCAACTCCCGATCTCGGCCTCGGTACCGAGCGCCCCGGCCTGATCCCTACCGCTGACTGGAAGTTCAAAAGGACCGGCGAGCGCTGGCAGGCCGGCGAGACGCTGGTCGCCGGCATCGGCCAGGGGTTCATTCTCACCACGCCGCTGCAGCTCGCGGCGATGACGGGCATGGTCGCCAACGGCGGCATTCGCATCACGCCGCGCCTGATCGTTCCGCCCGACGAAGCCGAGCGCGCCTCCGTGCGCCCCGACCTGGTTCTCGATCCAGAAGCCGATCCGCGTTCGCTCAAGATCTCGGCCGGCTCGATGGCCGCGGTGCGCGAGGGCATGGTGCGGGTGGTCAACAGCGCGCGCGGCACGGCGTACGCCGCCCGCATCCGCGACAAGGGGTTCGAGATGGCCGGCAAGTCCGGCACCGCCCAGGTGCGCGGCATCTCGGTGGCCGAGCGCGACGAAGGCCTGCCCGCCATCGACACCATTCCGTGGGAGCAGCGCGATCATGCGCTATTCGTCGGCTTCGCACCGATGGCCGCGCCGCGCTACGCCTGCGCCGTGGTCGTCGAGCACGGCGGCGGCGGCAGTTCGGTGTCCGGTCCGATGGTGCGCGACATTCTGCTGCAGGTGCAGAAGCTCGATTCCGGCCGCAAACTCCGCCGCCAGGTGGCGGACGTAGCGCCGCCGAAGGGCTGATCGCGCCATGAGCCTGAACGCCCTCACCAAGGTCGAGCTGACCCTCGGCCAGAAAATAGCCAGCATCAACTGGGGCCTCGTGCTGCTGCTGTCGGCGACGACCAGCTTCGGACTACTGGTGCTGTATTCTCTGGCCGGCGGCGCCACCGACACTTGGGTAATGAAGCAGTCGATCCGCTTCGCCCTCGGCTTCTCGGCGATGATCATCATCGCCCTCATCGACATCCGCATTTGGCTGAACCTTGCCTACGTCGGCTACGGCGTCGCCCTCGTGCTGCTCGTGGCGGTCGACGCCGTCGGCTTCACCAGCATGGGTGCCCAGCGCTGGATCGACATCGGCGTCATCAGCCTGCAGCCCTCAGAGATGATGAAGGTCGCCCTGGTGCTGGCCCTGGCGCGCTACTTCCACGAGCACACGCTCGAGGAAGCGCAGCGCATCCGCTGGCTGATGGTTCCCGCCGCCATGGTCCTGGCGCCCGCTGCGCTGGTGCTGGTGCAGCCCGACCTTGGCACCGCCGCCCTGCTGCTGCTGGCTGGCGCTACCCTGTGCTTCCTGGCCGGCGTGCGGCTGTGGATTTTCGGCCTTCTGTTTGCGCTGGCGGCGGCGTCCGTGCCGTTCGGCTGGCAGTTCCTGCACGACTACCAAAAGGACC
The DNA here is from genome assembly GCA_945889645.1 of Rhizobium sp. Q54. Taxonomy (GTDB): domain Bacteria; phylum Pseudomonadota; class Alphaproteobacteria; order UBA2966; family CAIVPW01; genus CAIVPW01. The sequence goes on from CAMDCA010000035.1 coordinate 23,581, forward strand.
GCATCCTCACGTTCCTCGACCCGGAACGCGATCCACTCGGCGCCGGCTACCACATCCTCCAGTCCAAAATCGCCCTGGGGGCCGGCGGCATCTTCGGCCGCGGCTTCCGCGAGGGCACCCAGAGCCACCTGAGCTTCCTGCCGGAGATGCAGACCGACTTCATCTTCACCACCCTGGCCGAGGAGTTCGGCATGGTGGGGGGGCTGTCCCTGTTGGGGCTCTACTGCTGCATCCTGGCCTATGGCATGGCCATCGCGCTGCGCAGCCGCAACCATTTCGGCCGCCTGGTCGCCATGGGCATCGGCACCACGTTCTTCTGCTACGTGTTCATCAACATCGCCATGGTCACGGGCCTCCTGCCGGTGGTGGGCGTGCCGCTGCCCCTGATCTCCTACGGCGGCACCGCCATGGTGACCCTTTTGGCCGGTTTCGGCCTGGTTATCAGCGTTTACGTGCACCGCGACATCCGCATTCCGCGCCGCCCAGGCGGCCCGGTCAGCTAGGCCCGCCCCGCGACTCGCGGCATCGGCGCCCATCCCTCGCATAGGGTTTGAACCAAAGCCTCCGGCTTGCTATATCCGCGCTCTCCCAACGCCGGGGCCTCTGGTCCCCGGCCCCGCCTTGGGGGCGCATAGCTCAGTCGGTAGAGCAGCTGACTCTTAATCAGCGGGTCCGAGGTTCGAGTCCTCGTGCGCCCACCAAACCTCCGGGGAAATTCAAGCACTTAGCGGGTGGCCAGCGGACGCCTTACTTGGCGGGCCGCCGCTAGGAAGGCAGTAGTAAGGCCCTGCTGGCCGATTCAATCCGTTTCAGTAAGTCGAAGGATCAAGAGTAGGCTCAACCTTCCGTGTTCCGTTGGGGGGTGTGATGGCGGGGCTTCCATACCGATCAGCTGTGGCGGCCGCACTGGCACTGGTGGCTGACTGCGCGAATTCATATCAGCCCGTTGTTGATCTCCGGAACGTCGACCAGTCCCGGTATCAACAGTGGACTGCCTGCACTTAGTGGTCCGGGGGCAATGTTAGTCCGAAGCGCCCGCTGAGGCCAAGCTGGCCGGCAGGCGTAGCGGAGCGGAGCCGAACGGCCAGCTTGGGAGGATCGCTTCCGGCGCCGGCGGCCGGTAGCCGAGCGCGCTGTGCGGACGGACCTTGTTGTAGTGCTCGCGCCACTGCCTCGTGATGATCCGCACCTCCTCCAGCGTGTAGAAGATTTCGCCGTTGAGCAGTTCGTCGCGCAGCCGTGCGTTGAACGACTCGATGTAGCCGTTCTCCCAGGGGCTGCCTGGCTCGATGAACAGCGTGCGCACACCGACTCGTGCCAGCCATTGCCGGACCGCCTTGGCCGCGAACTCGGGCCCATTGTCTGACCGGATGTGCTCGGGCGGTCCACGCTCGACGAAGAGATCGGCAAGGACGGCGAGAACGTCCTCGGCCGGGAAGCGTCGCTGGGGAACCATGGCGAGGCACTCGCGGCTGAACTCGTCGATGATGTTCAGCATCCGGTACTTGCGCCCGTTGCGGATCACGTCCTCGACGAAGTCGTAGGACCACACGTGATTGGGCCGCTCCGGCCGCAGCCGGATGCACGACCCGTCGTTGAGCCACAGCCGGCGCCGCTTCGGCTGCTTCCTGGGGACCTTGAGACCCTCCCGCCGCCAGATCCGCTCGACCACCGACAGGCTGATGTTCCAGCCCGCGCCGAGCATGCGATGGATGCGGCGATAGCCGAACCGTCCGTACTGCGTGGCCAGCTTGACCACATCCGCGGTCAGACGACGCTCGTCGCCATCATCCTGCGGCCGCTTGCGCTGGGTCGAGCGGTGCTGGCCGATCACCGAACAGGTGCGCCGCTCGGACGAGCCGAGAGCCTGGCGCACCTGCTCAATGCAAACACGGCGGCGGGAGGGACTTAAAAAACAACTTTCGACGCCTCGACCAGGATCATCTTGTCGAGGCTGAGATCGGCAACCAGCTTCTTCAGCCGCACATTCTCCGCCTCTAACTCCTTCAACCGACGGGCCTGGTCAATCCGCATCCCGCCGTACTCCTTCCGCCATCGATACAGCGTCTGCTCCGCAACGCCGATCTGCCGGCTGGCGTCGGCTACCGATCCACCCTTCGCCACAAAGACCTCAACCTCACGCAGCTTCCCGATGATCTGCTCGGCCGTAAATCGCTGACGCGCCATGCCATTCTCCATTCAAAAGTGGGCCAATCCTAACTCTGGACTTGGACCACTTTCGACAGGGCAGACCACCGCCTTCTGCCGTCCTAGAAGTTGGAGGAACGTTTTCGCGTGAACTCCCGCTATGTAGAGTTCTGCTCGGATCTGGTTCTTTGGTCGAAGCATCACTGCGGCCAAATGAAACTCGCTTCGCCCAATGCTGTAGGCCATCCACGACTGCGGCTGTGGTTTGCGATTGCCTGAGACCGGTCCGACCGCCGCATCGAGAACCGGGTGAAAGGCGGCCCAGTACTCCCGTTGCATAGTCTTGATTCCCGTTAGTTCCGCGTCGTCAATCGCGTGGGTACCCTTTGCGATCGACCGCGACCAATCGTTGGGCTTTGAAACGATGTTGAATTTCGGCGCTGCCGGCGACGTCCCTATGCGC
>CAMDCA010000036.1 GCA_945889645.1 Rhizobium sp. Q54
CCGGAGACTACGCCACCACCAATTCCAACCAACTTCGCGACGCCACCTCTTGATGCCACAGCCAAACCACCGGGCCGGGCTGGGCGGCTCTCCCTCTGACCCAGTTACCTTGCCTTGTCGCGCAATACGGCAGAGGCGAGACGGTCCCAATCCGACGCCAGACCGGGAAGGCCAAAACGCAACCACGCAGGCCGAGCAGGGAATCGGCGGACGACAATCCCGGCGCGGCCCAACCGGTCGTGCGTCGCCGCGGCGTCCGCCGCGCCGCACAATCGAAACAAGCGGGTGCCGCCCAGAATCGATAGCCCCGCCTGGGTGAGCAGCGAGTCGAGGCGGGTGCCGTCGTCGGCGAGCCGCGCGGCCGCAGCTTGGCGCCACCGCGTGTCGCCCAGGGCGGCGGTGCCGATCGCGATTGCGGCGCCCGACACCGGCCAAGGACCCAGCGCCGCTCTCAACGCGCTGGCGACGTCGCGGGCAGCGACTGCGAAGCCGAGACGAACGCCTCCTAGACCAAACGCTTTGCCGAAGGAACGCAGCACAATGGCGCCGCGGTCGGGCAACGTCGGCACCAGGCTCAGCCCGCCCGACTCGAGGTCGGCGAACGCTTCGTCGACTACCACCAGGCCGCCCCGGCCGGAGACACGGCTTGCCAGCCCGGCGATGCGCGCGGGGGAGATTGTGCGACCGTCAGGGTTGTTCGGGTTGCACAGGACGGCGATATCGGCGTGGCCCAGTTCTTCGAAGGTGGTGACCTCGGTCACCGCCGCGCCGGCGGTACTCCACGCGGCCGCATACTCCGCGTAGGTGGGCCCCAGTACCGCGACCGTGCGGGCCCGAACAACGTATGGGAGCAGGGAGATCAAGCTCTGCGCGCCGGGTGCCGGGACAACGCACGCAGCGTCCCGGGCGCCGTACGCGGCGGCGGCGGCCTGGGATAACGCCGCGAGGGCGCCCGGTTCCGGCAGCCGGGTAAACGATTCGGGCGACAGCGCCGGCACCGGGTAGGGTATTGGATTGATGCCCGTGGACAGGTCGAGGGGCGGCCCGGGCGCGTCGGGAAACTGACGCCGCGCATCCTCCAGCCGGCCGCCGTGGAACACGATGCTGTCGCTCAACGTATCGATCCTTGCTGGGGCACTGTGCTGGGACGCCGCCTTCGGATACCCGGCGCCGGTGTTTCGCGCAATCCGGCATCCGGTCGTCTGGGTTGGCGCGCTCATCACGGTGCTCGATCGCGCACTCAATCGCGAAGGAGCACCTGTGCCAATACGGCGCGCCGCCGGGGTGCTGTCGATTGCCGTTGTGGTTGGGGCGGCTGCACTTCCCGCCGCGGCCCTACAACTGTGGGCACAACAATCCCTGCCTTCGGTTGTCGCCCTGGTGCTGCTGGGGACAATGGCGGCCAGTCTCATTGCGCAGCGCAGCCTTGCCGCGCATGTACAGGCGGTGGCTGATGGGCTCGACGCCGGCCTGGACGCGGGACGCGCCGCGGTGGCGCAGATCGTTGGCCGCGATCCGGCGAGTCTAGACGACGCGGGCGTCGCGCGCGCGGCGATCGAAAGTCTGGCCGAGAACTTCGCCGACGGCGTCGTTGCGCCAGCGGTGTGGTGCGCCATCGGAGGCCTGCCGGGCATCGCGGCCTACAAGGCGATCAATACCGCCGACAGCATGATCGGGCACCGCACGCCGCGGCACCTGTGGTTTGGATGGGCCTCCGCGCGTCTGGATGATCTTGTCAACCTGCCAGGGTCCCGGCTCGCCGCCGTGTGGCTGATGCTGGCCGCGCTGTTGCATCGCGGCGCGCATGCGCGCGGCGCGTTGCAGGCGACGTTGCGCGATGCGCGCGGACATCGTTCGCCGAATGCCGGATGGCCGGAGGCCGCGCTGGCCGGTGCGCTCGGCCTCCGGCTCGCCGGCCCGCGCCGCTATCACGGCGTGGTGGCGGAGGATCCATGGATGGGCGACGGCCGTGCCGAGGCGACATCCAATGACATCCGCGCGGCATTGCGGCTGTACCGCACTGCGTGCGGATTGCAGATCAGTGTGAGCCTGATCGCGGCGGCGGCTATCGCATCAAGCTGAGCAAGCGCTCGACATCGATGTGTGCGGCAAGATGTTCGGCCCATGCATCGAGAACGGCCTCGACCTCGGCATCGTGATCGCGGCGGGTTGAGGCGGCGCCGAGGCGCCCGAGCCAGGCGGCGCGTTGGAGGCCGTCGTGAAAGAACCCATGCAGGTATGTTCCGGCGACGCGTCCGTCCGCGGATGTCGCACCGTCCGTGCGTCCGTCCGCAAAACGCACCAGCGGGCGGGCGGTGGCCGCGCCATCGGTGCGGCCCAAGTGCATTTCGTAGCCGCGCACGGGCAGGTCGTCGGCAACCGTGTGGCCCTGCGCCTCGCGTAAGACCTTCGGGCCAGAAAGGACGGTGACAACGTCGAGCAGGGCGAGCCCCGGTACGGATGCCGCCGGGCCTTCCATGCCGTCCGGGTCTGCGATGGTGTGGCCGAGCATCTGATAGCCGCCGCACAGGCCGAGCAGGCGGCCGCCGCGGCGCACGTGCGCAACCAGGTCTATGTCCCAGCCCTCTGCGCGTAGCGCAGCGAGGTCGGCGATGGTCGCCTTGGAGCCGGGCAGGATGACCAGGTCGCACGGCGCCGGTAGCGGTTGGCCGGGCATGACCATCACGAGATCGACGTCCGGCTCAGCGCGCAGCGGATCGAGGTCGTCGAAGTTGGCGATGCGCGGCAGGCGCGGCACGGCGATCCGCACCTTGGTGTCGCGTTTCGGCGGGCCGATGGCGATATCGTGCGCATCCTCGGCGGGAAGGCGGGCGGCGGCATCGAAGTGCGGTACGAGGCCGAGCGCCGGCCAGCCTGTGGCGGCGGAAATCGCCGTCATGCCGTCGGCGAACAGCGAGGCGTCGCCGCGCATGCGGTTGACGATGAAGCCGACCACCAACGCCGCATCCGCGGGGTCGATCACGTTCTTGGTGCCGACTAGGCTGGCGATGACACCGCCGGAATCGATGTTTCCGACCACGACCACGGGCACGTCTGCCGCGCGGGCGAAACCCATGTTGGCGATGTCGTTCTTGCGCAAGTTGATCTCGGACGCGCTGCCGGCGCCTTCGACCAGCACGATGTCGGCGGTGCGGCGCAGCGTGGCGAAACTCTCGAGCACGTGCGGCAGCAGCGTCGGCTTGATCGACTGATACTCGCGGGCGCGCGCCTGGCCGAACACCTTGCCGTGCACGATGATCTGGCTGCCGCCTTCGCTCTGCGGCTTGAGCAAAACCGGGTTCATGTCCACGGTCGGCGCGATGCCTGCGGCGCGCGCCTGCAGCGCCTGGGCGCGCCCGATTTCGCCGCCGCCGGCGGTAACCGCGGCGTTGTTCGACATGTTCTGTGGCTTGAACGGTGCCACCCGCATGCCGCGGCGGTACAGCAGACGCGCGAGTCCAGCGACCAGCAGCGACTTGCCGACGCTCGATCCCGTGCCTTGCAGCATGATGGCGCGGGCGGGCATCAGAACTCGACGCCCTCCTGGGCGCGCACGCCCGCAGCGAAGTGGTGTTTGACCAGGGTCATCTCGGTGACGAGGTCGGCAGCCTCGATCAACGCCGGCTTGGCGTTGCGGCCGGTCACCACGACGTGGAGATCCGCGCGCCGGGCTTTCAATGTTGCTACGACCTCTTCGACCGAAAGGTAGTCGTAGCGCAGAGCGACATTGAGTTCGTCCAGCACCAGCAGACCGAGGGTCGGATCGGCGAGGAGCTCGACCGATTTCTGCCACGCCTTACGCGCGGCCGCGACGTCGCGGTCGCGGTCCTGCGTCTCCCAGGTGAATCCTTCGCCCATGGTGTGCCACGACACCATGTCGCCGAAGCGGTCCAAGGCGGTGCGCTCCCCGGTGGACCAAGCCCCTTTGATGTACTGCACCACGCCGACGCGGCGGCCGCGCCCGAGCATGCGCAACGCCAACCCGAACGCCGCGGTCGACTTGCCCTTGCCGGTGCCGGTATGAACCATCAGCAGGCCCTTTTGCTTGATGGTCTTGGAGGCGACCTCAGAATCCTGGGCCGCCTTACGGTTGGCCATCTTGGAGCGGTGGCGTTCCTCGTCGGACTTGGAGTCGCCGGTCACGGAGTTCCTTTCGCATAGAGAGGCAGGCCAGCGACCATCAGCACCACGCGATCGGCCCGCGCAGCGATGCGTTGGTTGAGGCGCCCGGCGGCGTCGCGGAAACGACGGGCGAGGCGATTGTCCGGCACGATCCCGAGGCCGACCTCGCTGGATACCAGGACGGTCACGGCGGCACGCTTCGCCAGCGCCGATTCCAATGCCGCGAAGGCAGCATCCAGGTCGAGGTCACGCTCCATGAGGTTTGACAGCCACAGGGTGAGGCAGTCGATCAGGACGGGGGCCGACCCCGCATTCGTGATGGTGGCAGAAAGCTCGATCGGCACGTCGGCGGTCGTCCATCCCGCGTCCCGGCGGGCCTGGTGCTCGGCGACGCGTTCGCGCATTTCGTCGTCGCGTGCCTCGGCGGTGGCAACATACGTCCACGGCCCCGGGGCGCTGGTGACCAGCCGCTCGGCGAACGAACTCTTGCCGGAGCGCGCACCGCCCAGCACTAGCGTGACAAATGCATCTGGCATCGGGAGGTCGGCCGCGGCGGCCGGGTTCATTGACTCGTCCAAAAGGGGGTGGAATAGATAACCACAGACGGTCCTTCAATCGGAAGGCGAACAGGGAATGCGGTGCGGGGCCTGGTGCCCCAATGCCGCAGCTGCCCCCGCAACTGTCAACGGAAGGTCGGCCGCAGTTAGTCCACTGGGGAACATATCCCTGGGAAGGCCGACGGCCGACGAAGTTCCGTGAGCCAGGAGACCTGCCGTCTGAGACGTACGTGCGAAGCCGGGCGGGGTGCTCCGGCTGAGGACGAATTGCCGCCCCGCAGGTTCGGTGCGGGCATGCGCACCCCCGAATCTGTCTGCGCTTTGCCGCGAGGGTGTGTTGGCCGACGACCTCCGTCCGCAGTTGTATGTGTGTACCACCTGCCGGCGCGCGGGCACGCCCAAGCCTGTGCCGGTGCCGGCGCCCGGCCAACTGCTCTACGACGCAGTGGCGCGGCAGCTCCTGGATGTGGGGCCTGAGGTGCCGGTGCGCGCGGTGCCGATGGTATGCTTTGGCAACTGCGAGCAGGGCTGCAGCGCCGGGCTCGCCTCGCCCGGCAAGTGGACCTACCTGATGGGCAAGCTTGGGCCCGAGCACGCCGCCGACCTGATCGCCTGGGCCGCGGCCTATGCGCGCTCGCCGAACGGCACCGTGCTGCGCTCAGGCCGGCCGCAATCGTTGCGCGACACGATCGTCGCGCGCTTCCCCGGCGGCGATCTTGCCGCCGCATCCCCGCAGTTGGCCGAATGAGTACGCTGACAAAGATTCCCGCGACCATCGTCACCGGCTTCCTTGGCGCCGGCAAGACCAGCCTGGTGCGCCACGTGCTGGAACACGCCGGCGGTGTGCGCCTGGCGGTGATCGTCAACGAGTTCGGCTCGCTCGGCATCGACGGCGAGACGTTGCGTTCGTGCGGCATCACCAGCTGCCCCGACGAGAACATCGTCGAGCTGTCCAACGGCTGCCTGTGTTGCACGGTGGCCGACGACTTCCTTCCGACCATGCTGGCGCTCGTCGAGCGCCCCAATCCGCCGCAACACATTCTGATCGAGACGTCGGGGCTGGCTTTGCCCAAGCCGCTGTTGAAGGCGTTCGACTGGCCCACGATCCGCGCTCGCGCCACCGTCGATGGTGTCATCACGGTTGTCGACGGCCCGGCCGCTGCGGCCGGCCGCTTCGCAGACGATCCGGTGGCTGTGGCAAAGCAGCGGGCGGAGGATCCTTCCGTCGGGCACGACAATCCGCTGGCCGAAGTGTTCGAGGACCAGATCAACGCGGCCGACCTGGTCGTTCTCAACAAGACCGACCTGATCGGCCCGGCGGCTCTGGCCAAGCTCCGCGCGGACATCGCGAAGGTGCTGCCGCGCGCGGTGAAGATCGTCACGTCCCAAGAGGGCAGGGTGGATCCCGCGGTGCTGCTGGGGATCGGCGCGGCGGCCGAGGACGACCTGGCCCTGCGCCCTTCGCACCATGATGCCGAGAACGGCGCCCACGAGCACGACGATTTCACCAGCTTCGTCGTGCCGCTGCCCGAGGCATCGTCGCCGCAGCAGATGATCGCGCGGCTGACCGCGGCGGCGGAGCGCCACGACGTTCTGCGCATGAAGGGCTTTGTCGCGATTGCCGGTAAGCCGCTGCGGCTCGCGGTGCAAGGCGTCGGTTCGCGCTTCCGTCATCAGTTCGACCTGCCGTGGCCGGCCTCCGCGCGCCAGGGCCACATGGTCGTCATCGCCCGCAATGGCATCGACCGCACCGCGGTCGAGGGCATTCTGCGCGGCTAGCATGCACGTCCTGTTCCGCGAGACACGTTCGCTTGACGAGGCTGCGGCCGCGGTCGACCTCGCGCAGACGCCGGGCGAGATCGTCTTGCTGTCGTTCGCCGACAGTGACCTCGGCGCCGCCGCCGCCGCATGGCAGGCTGCCGGCGGTACGTTGCCGACGATGCGGCTGGCGAATCTCGCCAAGCTGCGGCATCCGCTGTCGGTCGACCTGTACGTCTCCAGCATCGTCACTCACGCCAAGTGCGTGATCGTGCGGCTCTTGGGTGGAATCGACTACTGGCGCTACGGCGTCGAAGAGGTTGCCACGGTATGCAGCACCCAGGGCACTGCCCTTGTGCTGCTGCCGGGCGACGGGCGACCGGACTCGCGTCTGGCGGAATTGTCGACCGTTACGCGCGACTGGTGGGAGCGCTTTGACGCCCTGCTGCGCCAGGGCGGCGCCACGAACCTCGGCCGCGCGCTACGCCTTGCGGCGCATATCGCCCACGGCGAGGTCGATGCGTACGAGCCTGCCGAGCCCATCGCGGCCGCCGGGATGCATCCGCTGGCGATCGCCGACGGGCCTGGCCGCGCGCTCGCTGCAATCGTGTTCTACCGCGCCCATTTGGTTGCCGGAGACATCGCGCCCATCACGGCGATCGCCGCGGCGCTGCAGCGCGAAGGTCTCAACGTGCGCGCGTTGTATGTATCGAGTCTCAAGGATCGCGGTGAAGCGGCCTTCGTTGCCGATACCCTGCGCGCTCTGCATCCCGCTGTCATCGTCAATGCGACCGGATTTTCGGCCCGCCTCGAGGAGCGTGCGTCGCCGCTGGAGGCGGCCGGCGCGCCGGTGCTGCAACTGGTGATGGCCAGTTCGGCACGGTCGGAATGGGCATCGTCCGCGCGCGGACTCGCACCCGCGGACTTGGCGATGCAGGTCGTCCTGCCGGAGCTCGATGGCCGCCTCTTGATGCCGGCCGTCTCGTTCAAAACTGAGACGGCGCCGGTCGCCGGCCTCGAGTACACCCGCGTCGTTCACCAACCCGAGCCAGATGGCATTCGGGCCGCTGCCGCCCGCGCCGCCGGGTGGGCGCGACTGGCGGCGACGCCGGAGCGCGAACGCCGAGTCGCCCTGATATTGTCCGACTATCCCGGAGCGGGCGGGCAGGTGGCGCACGCAGTGGGCCTCGACGCCATCGCCAGCGCGGCAGAGGTGCTGCGGCTCCTGAACGCCGGCGTTGTCCCGGACCTCGGTGACGCGCTGTGCAATGGCGCACCGCAAGCGGTCTTGACCGTGGCTGACTACGCGCCCCTGTTCGCGACGCTGCCGGCCGACTCGCAACGCGCCGTCACAGCCGCCTGGGGTGCGCCGGCCGATGATCCCGCCGTGCAGGATGCAGCCTTCCACCTGCGCTTCACCCGGGCCGGCCGCGTCGTGGTGGCGATCCAGCCGGATCGCGGCAGCGTCCTCGATCGCCGGGCGGGCTACCACGATCCCGCCGTCCCGCCGCGGCACGCCTACGTTGCGTTCTATTTGTGGCTGCGCGCGGTGGAGGGCGTTCACGCCATCATCCACATGGGCACCCACGGTACCTTGGAATGGCTGCCCGGCAAGGCAGTGGCGCTGTCGGCCGCCTGTTTCCCGCAGGCGTTAATCGGGTCGCTGCCGGTGATCTATCCGTTCATCGTCAACAACCCCGGCGAGGCCGCGGCCGCCAAGCGGCGCCTGGGCGCGGTGACCATTGGTCACCTGACGCCGCCGCTGCGCGCAGCCGGAACGCATGGCGCCGCCGTCGATTTGGAACGGCTGATCGACGAGTTCGCGGCCGCGGACGGGCTCGATGCCCGCCGTACGAGCTTGTTGCGCAGAGAAATCCTGTTGCGCGCCAATGCCAGCGGCGTTCTGGCGGAGATCGGTGCCGGTGCGGACGTTCCCGAGGACGTGCAGCTTGCCCGGCTGGACGCGTACCTGTGCGACGTGAAGGACTTGCAGATTCGCGACGGCCTGCACGTGTTCGGTCAGGCGCCGGACGGCGAGCGTCGTGCACGGCTGCTCGAAGCGCTGGTCGCCGCCAACCCTGGCGTTTCTGCAGCCGGGCTAGAGACTCGTCTCGACGGCTGCGCGGCGGCCGAACGCAATGCGTTGCTTGCGGCCTTGTCGGGCCGTTTCGTTGCGCCGGGCCCGGCGGGCGCACCGACGCGCGGACGCGCCGACGTCTTGCCGACGGGGCGCAACCTGTTCACCGTCGATCCGCGCGCCGTGCCGACCCGTTCGGCCATGGTTCTGGCCGAACGCGCGGCTGCCGAGATCCTGCGCCGCCATCGCCAGGACCACGGCGACTGGCCGCGCTCGATGGTCATCGACCTGTGGGGCAGCGCCACGATGCGTACCGGCGGCGAAGACTTCGCGCTCGGGTTGGTGTTGATGGGCGCGCGTCCGGTGTGGGACACCGGCTCCAATCGCGTCACCGGGATCGAGGTGGTGCCGACATCGGTCCTCGGCCGGCCGCGCGTCGATGTATCTTTGCGCATCTCCGGCTTGTTCCGCGACGCGTTCGAGACCCAGATCACGCTGTTTGACAGCGCCGTGCGTGCAATCGCCGCACTGAATGAACCCGGCGCCAACCCGCTTGCCGAGGCGGTGCGCGGCTTGGGTGCGGCGGCGATGCGCCGCGCCACGGCACGCGTGTTCGGTGCGGCCCCCACCACATACGGTACCGGGATCGAGGACCAGCTCGACCGCGGCGCGTTCGCGGATTCGGCTGAGCTTGGCGCCGCCTATCTGGCCGGCTCTGCCCACAGCTACGGCCTCGATCTCGACGGTAAGCGGGACGAGGCGGGCTTTGCCGCGCGGGTCGCCGCTGCCGACGCCTTCGTCCACGTCCAGGATCATCGCGAGATCGACTTGCTCGACTCAGTCGACTTTGCTGCGCACGAGGGTGGGTTCGCCGCTGCGGCGCGACGGCTGGGCGGGTCGCCGGCTCTCTACCATGCCGACACCGCCCAGGTTGACAAGCCTGTGGCGCGTACCGTCGCCGAAGAGGTGGCGCGGGTCGTGCGCGGGCGTGTCGCCAATCCGGCCTGGATTGCCGGCATGATGCGCCACGGCTACCGCGGCGGTGCCGAGATCGCCCGTGGGCTAGACGGCCTGTTTGCCTTTGCCGCCACGCTGCCGCAGCGTCTCGACCCTCAGTTCGATCTCGTCTTCGACGCAACGCTTGGCGATGAGGCGGTGGACCAGTTCCTGCGCGACGCCAACCCGGCGGCACGCGCCGCCATCGCCGATCGTTTCCGTGACGCCTTGCGTCGCGACCTGTGGCGGCCACGGCGCAACTCGATCGCCAACCAACTGGGCGCGGCATGAACGCCGAGATGCGCAAGGGCGCATGCCCGACCGTCCAGACGCCGATGGCATCGGGCGATGGGCTGCTAGTCCGCGTGAAGCCGCCGGGCGGGCGCATTGCCGCCGACGCAGCGCGCGCTGTGGCAAACGCCTCCGGTCGCTGTGGCAATGGCGTGTTGGAGCTGACGAATCGCGCCAACCTGCAGATACGCGGATTGCGCGCCGAAACGGTTGCCGATTTCGCTGCGGTCGTGTTGACTCACGGGCTCGCCGCCGCAGAGCCAGCGGCCGAAATCGTTCGCAACGTGATGACGAGCCCCCTCGGAGCGTCCGATCCGTCGGCGGACGCCGACTCCCATGCCATGGCGGAGGAGATCGAGGCGCTGCTGGCAGAGGAGCCAGGGCTGCGCGCGCTACCCCCGAAGTTCGGATTCCTGACCGACGGAGGCGGCGCGGTGCCCCTGACCGGGGTCACTGCTGATATCGGCTTTCGCTGGACCGGCGGACGGCTGCTGGCGACGCTGGACGGCACCACCGTCGCAGCGATGATCGCGCCGGATGCACTGACGGAGACTGCGCGGGCGCTCGCACTGGCGTTCCTGGAGCTTGCGGTGCCCGGTCAACGCATGCGCGACGTGGATGCCGAAGCGGTGTATCGCGCCGCTGGACTGGCGACCGGGCCGGCACCGCTGCTTGCACCGGCGCCCTTGCCGCCGGTTGGGATCGGCTCGAGCTACGTCGGAATCGGACTGCCGCTTGGACAGATCGACGCCGAAATTCTCACCGCGTTGGCCGGACTTGCCGGTGCGTTCGGCGATGGGTGGCTGCGCCTGACGCCGTGGCGCACCGTCCTTATCGCTGGCGTGCAGCACGGCGAAGAACTCGCGGAGGCCGCCATGGGCCTGGGTCTGGCAGCGATGGACAATGATCCGCGGCTCGGCATCGCCGCCTGCGTCGGCGGTCCGGCCTGCTCGTCCGGGACCGTGCCCGCGCGCCGCGACGCCATCCTGCTCGCGGCAGCGGGCATCGCCGGGGTGCATGTCTCGGGCTGCGCCAAAGGCTGTGCGCTTTCGCGCGCGGCGCCGATCACGTTGGTCGGCAACGCAGGCCGCTATGACGTGGTGCGGAATGGCCGTGCCGGCGACCTGCCGACCGAACGCGGTCTCGCCATCGGCAGGGCAATCGCGCTGTTGCGTCCCAAGGTGTCCGCATGAGCGCGTTCGAGTACCTGCGCGACGGGCCGGAGATCTACCGGCGCTCGTTCGCCACCATTCGCGCCGAGGCCGAGTTGACGCGATTCTCTCCTATTGAGGCGCGTGTTGCCGAGCGCGTCATCCACGCTTGCGGCATGGTCGATATCGCGCCCGACCTCGTGTTCTCGCCGTCATTTGCCGCGGCGGCGCAGACGGCGCTGGAATCCGGTGCCGCGATCCTGACGGACTCGCGCATGGCGGCCGCGGGGATCATCCGCACGCGCCTTTCGGCGGGAAACGTGGTGCTCTGCACGCTGGATGCGCCCGGCGTTGCCGAGGATGCGGCGCGCGTCGGGACGACACGCTCCGCCGCAGCGCTGGACCGTTGGGGCGAGAAGATGGCTGGAGCCTTGGTGGTGATCGGCAACGCACCGACCGCTCTGTTCCGCCTCCTTGAGCTCTTGGACGAAGGTGCGCCGCAGCCCGCGGCGATCATCGGCGTGCCGGTGGGATTCGTAGGTGCGGAGGAATCCAAAGAAGCGCTGCGTGAATGCACGCACGTTCCGTATTTCACCGTGCGCGGGCGGCGTGGTGGTAGCGCCATCGCGGCCGCCGCTGTCAACGCTCTTTCGGGCCCTAACGCATGACCGGCACGTTGTACGGCGTCGGCGTCGGCCCCGGCGATCCCGATCTGATGTCCCTCAAGGCGGCGCGCATCATCGCCGGGGCGCCGGTGGTTGCGTACTTCGCCAAACGCGGCCAACCCGGCAACGCCTATCGCACTGCGACAGGGCACCTCAGCGCTCGGGCCGAGCAGCTGCGCTTTGACTATCCGTACACAACCGACCTTCCCGTCGGCGACGCGCGCTATGAGCCGGCGCTGGAGTCGTTCTACGACATGGCAGGCGTCCGCATCGCCGAGCGTCTTCAAGCCGGCGCGGATGTCGCCGTGCTGTGCGAGGGCGATCCGTTTTTCTACGGCTCGTACATGTATCTGCATGATCGCCTGTCTACGGCCCATCGCTGCGAGGTGGTGCCTGGCATTACGGGCATGAGCGGCTGCTGGACGCGGGCAGGCATGCCGATGGTGCGTGGTGACGACGTGCTGTCGGTGTTCACCGCCACCTTGAGCGAGAACGACCTCGTGAGCGGCCTGCAGGTGTGTGACGCCGCTGTGATCATGAAGGTCGGCCGCAATCTGCCCAAGGTGCGCGCCGCGCTCACACGCGCCGGCTGCATCGATCGCGCCCTCTACGTCGAGCGCGGCACCATGCCCGACGAGCGCATCGAACGGCTGTGCGAGCGATCGGACGCTCCCTCGCCGTACTTCGCTCTCGTCCTTGTGCCCGGCGAGGGAGGCCGTCGATGACTGGGCGTCTGAGCGTCGTGGGTCTCGGCCCCGGCGCCGAAGACCTTGTCGCGCCGCGTGCGCATGCGGCGATCGAGGCAGCAGGGCACCTGTTGGGATACGCGCCCTACGTCGCGCGCGTTCCGCCAATACCGGGGCAGGAGCGCCATGTGTCCGACAATCGCGAGGAGCTGGCGCGTGCCCGTCACGCGCTGGACCTCGCCGCCGCCGGGCACGAAGTCGCGGTAGTGTCGTCCGGCGATCCGGGCGTGTTTGCCATGGCGAGCGCGGTGTTCGAGGCAATCGAGGATGGTCCGGCGGAGTGGCGCGCCATCGACGTGCAGTTGGTGCCGGGGATCAGCGCGATGTTTGCCGCCGCCGCTCGGGTCGGCGCGCCGCTTGGCCACGACTTCTGCGCGATCTCGCTGTCCGACAACCTGAAGCCATGGGAGACGGTGTTGCAGCGGCTGGAGGCCGCCGCAGGCGCCGACTTCGTGGTGGCGCTCTACAATCCCGTGTCGCAAGCACGTCCGTGGCAGATTACCCGCGCGTTCGAAGTCTTTGGGCGCCATCGCGTGCTGTCCACGCCCGTGGTGTTCGCAACGGCGGTGAGCCGGCCGGACGAGCGCATTGAGGTGGCCACGCTGGCGACAGCCGCGTCGGTTGCGGCCGATATGCGTACGGTGATCATCATTGGCTCCAGCCACACGCGCGTGGTTGACCGGAACGGCCCGGGCCGCTGGGTCTACACCCCGCGCTGGACGCGGGTTCCGGCATGAACCTGCGCCAACCAATTCATTGCTTCGGATGCGGTTTCGACCGACTCGGCTTCCGGTGGAGTCGGCCGCGCCACCATCACGACCGGAATGCCGAGCGCACGCGCCACGGCGAGCTTCGCTGCCGCCGCCGATCCGCCCGAGTTCTTGGTCACCAGGATCTCGATAGCGCGGTCGGCCATCAACCGGTGCTCGGCGGCCTCGCCGAACGGTCCCCGCGCCGCGATGACCTCGGCGTGCGGAGGCAGGGCGTCATCGGACGGGGCATCGACGCTGCGGACCACGTAGCGATGCTGGGGTTGGGCGACGAACGGCGCCAGATCCTTCCTGCCGACAGTCAGGAACACGCGGCGGGGCGCGGGGCCGAGCGCGGCGGCAGCAGCGGCCAGATCAGCGACGCCAATCCATTGGTCACCGGCGACCGCGGTCCATGGTGGTCGATGCACGACCAGCAGCGGAACGCCGGTATCGCGGGCGGCCGTCACGGCGCTCCGCTTTATGGTTGTGGCGAACGGGTGGGTGGCGTCGATGAGTACCTCGATGCGATGCTCGGCGATGTGCGCCGCCAGACCCGCGGCGCCGCCGAAGCCGCCAACCCGCATCGGAATCTTGGGAACGATCGGCGTTATCGTGCGCCCCGCGAGGGACAGGGTCGCTACGAAGCGCGCATCGCCGGCCAGGGCATCGGCGATCTGCGACGCTTCTGTGGTACCGCCGAGAACAAGCACGGTGGTGGGACGTGACGGCGATGGAGCCATGGCTGGCTATCGTGGGCATCGGCGAGGACGGTGTCGAGGGATTGTCGCCGAAGGCACGCGCGCTCGTGTCTGGTGCGCGCCTCGTCGTGGGAGGCGAGCGCCACTTAGCACTGGCGCGCGACCTCATCGCCGGTGAGCCAATGGCGTGGCCAAGCCCGCTGCCCGATGGCGTCGCGGCCATTCTGGCGCGGCGCGGGCAGCCGGTGGCGGTGCTGGCGTCGGGCGATCCGCACTGGTTTGGTGTCGGCAACCTGTTGGCGCGGCATGTGGCCGCGGCAGAGACCGTCTGCGTTCCGGCGGTTTCGGCGCTGGCGCTGGCTTGTGCGCGGGTCGGTTGGAGCAGCGAGGTGGTGTCCACCATCTCGCTGGGTGGGCGGCCGCTGGAGACACTGGCGCCGCTGCTGCAGCCAAGGGCACGGATCATCGTTCTATCCGCGGATGCAGGAACGCCAACACAGGTCGCGGCCTTCGTTTCGGGGCGCGGCTTCGGCGCGTCGCAGATGCAGGTGATGGAGCATCTCGGCGGTCCGCGTGAGCGGGTGCGTCAATCCCGGGCCGATGCATTCGCACTCCGCGACATCGCCAACCTCAATCTGACGGCGCTCGATGTCCAGGGGACGCCGGCCGCGACAGTCATTCCGCTCGTGCCTGGGCGGCCGGACGAGTTGTTCGAGAACGACGGACAGATCACCAAGCGCGAGATTCGTGCGGCGGCTCTTGCGGCCCTGGCGCCGCGCGCCGGTGAGCGCCTGTGGGACGTCGGCTGCGGCTCTGGCTCGATTGGCATCGAATGGCTGCTGAGCGATGCGGGCAACGAGGCCATCGCCATCGACGCCAACCCGGAGCGCGCCGCGCGCGCGACACGCAACGCCGCCGCACTGGGTGTCCCGCGCCTCCAGGTGATGGTCGGCACTGCACCGGCCGCGCTTGCTGGTCTGGCGGCACCCGACGCCGTGTTTGTCGGCGGCGGCGGCCATGACGCTGCGCTGCTGGATGCGGGGTGGACGGCGCTACGTCCCGGCGGCCGCATGGTTGCTCATGCCGTGACGGTCGAAACCGAGGCCGCTCTCATCGCGGCGATGGACCGCTTCGGCGGCGCCATCACGCGGATCGCACTGGAGCGCCTCGAACCCCTCGGGCGCTTGCATACATTCCGCCCGGCGCTGACCGTGAGCCAGTGGCTGGCGGTGAAGTCATGACGGTGCACTTCATCGGCGCCGGTCCGGGCGCTGCGGACCTCATAACGGTGCGCGGCCGCGATCTGATGGCGCGCTGCCCGGTGTGCCTCTACGCCGGTTCGCTGGTGAACGCCGAGATCCTGCGCGCCTGTCCGCCTGGAGCACGGGTGATCGATACGGCGCCCATGAACCTGGACGCGATTGCAGCCGAGTGCGCCCGCGCCCACGCTGAAGGACTCGACGTCGCGCGCCTGCACTCCGGCGATCTGTCGGTGTGGAGCGCCATGGGGGAGCAGATTCGCCGCCTCGAGGCGCTCGGCATTCCCTACACCGTGACGCCGGGCGTGCCGGCATTCGCCGGCGCTGCGGCGGCCTTGCGGCGCGAGTTGACGCTGCCCGAAGTGGCGCAGTCGTTGGTTCTCACGCGTACGCCCGGGCGCGCCTCGGCTATGCCGGCGGGCGAGACTCTCGCGGCATTTGGCGCGACGGGAGCGACGCTTGCTTTACACCTATCGGTACATGCCCTGGCCCGCATCGTTCCGGAGCTCATTCTGCACTACGGCGCCGACTGCCCGATTGCGGTTGTGGTTCGCGCCACTTGGCCGGATGAACGGATCGTTCGTGGCACGCTGGCGACGATTGTCGCCGGCCTTGGGTCCGACGCGCCGGAGCGCACTGCAATGATCTTCGTCGGCCGCGTGCTGACGGCCACGGACTTCCGCGACAGCGCGCTGTACGACGCCGACTACCAGCGCCGTTTCCGTCAGGGCGCGGCCTCGTGAACCGGCCGGAACGGCGCCCGGCCGACCAGCATGCCAGCCGCATCGAACATGACGACCTCGAGCGCGACGTCTGCCCCCGTGAGTACCGCCGCGGCGCGCTCCCACGCCAGGGCCGCGACGCGATCGCCGAGCGCGATGTTCGCGGTAGCCGCGTGCGCGAACGCTTCGGCTGCCGTATTGGACCCGGCGACGTGCGCTTGGACTCCGGTGTTGGCCCCCAACGCGCCGGCCACTTCTGCGAGGGCAGCGAGGTCCGCGTGGCCGCGCTTGGAGTGCAGGTCGAGGAATCCTTGGGAGAGCTTGGTGAGCTTGCCGATACCGCCGGCGATGGTGACTCGGGGCACGGGATGGAGGCGCAGGTACTTCAGCATGCCGCCGACGAAGTCGCCCATGTCGATCAGCGCGGTCTCCGGCAGCCGGTGCAGTTTCTGCACGGCCGCTTCCGACGTGCGGCCGGTGGCGCCGGCGACGTGCTGCAGGCCGGTGGCACGCGCGACGTCTATGCCGCGATGGATGGAATGAATCCAGGCCGAGCACGAGTACGGCACGACGATGCCGGTGGTACCAAGAATCGACAGACCGCCAAGAATGCCGAGACGTCCGTTCAGGGTCTTGCGCGCCAATTCTTCGCCGCCGGCCACGGCCACCTCGATCTCAACGTCGCCGGGAACCCCATGACTCGTCGCAACCTCGGCGATCGCTGCCGCCATCATCCGGCGCGGCACTGGATTGATCGCCGGCTCGCCGGGCGGACAGGGCAGGCCGGGCAGGGTGACGGTGCCGACTCCGGCCCCGGCACGAAAGCGGACGCCGCTGCCGGGTTCGCCTTTGCGTACCGTCGCCAACACCAAGGCCCCGTGGGTGACGTCAGGATCGTCGCCAGCGTCCTTGACCACACCAGCGGTCGCCGCGCCGTCTGTCAGCGCCTCTTTCGCCAGGGCGAAGGCGACGCGCTGACCGCTGGGCAGACCAATCTCGACCGGGTCTGGGAATGCGCCGGCCACCAGCGCCGTGAACGCGGCTTTGGCCGCGGCGGTGGCGCAGGCGCCTGTCGTCCAGCCGCGGCGCAGGGGCGGATCGGTCTCCACGCCGACCGGAATAACCCCTCCGGGGCCCGGCGTCACCTACGCACGGCCTGGTGGCCATGACCGCCCGCGGGCTGATCGTTGCAGCGCCTTCGTCCGGCGCCGGCAAGACCACTGTCACCCTTGGGTTGCTGGCGGCTTTGCGGCGGCGCGGCATCAAGGTGCGCGCCGCCAAGGCCGGGCCTGACTACATCGATCCGGCCTTCCACCGCGCCGCGTGCGGATACCCCAGCGCGAACATCGATACCTGGGCGATGCCGCCGGAGTTGATCCACGCGATCGTTGCCGAGGTAGCCGCCGACGCAGACCTGCTGATCATCGAGTCGGCCATGGGACTGTTCGACGGGGTGCGCGGGCCACCCGGTCGTACCGGCGCTGCCGCGGACCTCGCGGCCCTGCTCGGCTTGCCGGTGCTCTTAGTACTCGACGTGGCCGGCCAGTCGGTCTCTGCCGCCGCGGTCGCACATGGGTTTGCGACCTTTGATCCCGACGTGCGGGTGGCCGCGGTCGTGTTGAACCGCGTCGGCAGCGACCGCCATCGCGATCAGGCTTCGGATGCGCTGCGCACCATTGCGATGCCCGTGGCTGGGGCCCTGCCGCGCGATGCGAGCATCGTGTTGCCCGAACGTCATCTCGGGCTGGTGCAAGCACAAGAGCACCCCGACCTGACGCGCCAGCTTGCGCGCCTCGCGGACTTGGTCGAAGCGCATGTGGATCTCGACCTCATCCTGGGCCTGGCGGCGCCGATCGCCGGCAACGGCGCGCGGGCCGCTGCATTGCGGCCCCCCGGTCAGTGCGTCGCGGTGGCCGAGGACGCCGCGTTCTCTTTCTTGTACGAGCATCTCGCGGCCGGCTGGCGGAGCCTCGGGGCGGAAGTCGTGCCGTTCTCGCCCCTGGCAGATCAGGCGCCGCCGGACCGTTGCGACGCGTGCTGGATGCCGGGCGGTTACCCCGAGTTGCACGCCGCGAGATTGGCCGCGGCCACCGCGTTCTGCGACGGGCTGCGGCGCTTCGCGGCGACCCGGCCGGTGCATGGCGAGTGCGGCGGCTACATGGTTCTCGGTCGGGCAATACGGGACATGACGGGGGTACGGCACGAAATGGTCGGTTTGCTATCGCACACGACATCGTTCGCCGCGCGCAAACGGCACCTTGGCTACCGCGAGGCACGTGTGCTAGCCGATGGACCGCTTGGCCGCGCGGGAACCGTCGTTCGCGGGCATGAGTTTCGCTACGCTTCGGTGAGCGATCCCGGTACGGACGCGCCGCTGGTCGATCTTCGCGACGGCATCGGCAATGACCTTGGCCAGGCTGGCGGACGGCGCGCCAATGTCACTGGGTCCTTTTTCCACGCCATCGCTGCCGTATGAAAGCGCCCCGTACATTGGCCGACGTGCGCGATCTCGCACGTTCGCTTCCGGGCGGAGATGACCGCGCGGCTTCCGCGGTGGCCGAACGCCAGTCGCGGCTCACCAAGCCGCCCGGCAGCCTCGGCCGGCTCGAGGAATTCGTGGCGTGGCTGGCGCGTTGGCAGGGGCGGCCGATGCCGCGCCTCGATAGCGTTCACGTCCTGGTCTTTGCCGGCAACCACGGCGTCTCTGTGCGCGGCGTTTCGGCGTTCCCCGCGTCGGTGACCGCGCAGATGGTCGCCAACTTTGCGGCTGGCGGCGCGGCGATCTGCCAGCTGTGTGCGGTCGCGGGCGCGACGCTGGCGGTCACGCCGCTGCGCCTGGACGAGCCGACCGAGGATATGACGGTCGCGTCGGCGATGGACGAGGCCGCGTTCGTCGAGGCGTTCGCCGCAGGGTTTGCCGCCGTCCCCGACGGCGCCGACCTCGTGTGTCTCGGCGAAATGGGGATTGCCAACACCACGGCGGCATCGGCCCTGGCGGCAGCCCTGTTCGGCGGCGACGGCGGCGACTGGGCCGGCCGTGGCACCGGCATCGACGATGCCGGCCTGGCACGCAAGCGCGCCGCAATCGACGCCAGCTTGGCGCTGCACGCGGCCATGGTTCGCGACCCACTCGGCGCGGCCCGAGCGGTCGGTGGGCGTGAGCTTGCTGCCATCCTGGGAGCCGCGCTGGCGGCGCGCCACAAGCGCGTGCCGGTGCTGCTCGATGGGTTCGTGTCGACGGCTGCGGCCGCCCCGCTCGCACGCCTCGCGGCCGATGGCCTCGCACACACTCAGGTTGCCCACGTATCGGCCGAGGCTGGGCACCGGCGCCTCGCGGCGGCGCTGGGGGCGGTCCCGTTGCTCGACCTTGGCATGCGCCTCGGCGAGGCGTCGGGCGCGGCGGTGGCCGTGCTTGTGCTGCGCGCGGCGCTGGCGTGCCATACGGGCATGGCGACCTTTGCTGAAGCGGGAGTCGATGACCGCGCCTAGCCTCCTGCGTGCGCGCGCGGACGAATTCGTCGCCGCCGCGAGTCTATTGACCCGACTTCCGATTGCGCGGATTGCCGCCAACGTCGGCCCGGCGGAGTTGATTCGCAGCGTCTGGGCCTTTCCGCTAGTCGGCGCCGCAATCGGTGTCGTGGGCGCAGCGTGCTTTGCGATTGCCGACGCCCTCGGCGTTCCGCCCTCACTGGCGGCGGCCAGCGCGATGATAGCGACAGTCCTCGCGACCGGTGCGATCCATGAGGACGGATTCGCCGACTTTGCCGATGGGCTCGCCGGGCGCTCACCGGAGGCACGTCTGGCCATCATGCGCGATTCGCGGATTGGCACCTATGGCGCCATCGCGCTGATCGTGTCGTTCGGCGTGCGGGCCGCGGCGGTGGCGGTGCTCGCGCAGCCACTTCTGGTTTTTGCCGCGCTGGTTGCGACGGGCGCAACCGGTCGCGCCACCATGGCAGTTGTCATGGCGGCCGTGCCTCCGGCGCGCGCCGACGGCTTGTCGGCCGGCATCGGCCGGCCGACACTAGGGCCAGCCATCGCTGCGGTGGCTATCGCCGCGCTGGTTGCGTTCTTGACGGTTGGCCGGCACTCCACCGTCGTTGTCGGCGTGCTCGCCGCTGTCGTGGCGTTCGTCGTCGGCGGTCTTGCCCAGCGCCGCCTCGGTGGTCAGACCGGCGACGTGCTGGGCGCGTGCGGCCAGATTGCCGAGATCCTCGGCTTGGCGGCGCTGGCAAGTCTGTTGCCGTGAGGCTGTGGCGGCGGCAAGCACCGGAGTGGAGACCGGTCCTGTGCCTCGACTTCGACGGCGTGCTGCATTCGCACGACGTCTATGGCAAGACCCTGGCCGATATTCCCGGACCGCCGGTGACCGGGGCGATGGACTTCGTGGTGGGCGCGCAGGACAAATTCACCGTCGCGATCTACAGCTATCGCTCGCGGCGCTGGAGCGCGCGGCGGGCGATGCAGCGCTGGATGCGCCTGCATCTGACCCGTCATTTCGCTGGCGATGAATCTGCCGCAGATGCCGTGCTGCGGCAGATTCAGTGGCCGTGGCTGAAACCGGCGGCGTCCGTCACCTTGGACGACCGCGCGCTGACCTTTCGCGGCACCTGGCCGGCAATCGCCGACCTGGTGGCGTTTCGTCCGTGGAACCGCTGACCTAGCGCAGCAGCGGCGCGGCGTACCGGTACTGACTGCCGAGCAACCGCTCGGCCAAGGCGCCGAAGCCAAGGCCGATCGTTGCCCACAGCACCAACTGGACGCCGAGCGAGGCGATCCGGAAGCGCCACAGCACGTCGGCCGGGAACGCCTCGGGAATCTCGTTGATCGACGGCAGCAACTGTTGCGCTACGACGATCATCACCACGAAGGCTGCGGCAGCGAGCAGCGCGCCGCTCCATGCACCGAGGCGCATGACGAGGCGGCGCCGCAGCAACTCCGCCACGACCATCGCGACGATGCCAACGGCGATCATCGTGAAGTACAATGCGGTGCGGTAGCCGATGGTGTCCGGGTCGCCGGTCGCCGGCGGGTTGGGCGGGTACTTGAGGCTGGGGACGATGACGATCGCCACGAACCCTGCGCCCGCCAATAGGGCGGCTGCGACGCGCGGACCGACTCGGCCGATGCGCCCGTAGAGAAACGCAAAGGCAAGCGCGAACAGGCCACCAAAGGCGACGCCGTAGACGCCGACGCCGGTGAACAGGCCGATGCTGGCCTGTATCGCGCGGCTGACGAGTTCTTCCTCTTCGTGATCGTGCGCATCGCCGGCCGCCATCGCGACCTGTTCTTCGAAGGCGATCGCCAGGTCGACCTCGGGCTCACCGATGATCCTGGCGACGCCGAAGGCGAGCACGGCCGCGAGCAGACCCGCGAGCATGCCGCGGATCAACAAGCCTCGTACCATGAGGGTCGCTCCGCTCAGTGGCAGGGGAAGCCGAGGAGGTGGCGACCGTCATGCACAAACTCGTGCACGTAGGTGCCGGGCAGCACGTCTGCTGCCCCCTCCTCGACGCCGACGAAGTAGATCGCCGCCATCAGCACAAGGCCGAAAGCGAGCCACGGCCATAGCGCGCGGAGCGGAATAGGTGCCGGACTGGTACCGGCAAGAACGGTGTCATTCATACGAATTGCCTCGTGGGATCGATGCGTCCTGGGCAGGCGAAGCGCTACGGTTCAAGGTCTGACTCACGGCTAGCACCGATTGGCGCTCGCCGTTTACAGTGGCGCGACCGTGCCGGAATCGCACCGGCTTCTTCGCACCGTAGCGACGTGCACCTTATGGGTTGCGCGCTGAGGGTGTCAACGAGCAGCCGGCCGCCGAATCGGTCCGGAAAGGGCCGATGACCGCGCGTCTCACATGGATTTGCCATGCCGCGACCGCGGCCGTTCGTGGCGCGGCGTTTCCCGCCGATGAGCCGATCGAGGCGCGGGGTCTCGCAGCAGCCAGGGCCCTTGCTCCGAGGTTGCCGCACGCCGATCGCGCCTGGGCCAGTCCGCTTCTGCGCGCACAGGAAACCGCGATCGCGCTCGGTCTTGCCGCGGTGCCCGAGGCGGCGCTGCGCGAGTGTGACCATGGCCGATGGGCGGGCCGGACGCTGGCTGCCGTCAGCGCGGACGAGCCCGAGGCCTTCGCGCAGTGGGTAGCGGACCCCAGTTCAGCGCCGCACGGCGGGGAGACTCTTGTTCACCTTCTCCAGCGCGTCGGAATTTGGCTCGATCAGCAGCGCGAGGCGACCGGTACCACCACAATCGTGACTCATGCTGCCGTCATCCGCGCCGCGGTCGTACATGCGCTCTCTGCGCCGCCGCGATCGTTCTGGCGCCTCGACGTCGCGCCGCTGTCTTTAACCCGGCTGTCGTGGGCCGGCGACCACTGGCGACTGAGCAGCCTCGGCCCGGCACACCCGGGCGCGGCTGACGGCTGACCCGAGCGCTCTAGCCGCCGAGCGTCCCGACCGCCACCTGCAGCAGGTATTCGATGTCCGGGCACACGAGCCAGCCCGGCGCGGTGGTCTGCTGCTCGTCGTCGTCGTCAGCGGGGGGAGCGGGAGCTCCGCCGGCACGCGCCGCAACTGGCGGGCCTCTCTTTCCTCCATCAAGTCATCGGTGTGAATGAGCATGCCGAGCAATTCCGCTATCCCGGCATTGAGCTTCGGCGCCGTCAGCTGCGGCGTCGCCGGGTCAGTCCGATTCGGCGACGCGCGCGGCGCGGCCGGGTGCCTTTGGCGGCGCGCGCCGTCGCCGCGGCAAGTCGCCCAGGTCATGGCTGACAATCTCGATCCAATTTCCGGCGCTGTGAATGTGTCCCGCAGTCGTGAGGCTGCTCATGACGCGGCTGACGGTCTCGCGCGATGCACCGACCGAGCGGGCAATGCCCGCCTTTGAGGGTGCCGGTTGGACAATGAGGCGTCCATCGACGTTGGCGCATCTGTCCATCAGCAGGCGCGTGACCCGCCCTGCGACGTTGGCAGCCGCCAGGCCTTCGATGTGGCGGTTCGCCTTGCGCAGGCGTTCCACCAGGACGTGCACCAGGCCGAACAGCACTTCCGGCGTGGCGCGCAGGAATTCCAAGAAGGGCGCCTTGGGGAAGCGCACGAGCTTGCAGGCCTCGACCGCGCGCACCGTGGCCGAGCGCGGCAATGCATCGAAGACCGCCATCTCGCCGAAGCAGTCGCCTGGCCCGAGCGACGCGAGCAGTACGTCGCGCCCGCCGACGTCCAGCAGGACCACCTCCACCTGGCCGCGCAGGATCAGGTACATCGCCGCGGTCCCTTCGCCTTCGGTCACAATGGTGCTGCCGCGCGTCGCCGCGACGGCATCGCCGAGGGCGGCTGCCTGCTGAAGCGTACCCGCCCCAGCGCCGTCGAACAGGGGCGCGCGGCGCAGCGCAGCGATGGGAACCGGCATAGGGGGGCTATTCCGAGAGGTTAGGCGGTCGTGCCGGATGCGGGGGCGCAACTGCGGGGATCTACCCTTCAGTTGGTCCATGAATACCCGGACGCGTGGGAGAGCAGAATTTCGGGGCGGCGATCACGGCAGCGTGAGGATGCGCTGAACGGCTGGGGCTTTCAACCGACGGCGGCGAGTTCGCACAGGAGCAGCTGCAGCCGACGGGCCGCAGATTCCCTGCCGTTCCGACGGAAATGCTCCTTGGCTTCGTGGGTTGTCATGTCGCTGCTGCCGGACTCCGCCTCCGCTTCCGCGAGGAGCAGCCGGATGTCTTCCTGCAGCGCCGCAGACTGGCAGACCTTCATCGGTGCCCTTGCTGGAAGAACGGCGAAAATCGGCACCGCTCCGACGAGGTTCCGCCCAAATGCGTGATTACCCTATCGCAGAATCGGGTTACCCTGAGAACGCCGCGTAGGCTGCGGTAGGTCGCCGCCCGGAGGAGTCGCTAGGATTCGCCCTTGGCCCGGTGCTTGGCGCACACCGCCGACATTCCCAGCAGCTCGGCGATGTTTTGGGCCTGCATTCGGTCCATCAGCTTGGCGCGATGAGACTCGACGGTCTTCACCCCGACCCCCAGCATCTCGCCAATCACGCGGTTCGGCTTGCCCGCCGCAACTAGGTGCATCACCCGCCGCTGCTGGGTCGTCAGCCGGTCGTAGCTGGCCAGGATCTCGTGGTCGGAGGCCGCTGCAGTGCGCCGGGAACGGTCCTTCTCCAGCGACGTGTAAATTCGATCGAGCAGCAGTTGGTCGCTGAACGGCTTTTCGATGAAGTCGACCGCACCGCCCTTCATCGCCCGCACCGCTGTGGCCACGTCGGCGTGTCCGGTGATGAAGATGATCGGGATGTCGAACCCCAGGGTGCGCAGCTGGTCCTACAGGTTGATGCCACTGCCGCCGGGTACGCGCACGTCGAGCACCAGGCAACATGGGCAGTCCGCCTTGTACTCAGTAAGGAATGCGGAGGCCGACGGGAACGTGCGTACTTGGTGTCCGACCGACTCGATCAGGTAGCGCAGGGAGCCGCGCAAGGCCTGATCGTCATCGACGACAAATACGATGGCATCGTCAGCCATGAACAGGCCTTGCCGGCAGGGCGAACGAAAAGGTCGAGCCGCGATCGGTGTTGGCCAGCGCCCAGATGCGCCCGCCATGTGCCTCGACGATCGTGCGGCAAATGCGCAATCCCATGCCGATGCCGCCCGGCTTGGTGGTGAAGAACGGCTCGAACACCTTGCTCTGCGCCTCCTTGGGCAGGCCGCAGCCGTTGTCGGAGACCGACACCTCGACCATCCCGGAGTCATTGAGGCGGCTGCGAACGACGACCTCGCGCTTCAGGCGCACGGCCTTCAAGGCCTCCACGCCGTTGATCAGCAGGTTCAAAATCACTTGCTCGATCTCGATGACGTTGGCGTCGACCTGGGGCAGGCGCTCGACCAGCTCGAGCCGGATGGCGACGCTGTCAACTTTGGCGCGTCCCTCCATGATTCCGTGAATGTTGCGGATCATAGCGTTCACGTCGGCCGCCGTCGTCTCAACGTCCGACTTGCGGACAAAATCGTTGATGTGGCGGAGGATCGCGCTCGCGCGCATCGCCTCGGTCGAGATCTGCTCCAGCGCGCCCTTGAGGTCGCTTTGGCTCGCGTCGGGGCGTCCCAGCCGGCGCAGAGCGCCGCGGCTGAAGTTCACCACGGCGGCCAGGGGCTGGTTGATCTCGTGAGCAAGGACCGAAGCGAGTTCCCCCATGACCGTCACGCGGGAGACGCGCGCCAAGTCGCCCTCATAGCGCCGCGAGCGTTCGCGCGCCAAATTCTCGCGCATCACGGCGAAGACGAGCAGAACGCCCAACAGGGTCAGGCCGGCGATGGTCGAGACAACGGCGGTAGCGTTGCGGTCGAGCGCCACGTTGTGGGCCAGATCGGTGCCCGCGGTCATTGCCGCAATTTCCGTATCGATGCGATCCTTTGACAGCCCGATCCGCACGCCGCCCAGACGCTGGTCGCCAATGAGGATCGGGGCGGAGACGTCGAGAATCTTTGGCTGGTCCTGCAAAAGGACCGTGTTCGCCGTCGCCGCGTTGCGGCTGACTTCGTCGTCGAACACGACGCCGAACTGACGGACGCTACGTCCGCCATCGTGGAGAACGGCACCATCGGGTCCGTATACGTATACGTAGCGGACGTCCTCCAGGTCGCGCACCGAACCCAACAGCTCGCGGATCCGCTCCATGTCGATGGTGTAGACCGGATTGACCAGATTGTCGGCGAGCACGCGGACCATGACGCGGCCGCTCTGCTCCAGCTGACCCTTCACCAGGACAGCAATGGCTGCGGTGCTCGCGGCCATTCCTTCCCGCATCGTGTCGCGTAGCCGCAGCAGCGACGCGGTTCCCATCAGCGTTACTGCAAACGCTAGGACTGCGGCGAAGAGGAGCGCCGGCCGGCGGTACTCGCTGAGGCGCATCTATTCGAGCAGGGCGTGATGATTGCTGAATACGGTGCGCGCATACTCGAGGCGGACGAGCGCATCGCCGACGAATTCGTCGAACTGACTCGTGCGTGTATACGCGTCCAGCGCGTCCGCTGCCTTTGGATCAAGGTGCCGTCGCTGGTTGTGTTGGAATTGGCATGACGCGGTCTCCGGTAGGTTGAAGGTATCGGTTCAGGCGGCCAGGTCAATCGGCCGGTCGTCGGTCTTGGTGGTGAGCGTCTGCCAGCCATCGACCTTGCGCATGTTGATCTGGC
>CAMDCA010000037.1 GCA_945889645.1 Rhizobium sp. Q54
CGCGAGCGGGCCCGCATCAAACGGAAGACCATCGAACATCGGCGCTTGCAGCACCGCAAAATCGCCGCCTAAATATCAACCCAAGATGAGGCCACCTCTCCGCTAAATCCGGACCCCACCTGTCTCAAAAGTTCTGACGACGTACAGTCCGTCCTTGGCCGCCACGACCAAGGCGACATCGACGAGCGTTGCGACGCGATAGCGGCGCTCTGCGACCTGGGCGGCGTATTCGCGCGCGGCGCGCGTGTCGCCGGCGGCAGCAGCGGCGGTCGCCAGCGCGGCGATCACCGGGCGTTGCGCTGCGGACGGCAGGTCTGCCATCACCGCGCGCGCCTCGGCGGCGCGCCCTGCCGCCACCATCGCCGCAGCAACGGCCGCGAGTTCGTTGTCTCGATCAGGCGCATTGGATGCCAGCGCCTTGGCGACATCCAACAATCCCCATCCGGACTCCGGCATGCCGGCGCGCGCCAGGGCAACTGCTGCTTCCGCGGCCAGCGCGGATCCGGCGCGATCTGCGGGCACGCCGCGCACGAGACTTTCAAGATCGGCGACCGTCCGCGCCAAGGCAGCCGGCAGGCCGCCACGCGCTTGTGCCGCAGCGATTGCCGTCAGGGACTTGGCGCGAATCGCCGCTTCGGGGATCACGGCGGCAACCGCCGCCGCCTGGTCGATCTGACCCAGGTCGGCGCGGGCGATGGAGATGTCGCGCAACGCCACCACGATCAGGCGCGGGTCGGTGATGCGGGCGGCTGTATCGAACGCCTCATCGGCCAGGCCGCTGCGCGCCAGTCCGGTGACGATCTCGCCCAGCACCCAGTCGCGGAAGCGCACGTCGAATACTGCCTTGGCGCTCTCGCTGGCCTCGCGCAGCAGACACGCCTGGGTCGGCGCCACGAAGCAGGCGCTGGCGTCGCGCGTGATGTCGGCGGCTTCTTCAGCCGGCCGGTCGGCAATCAGCCGCCGGGTTTCGGGCTGCGCCAGCAGCGCCTGTTCGGCGGTGCGCATCTGCTCCGTGCGCGCAGCATCGAGGCGGGCGCCGAGTTCGATCGCCTTGCTGGTGAACTCGACGTGGACGATCAGCTCTTCGGTGGCGCGGCCGTCGTCCTCGAGGCCAGCGCGGCGCTGATAGGTGCGGATGGCGTTGCCCGTGTCGTCGTCGAGCCGTCCGTGAACCTCGCCGTTGTACTGGCCGAGCCCCTGCAACAGTTCCTGCAGCCGTCGCACGACTTGACTGGGCGGCAGGGCATCGCGGGTCGGCATGCCGAAGTCGCCCAGCGGTGGGAGGGCGACGCGGATAACCGCCGCGACTTCGTCCGCCGCATCGGGCGGGGTGGGCAGCAGCCATGCGGCTGCCGGCATGGCGACCAGCCAGCCGGCCGCCGCTACCGCCCCACCGACCGCCCAGGATTGCGCGTTGTGCCGCAACGAAAATTCCACCGCTAGAGCGACTCTTCCGCCTATCCTACGCACTACGTGGAGCCGCTCCAAAGACGCCCGTTCAGTCCCGGCTATCTCGCCGGCATCGTGTGGGTAGCAATCGTGCGTCTGCGCCGTCACAACGGCCAGGCCATCGCTGGCGACCTCGCGTTCACCATTCTCCTGGCGCTATTCCCGTTCTTGATCTTCGCCAGTTCGCTGGCGGGTTTCATGGGCGAGTCGCTGGAGACCGACGTCGTCGTCAGCCAGGTCCTGAAGTTCGCCCCGCCCGGAGTCGCCGACGCGCTGGTGCCGGCCATGGAGCAGGCGGTGCACGCCCGCTCGGGCGGTGCCGCGCTCCTCGGCATGGTGCTGGGCCTGGTGTTCGCTGCCATGGGCGTCGAGGCATTTCGCGGCGCGCTCAACACCGCATTCGAGTGCCACGGCGTGCGGCCGTGGTGGTGGCGCATCATCGGCAACCTGCTGTTCGTCGTCGTCGGCTCGATCGGCTTCGTCGGCGCCACGCTCGTCGCGGTCGTGTGGCCGGTGGCGGCCGGATATCTGCCGGCCCTGCAGCGGTTGGAGGGCGTGCTGCTCTCAGGCCCGTTCCGCTACATCGAGGTGGCACTGCTGCTCGCCGTCATGGCGACCGCGTTCTACCGTTGGCTGCCGGACTCGCCGCCCAGCCTGCGGCACGCCCTGCCGGGCGCCATCGTGTCGGCACTGCTGTGGCTGGTGGCGGCAGCGACGTACGCCGCCTACGCGCGCACGCTGGCGCGCTACGCGCTGGTGTACGGCAGCTTGGCCGGGGTCATCGTCACGCTGGTCTTCTTCTATGTCAGCGCACTGACGTTCGTGTTTGGCGCCGAACTGAACGCCGCCGCCGCCGAAGCGCGCGGCGAGCACATGACCTGAACGCTAGGACGCCTTGCGCAGAGTGACGAACGGCTCGACGTTGGCCAGGAACTGCGACGTCGATTCGTCCCAGCTGAATTTCAGCGCGTGCGCGCGGCAGATGTCCGGAGGAATGGTCAGGGCGCGCTGCACCGCCGCACCGAAGTCCTCATCCAGAGCCCCTGCTCCCGTGTTGGCGATGACGTCGAGCGGGCCGGCGACGGGGTATGCCGCGACGGGTAGACCGCAGGCGAGCGCCTCCAGCAGAACAAGACCGAACGTGTCGGTGCGGCTGGGGAAGACGAAGGCGTCGGCCGCCGCATAGTGGCGCACCAGATCGGCGTCAGACTTGGGTCCGAGAAACCTGGCGGACGGATAGCGCCGCTCCAACCCTTTGCGGGCCGGTCCGTCGCCGACGACGACCTTGGTGCCGGGCACCTTGAGGTCGAGGAACGCTTCGATGTTCTTTTCCGGGGCGACGCGGCCGACATAGAGCAGGACCGGGCGCGGCAACGCGTCGAACAGTTGCTTGGCGTCCGGCCCGGCCTTGAATAGGTCCGTATCCACACCGCGGCCCCAGCGCACGATGTTGCGGAAGCCATACGCAGTGAGTGCTTGTTCGATGGTGTCGGTGGATACCATGACGCGGCGCGCCGATCCGTGAAACCGGCGCAGGAGCGCGTAGCTCCACGACAGCGGCACGCCGAAGCGCGGCTTCACGTACTCGGGGAAGCGCGTGTGATACGCGGTCGTGAACGGGTAGCCGCACGTCAGGCAGTACTTGCGCGCGGCGAGGCCGAGCGGTCCTTCGGTGGCGATGTGAATCGCCGCTGGGTGCGCCTGGTCGATCATGCGCGCGAGCTTGCGCCCCGGCGCGATGGCGAGCCGAATCTCCGGATAGGACGGGGCGGGCACGGAGACGAAGTCGGCGGGTCCGATCATCAGCACATCGTGGCCGCGGCCGCGCAATCGCTTGGCGAGCTCGCCCAAGGTGCGGACCACGCCGTTGACCTGCGGCGGGCCGGCGTCGGAGATGATGACAATCTGCATCAAGCGAGCGCGGCGACGACGTCTTGCCGCACGCGGGCATCGACACCGCGCGTCAGTCCACGCAGCGCGCACCAATCGAGAACTTCGAGGCGTCCGTCCGGGTGCTCGACCAGCGCCGAGCAGCTTTCGACCCAGTCGCCGTCGTTGGCGTAGACGACGCCGTTCAGCTCGCGCAGCGCCGCGTGGTGGATGTGGCCGCAGATCACGCCGTCAAAGCCGCGGGTCTTCGCCTCGGTGGACAGCAGATGCTCGAAGTTGCTGATGTACGAGACCGCGTTCTTGGTCTGGTTCTTGAGGAACCCTGCCAGCGACCAGTATGGGAAGCCGAGCCAACGCCGTGCGCGGTTGAGCCACAGGTTCACCGCCAGCAGCAGTTGGTAGGCGTCGTCGCCGATGTGCGCGAGCCACTTTGAGTGCCGCACAACCGCATCGAACTGGTCGCCGTGAATGACAAGAAAGCGGCGCCCGTCGGCACCGGTGTGCACTGCTTCCTCGACCGAGAGCACGTTGCCGAAGTCGTGGCGCCCGAACTCGCGCAGCTTCTCGTCGTGATTGCCGGAGATCAGGTGGACGCGCGTGCCTTTGCGCGCCTTGCGCAGCAGCTTCTGAATGACGTCGTTGTGCGACTGCTCCCAGTACCAGGCGCGCTTCAGCCGCCAGATGTCGATGATGTCGCCGACCAGGTAGAGGTCGTCCGACTCGGTGCAGCGCAGAAAGTCGAGCAAGTATTCCGCCTGGCAGCCTTTGGTGCCGAGGTGGATGTCGGAAATCCAGATGGCGCGAAATTGGAACTGCGGCGGTGATCCGATTTGGTTCATGGAGACTTGCAACGTCTGTGGAAGAAGTCGTTGCAAGCTACGCACAACAGGATGTAGCTAACAATCCACGCGCCGCATCATCCAAGAGTATTCATGAACTGTTCATTGATTGGTCATCGGGATGTCGTCGTCAAGTAATCGATCTGTAGTATTGGTAGGTTGATCGTGACCGTGCGGCGCCTCCTCGTAATCCACAACCCAGTCGCAGGCGCGCGCCGCAGGCGCCGCTACGAGGCGACGCTGGCTGCGCTGGCAGACGCCGGATGCGCCGTCACGGTGCACGAGACGCGCGGGCGTGGCGACGCCGAAGAAATCTCGCGCGCGCAACACGGATCCTTCGACGCGGTGGTCGCCGCCGGCGGCGACGGCACCATCAATGAGGTCGCCAACGGCCTGGCCGGCGCCGCGACTCCGCTCGGTGTGATTCCGCTCGGCACGGCGAATGTTCTGGCGGCGGAGGCCGGGCTCCCGCTCGCACCAGCGCGCGTCGCCGAGGTCTTGAGCCGCGGCAGATCGCGCGCGGTCTTTGCCGGCATCGCCAACGGGCGGCACTTCCTGATGATGGCCGGAGTCGGATTCGATGCACGCACGGTCGCGCGCTTGCGGCCCCAGATGAAGCGGCGCTTCGGCAAGGGCGCGTATGCGGCGGCGGCGTTCGAAGAGTGGTGGGACAATTCTCTGCCTCGCTACACCGTGGCGATCGACGGCGTCGCGGCCGAGGTCGCATCCATCGTGGTGTCGAAGGGACGCTGCTACGGCGGCGCCTTCGTGTTGGCGCCACGCGCCGATCTAGGCGTTGCCCAATTCGAGACCGTGTCCTTGCCGCACGCGTCGCGCGGCGCGCTGCTGGCACTCGGCAGCGCCTTAGCATTGCGGGCGCCGGCACCTTCGTCGGCGGTGCGCATGGCATTGGCCCAGCGAATCCAGATCTCCGGGCCGATCGGTGAGCCGGTACAGGCCGACGGCGACATCGTTGCCCATTTGCCGGTCGACATCACCGTCGCGCCGGACCCGCTCCAGCTGCTGGCCCCATAGCGCGGGGACCCTGCCGTTGTCGGCGCCGAACTGCCAGTCGCCCATCGTGTAAGTGGCGCCGTCGACGACGACCGCGCTGTCGACGCCTCCATTTGTGTTGGCGCCGCTGGCCGACGAGCAGCGCAAGCGTCATGGACGCGTCGCGCCGCACATCACCAAACGCCAGCTTTTGGAACTGGCCGCCAAGCAGGAGCAGCAACGCATCGAACTCCTCGCCGAGCGTGAGGAAGAGTCCGGCAATACCGATGCCGCCAAGGAGTTGCGCGCGCTGGTGGATGCGATCGCGGAGATCGTGCGGGAGATGGACCCGTAAGGCGCCCGCAGGTTGACGCCTACTTTGGGGAGTCGATCTTGTCCTTGCGGTTGAAGCGACGAAGGCTGGTCGCGTCCACCGTCATCCTCTTGTCGGTCTTGAAGTGACGGATAGTCACCTTCGTTCCCGCTTGAGAGACCACTTCGTATTCGCCCTGAGAAACGGTCCCGCCCTGTCCCTTGCGGTCGACCAAGTCGCCCTTTTTGTATTCCATTGCTTGCCCTCTTTAGTCGCCAGTTGCGCCCACGCGAATTGTATTTGCTCGCCAAATCCGGACACCGAGCGAACTCGCCGCCCAATCGCTGACCACGTCTCGGCGGAGCCAAGGAGGAGCCAGCGCGTTCGGGCGATTTCGCCAAGTGCTTGAAAGAATGGCGCGCCCGGAGAGATTCGAACTCCCGACCCCCAGATTCGTAGTCTGGTGCTCTATCCAGCTGAGCTACGGGCGCTTGTCGCGCTTGAAGCGCGAACAGCCAGCCTTCCAGAAACGCAGGAGGGCTGGCTGGTTGGAAGGCCGGGAGGGTAGTGCGATTGCCCGGCGGCGGCAAGGTGCCACGCGAGGCCTTCCGGCCGACCAGCGCTGGCCGCTGCGCCAGCGCTGCAGCGGCACGAACGAGCCCGACCATAGGCCCACCCGCTGCCGGCTGGCCGCGGTTTCCAAGGGCACGTAGTCTTCGACCCCGGCCGCCCTACCGCCGCGTTCGTTGAGGGTGGACCATCGGTCGCGGCCGACTCGCGCTCTCTGGCTCCCACGGTCTCGGAAAGGTTGACATGCCCGACACGTCCGCACCCCCGGCCATCACCGGACTCAGCGAAGCAGAAGCCCAGGCTCGCCTGCGGGCCGACGGCTACAACGAGTTGCCTAGGCCGGACCGGCGCACGCCGCTGCGCATCGTCATCGAGGTCTTGCGTGAGCCGATGTTGGCGCTGCTGCTCGGCGGCGGTGCGATCTACCTGATCTTCGGCGACCTTCAGGAAGCGCTCATTCTCGTGGTGTTCGCGACGTTGTCAGTGGCCATCACCGTCGTCCAGGAGTCACGCACGGAGCGCGTTCTGGAGGCGCTCCGCGATCTCGCCAGCCCGCGCGCCCTGGTCATTCGCGGCGGCATGCGGAAACGTATTGCGGGTCGAGACGTGGTGCGCGGCGATTTCGTCGTTCTGGCCGAGGGCGACCGGATACCGGCCGATGCCGTGCTGGTGGAGAGTCATGAGCTTCAGGCAGACGAGTCGCTTCTGACCGGAGAGTCCGTTCCGGTCCGCAAGGTCTCCGGCCGCGCCGGCGCTTCCGCCGAACTGTCCAGACCCGGCGGCGATGACCTGCCGCATGTGTTTTCCGGCTCCCTGGTCGTGCGCGGAACTGGCGTCGGCGAGGTCGTCGCGACCGGCGCAGGGAGCGAAATAGGCAAGATCGGACAGACGCTCAGCGCGCAGGCCACCGAGCCGCCGCGCCTGCAAGCGCAGGTCCGCCGGCTTGTGCGGGCGTTCGCCATTGTCGGAGGTACGGTCAGCATCGTGGTTGTGGTGCTGTACGGCACCTTGCGCGGCGGATGGCTCGATGCAGTGCTGGCCGGCATCGCCCTCGGGATGTCGATGCTACCCGAGGAGTTCCTCGTCGTCCTCACGGTGTTCATGGCGATGGGCGCCTGGCGGCTCTCGCGGGCGCGCGTGCTGACCCGGCGCGCCGCGTCGATCGAAACCCTCGGCTCCGCCACCGTCCTTTGTACCGACAAGACCGGCACGCTGACCGAGAACCGCATGTCGATTGCAGAGTTGCGCAACCACGGCGGCGAAGTCTTCCGGACGGGCAATGCGTCCCCGACCGAGATGCCGGCGGCATTCCGTACGCTGGTCGAGTTCGGCATTCTCGCCTGCGCGCCGAACCCCTTCGATCCGATGGAGACTGCCTTCCACAATCTCGGCCGTGAGTGCCTGGATCGGACCAAACATGTGCCTGGTCCAAACTGGACGCTCGTTCGAGCATACGGGCTTCGGCCAGAGCTTCTTGCCATGTCGCACGTCTGGCAGACGGCCGAGGTAGGGTTTGTCGTCGCGGCGAAGGGAGCACCAGAGGCCATTGCCGACCTCTGCCGCGCCGGGGCGGCGGAACGCGCCGCGCTGATGCAGTCCGTGGACGCAATGGCGACAGAGGGCCTGCGGGTGCTGGGTGTCGCGCGAGCATCCTTCGCGGGACCATCATGGCCGGACACCCAGCGCGACTTCGCGTTCGAGTTCTTGGGCCTCGTCGGCCTTGCCGACCCGTTGCGGGCGAGCGTTCCCGAAGCTGTCAGGGAGTGCCGCTCGGCCGGCATTAAGGTGGTCATGATCACCGGCGACTACCCAGCCACGGCGCGAGCGATCGCTCGCCTGGCGGGGCTCGATGCCGACGGCGTGGTGACACGAGATGACATCGAGAAACTGAATGAGGCGGACCTGGCCCGGAAGGTACAAACCGCGACGGTGTTTGCGCGCATCCTGCCGGAACAGAAGCTTCGCATTGTCAACGCCCTCAAGGCGAACGGCGAGGTCGTCGCCATGACCGGCGACGGCGTCAACGACGCGCCCTCACTCAAGGCGGCGCACATCGGGATCGCGATGGGCGGGCGCGGAACGGACGTGGCCCGCGAAGCGTCGTCGATCGTGCTTCTCGACGACGATTTCGGATCCGTCGTGACGGCCGTGCGGCTGGGCCGCCGAATCTACGACAACTTGCGCAAGGCGATGGGCTACATCCTGGCAGTGCATGTTCCGATCGCAGGGCTGGCGTTGCTGCCCTTGCTGTTCGGCCTACCGATCCTGTTCGGCCCCATGCACATCGCGTTCCTGGAGATGGTGATCGATCCGGTGTGCTCGCTGGTGTTTGAGGCCGAGACCGAGGAGGACGACCTGATGCGCCGGCGGCCGCGTGCCGCCAATGAGCCCTTATTCTCCCTCTCGCTGGTCCTCTGGAGTCTCTTGCAGGGCGCCTTCGCGTTTGGACTCGTCGCCGCAATCTATCTGGTGGCGCTTGGACGCGGCATGCCTGAGGAGGACGTACGGGCGTTGGCCTTCTTCTCGTTGGTGCTGACAATTGTCGGCCTGATCTTCGTCAATCGCTCCTTCAGCACATCGTTGGTGACGGCGATCCGCCGGCCAAACGCGACGCTGGTGTGGGTGCTGGCCGCCGTCACCTTCCTGCTGGGCCTAACGCTCCTGTGGCCGTGGGCACGGGAGATGTTCCGGTTCGGACCGCTGCACGGGAATGATCTGCTGGTCGCGTTGGGAGCCGGATTCACAACCCTCATCCTTCTGGACTCCGTGAAGCGCCTGTGGCGCGGGCGCGCGGCAGTCTCAACCCAAACTGCGTCGCCAACGCCGTGACCACCACAGCGACCCCTCAGCGGACCGCGCCCCAGCTCGATGCCTTCATCCGACGCTCGCACATCGCATACTTCTCGATGGAAATCGCGGTGCGCGCGGAGATGCACACCTACGCCGGCGGCCTCGGCGTTCTGGCGGGCGACACGTTGCGCTCGTCCGCCGATCTTGAGTTGCCGATGATCTTCGTGACGCTGGCGAGCCGCGCGGGGTACTTCCGGCAGGAAATCGATTCCCTTGGTCATCAGGTCGAGGCGCCGGACTCGTGGAACCCCGAGACCTGGTGCGTGTCGCTCGACGCCAGGGTAGCGGTGCGCATGGATGGGCGCGACGTATGGATCCGCCCGTGGCTCTACGTCCACACCAGTCCCGTCGGTCACTCGTTGCCGGTTCTGCTGCTAGACAGCGACCTTGAGCAGAACCGCGCCGAGGACAGAAGGCTCACGGATTGTCTGTACGGCGGCGACGACCGCTACCGTTTGAAGCAGGAGATCATTCTCGGCATCGGCGGCGCGCGTCTGTTGCGGGTGCTCGGATTCGACCCGCACACCTATCATCTGAACGAAGGCCACTCCGCGCTGCTGACGCTCGATCTGTTGAAGGCCTCCCAGACTGCGCCCTCCGACCAAGTAGGCGAAAAATCTCGGTACAATGCGAATGCTGTTCGCGACCGATGCGTGTTCACGACGCACACCCCGGTGGATGCGGGCCACGACCGATTCGACTACGACATGTTCGTGCAGGTTCTGCCCGCGTTCATCGATTTGGACGAACTCAAGCGCCACGCCGGGCAAGACCAACTCAACCTGACCCGACTGGCCCTGAATCTGTCCGGATACGTCAACGGCGTTGCCAGTCGGCACGCGCAGACGACGTCCGCAATGTTTCCCGGCTACCGCATCCATGCGGTCGGGAACGGCGTCCACGCACAAACCTGGGCAAACCCAGCGTTTGCCGCATTGTATGACGCGCATATGCCACGCTGGCGGCACGAGCCCGAGATGCTGGTGCGCTCGCTCGATCTGCCCACTGACGACGTGTGGCGGTGTCACCAAGCGGGGAAGTCCGACCTGATCCGTCATGTTGCCGCATCGACAGGTGTCGAGCTTGACCCCGAGCGTCACGCTGATGCGTTGTACGATAAGCTCGAACGCACCATTCTGCCGCTGTGGTACCGCGAGCCGGAACGCTGGCGGATCATGATGAAGGAATCCATCGGCCGCATCGCCTCGGAGTTCAATAGCCATCGCATGATGCGCCGCTACGCCGCCGAGGCGTACCTGCGGTAGGGACTGCATGTGCCGAACATCCTGACGGTCAATGCCGGTAGCTCGACGGTCCGTCTTGGCGTGCTTGCGTCAACGAACGGGGTGCTGACCAAGCTGGCCGAGCGGCAACTGGAAGGCGCGGAGCCGGGTGTCCCGCACATCCACTCAATCCTGACCGAAGCCGGGGTCACAGGGGCTGCCGTGGCCGCTCACCGCGTCGTCCACGGCGGCGCAGGGTTC
Organism: Rhizobium sp. Q54; assembly: GCA_945889645.1. Lineage (GTDB taxonomy): Bacteria > Pseudomonadota > Alphaproteobacteria > UBA2966 > CAIVPW01 > CAIVPW01. The sequence continues at coordinate 10,389 of CAMDCA010000037.1, forward strand.
GCAGCGCCGGCTCTTGTCACCCCAGCCGTTGAAGCAGCCATCGCTGCGGCGGCGGCCATTGCACCGCTACACAATCCGGCAGCGCTGGCGTGGCTGGGAGTGGCCAGAACGGTCCTGCCGCTATCGGCCATCCACGTCGCCGTGTTCGACACAGCATTCTTCGCCGACTTGCCGCCGGTCGCCTCGGACTACGCGTTGCCGCGACAGGTGGTCGAGCAGCACCGCATCCGCCGCTACGGCTTTCACGGCATCGCTCATCGCGCCATGTCGCAGCGCCTAGCGGCCTTGTCGCCGCAAGCCGCGCGTGGTCGAACCATTTCCCTGCAACTGGGCGCCGGATGCTCAGCGGCAGCGCTACGCAATGGAAAACCATTGGATACCTCGATGGGCTTCTCTCCGCTGGAGGGTTTGGTCATGGCGACCCGCAGCGGCGACATCGATGCCGGCCTGCTGCTGCACCTCCAGCGCGAGGCTGGACTGGACGTTGACGGCCTCGACAGGATGCTCAGCCGCGAGTCGGGGCTGCTTGGCCTGTCCGGCACGAGCGGCGACATGCGCACGCTACTCGAGTCCGAAACCGCCGCCGCCCGCCATGCGGTCGATGTCTTCGTCTATCGGGCCCGCAAGTACGTAGGCGCCTATCTCGCGGTTCTGGGTGGCGCCGACGCAATCGTGTTCGGCGGCGGCGTCGGCGAACATGCGCCCGCCATCCGGGCGCGCATTCTGGACGGTATGGCGTGGGCGGGAATCGAACTCGATCGGGATGCCAACCAAGCGGCGGCCAGCGGCAACCTGCGCGTCAGCGCCGCAGCGAGCGCGGTCGAGGTTTGGGTGATCCCCGTGGACGAAGCGGAAATCCTGGCGCGCGAAGCAATGGCGATCGTCGCTGCCGCGTAGAGGCGTCTGCTACCGCAGCACCGCCGGATCGCCGCGTCCGGCAACTGCCGAGGCTTCCGGCCCCGTCAGCAAACTGTCGATGGGCGCCGCCATCAGGCCTGCCGCCGAAGCGACAAGGTGTGCCCAGGTGCAGCGGTTGGTGAACAACATTCCCGGGGCATCCAGCGTGCCGCCCCGACTCAAGTAGCCATGAGCCCGCAGTTTGCTCGGCCCGCCGTCGATCCGACGCAGTACGCCGAGCATCGGCTCGGGTCGCGTGTGGGAGACGAGTAGCCGCGGCAAGGCCGGCGGAAACAGGGCCGCTAGTCGCGGATCGGGCAGGACGAACTCTGCTTCGAATTCATCGCGCGGCGCCCGGAGGCGTCCCGGTTCGACAATGCAGGTAACGAGCACGCGATGCCCCCGCTCCCGCAGGCGCTTGGCGGCGCGCTGGGCCTCCATCAGGTGGTAGGCACCGATGGCGACGAGTTGCAGCGCCGGGGAGTCGTCTGCCTCCAGTGTGACCGCACCGTCGGCAAACGCCCGCGCCGCCGCCGCGGCATCGAAGAGGTTGGGCATCGGCCGCTTGGCGACCACAACGCACGCGATGACTCCGCGCGCGCCGTAGACTTGGCGCAGCGCCTCCACTGCGGTTGCGGCGTCCGCCGCGAACATGACGCGCGAAACGTCGGACATCTCACCGAGCAGCGCTTCGCCGATGGTCGGATCCTGGTGCGACTGCTGGTTCTTGCCGTTCTCCCAGGTGTGCGACGTGACGATCAGCGGCACCCCGATCCACCGGGGCGGGCGGCCCGCTTCCTTCTGCTGCCGCGCGAAGATAATGTCCTGGCGCAAGGCGCCCAGCATCTTTACGGCAAACGCCTCGTATGACACAGCGAGATTGAGCCCGCCCTTGTTGCCGAGGGCCGCGCCGATCGCCGCCTCTTCGTTCAGGGCCGTGATGACCTTGCCATCGATCGCCTCGTGCGAACCCGATTCAGGACGGTTCACGCGATGTTTCAAGAGATCGAGCGTCCCTCCCATTTGGTTGCTCCGCAGTTCGTCAGGGTTGCCGACCCGGAAGCGATGGTTTGGGTTAGCGCCCACGAAATCGACGAACCAGTGGTCGATCGCTACCATGGCAGAGGCGGTTTTGCCGGCCGAGCCTGAGATGCCTTGGGGAAGTACCGGCGCTTCGGGGGCGCGGGTCGCCAGTGCGTTGTCGCGTTCCTTAGGTCGGCCTTGCCGCGCATGGGCGGCAAACAGCGAACGCGCCGACGCTAGTTCCTCTGCCGGAACGAACAGCACCTTCGCGGCGGCGTCGAACTCCGCGCGCGCGGCAGCGTCGCTGCGCAGCGAGCCCTCGATCGGCAAGTTGTGCGCCCGGTTGGTCCCCGCACCAGGAAGGCCAAATCCCTTCACCGTGGTGGCGATTGCGTAGGGAAGCTTCACTGGGTATGTGGCGTGGCCGTCGCGGACACGCTTCGCTGCGTCCAGCAACCGCCGCTCAGACTCGAAGATCGCCCAGACGAATGCTGCTGGATCGCGGCCGTCGATCTCGAATGGGTCGAAGCCGTTTACTTCGAGATGACGAGCAAGCCAGCGGGCGCCACCGTCTTGTGCGATCTCTGTCCGCTGCTCGATGCGACGCCCATTGAGAATCATCATCGGCGCGACGAGGCCGCAGTCGTGCTCGCGCCACCAGCGTTCCGACCAATCGCTGCCGCGCTGCTCCTCGAACGCACCATCGCTGAGGATGGCTACCAGGCTTTCGCCAGGGAGGGGCATGTGGACGTACTGAATCTCGGCGAAGCCAAGGTACCCGCCCTCGGACAAACCGCCAGCCGTGTGCGCGTTGACGTGGCTGCCCAGGGGCGCCGCCGGGCGTCCATCCGCTGCAATCTGGTATCCGTAGAAGTCAGCGCACAGCCGACTGAGTCCCGCCTCGTCGTGGCCGTACCGGCCGACCTGGCGGATTGAAAGATTGTCGACCAAGCTATTGGCCGCCTCAACGGCGGCGACGGTATGACCCTGTCCCAAGAGCCAGCCACGCGTCTGCGCGCTGAGAACATTGGCGGCTAGATAGGCGACATACGCGGGTGCAACGTTCAATGCTCCGCCGGTGTGCCCTTCCGGAGTTTCCTTGAAGGCATCGGCCGGAAGCCGCCGGCCTGACAAGTCCACCCGTTGGGCGTACGTCATGTGGGCGACAACCCACATCGTCGCACTCGTCAGGTGATCCGCAGCCGTCAGAATCCGATAGACCTCTTCGTCTGACGAGACGCGACCGTCAGCGACGAGATGGGAGGCGAGGGCGCGAACACGCGTTTGCGTCTCCGGAGAGTGCGCTATCGCGCCGTAGCCGAGAGCCCAACTTTCGAAATGTGGCAAATCATCGACTCCCGATCGGGACGCGTCGTCTATCGCCGGTCGAAAGCAACTGAGCATCCGCGCACCGGGGGCGCTCAGCGCTCGCCAATGCGCCAGCGCTGCGGCGGCACGAACGGGCCCGACCATAGGCCCACCCGCTGCCGGCTGGCGGCGGTTTCCAGGGGCACGTAGCGTTCCCCGGTGCGGCGGTCGGCCACTGCCCAGCCGTTTTGCACCATGCGTTCGTTGATGGTGGGACCATCGGTCGCGGCCGCGTCGCGGCAGGTGCCGAAGGCGCGGTCGTCGCCTTGCTGGCGCCGCAGGGTGCAGGCGATGCGCTTGCCCATCACCAGGTCCATCAGAGCGCCCAGCGCGACCTCGCCGCAGCCGTAGACGCGTCCATCGACGCGGCAGGTCTGTTCGACCTCCGGCGCGTCGATGCCGTCGAGGCGCACCTTGATGGTGCCGACGATGAGGGTGTTGGCATCGAGCACACGCGCCGGTCCTTCGGCGGCCATCGCTCCCGCAACCGCCGGCGGTTCGGGCCAGGCACTCAGCCACAGGCCGCGCTTCTCGCTATGCGCCGCCGCTTCTTCGGCGGCGTAGGCATCGGTGTGCAGGGTGTGGGTGCGGGCCCAACCCGAGCGCACCCATTCCTGGTTGATGCTGGGCTGGCTGGCGGACGGGCCGCGCACGCCCGGATCGTACGGGATGCAGGTGCCCCACCAGCGCGCATCGCCGGAAAATTGCTGCAGGCGGCAGTGCATGATCTTGCCGTTGGCTAGCGCGGCGAGCTTGGCCATCGCCACGACGCCGCAGGCGTACGGCACGCCGCTGCGGTCGCACATCGCGTCGGCATCTGGTCCCTCGACGCCAAGCAAGTGGAACCACCGGTTGGCGACCGTGACGACGCCGGGCCCGCGCACCAGGACGCCGCCGATGGCGTCCTGTGTTTGCGCCGCGGCGAGCGCCGGCACCAGTAGGACCAGCAACGCAACGAACGGGGCGAGCCGCATCAGCGTGCGCCCTTACGCCAGTCGGCGGGACGGACAAACTGCCCCGCCCACATGCCGCGCTTCTCGGTCCGCGCCTTCGCCTCGGCGGCGGTGTAGGTGACGTCCTTGTCGGCCAGTGCGAATCCCCAGCCGGTGAGCACGACGGCTTCGTTGAGCGTCACCGAGTCGTTGGCGAAATCGCGCCGCGTGCCGTTGTCCTCGCCGCAGCGGCCCCAGACGCGATCATCGCCCTCGAACTGACCGACATGACAGACGATGGAGAGGCCGGCCAACAGGTCCACCAGGCTGGCGCGCGAACGGATGCCGCAGGCGTATGGGAGCCCGTTCAGCGTGCAGGTCTGCGCGATGTCCGGCGCATCGACCCCGCGCAGACGGATGTCTACTTCCATCAACTCGATGGTGTCGCCGTCCTTCACGGTCGGGATGCCCGCCAGGATGCTGGTGCTGACGCGGCGCTCGCCGACCGTGCCTTGCCATAGGCCGAGGCGCTCGGTGCGCGCGATCTGGCCGTCGTTGATGTAGTCGGCGAAGTGCTGGCGGTCGGCCACGGCCCAACCGGTGCGCACGAGCACGCGGTTGAGGTCGTCCTCCCCGCGCTCGAACAACGCGGGGTCCGGATCCTTGACGTGGCAGCGGCCCCAGCTGCGCTCGTCGTCGCCGTAGCGCTTGACGTCGCAGCGCACGGTCTTGCCGGCGGTGAGTTCGATGAGGTGCGACTGAGAGATCAGCGCGCACTGCAGCACCTGTCCGGCGACCCGGCAGTCGGCGTCCTCGCGCGGCGCCATCAGGCCATCGAGGTGCACGAGGCGGTCGCGAATCAGCAGCTGGCCCGGCGCCGGCACGGCCGCCGGGCCCTCGACAGCGGAGGCGACCGGAAACAGCACGTACAAGTACCCGGCCACCGAGGCGATGGCCGTGACCAGCAGCAGACTGACAACCGTGAGGGCGTTGCGTCGCGGGCTCAGCGGAACCCCAGGCGCCATTCGCGCGGATTGGTGAAGGTGCCCTGCCACAGACCGACGTTGTCATTGTCGGCCTGAATCTGCAGATCGAGATACTTGGTGCTGACGCGGCGGTCGACGACCGCCCAGCCGGCGCGCACCATCTCTTCGTTGAGGGTCGGCTTGCCGGCGGCGTTGGCAGTGCCGGCGGCGTTGGCCTCGCCGCACACACCCCAGTTGCGCTCATCGCCCGGGCGCCGTTCGATCGCGCAGAAGATCCGCTTGCCCATGGTCATCTGTACCAGGACGCCGCGCACAATGGCGCCGCAGAAGTAGCCGCCTTGGCCGGGGCCGAGGCCGCACGACTGCGGCAGCTCCGGCGCGTCGATGCCGTTCAAATGCAACAGCGTGCCGCCGACGCGCAGGGTGTTGCCATCGTTCACCGCCACCGCGCCGACCGCCTGCTGCGGCGCCGGCGCGTCGATGGGCGGCGTGGTGCCGGCCCACATGCCGAGCTTGGCGGCGCGTGCCGCGGTCTCGTCGGCGACCAGTTCGTCGGTGTGCAGGCGGTGGGCGAACGCCCAACCCGTGCGCACCCAGGCGTGGGCGAGATCCTCGGCGCCTGGAATCGGTCCGCGCAGCACGAAGTCGTAGGGCACGCAGGTGCCCCAACGCCGCGAGTCGCCGGGGAATTCCTTCAGCGTGCAGACGTATTGGTTGTCGTGGGCGATGTCGGCGAGCTTGCCCTGCGCGATCAGCCCGCACTGGTACGGTGCCGTGCCGAAGCTGCAGGTCTCGTCGCGCTCGAAGGTGCTGGCGCCGAGGAGATGGAACCACTGGTTGGCCACGGCGATGACTCCGGCGCCGCGCACGCGGATGTCGCCGATCACCGTCTCCGCACCTGCGGTTTGGGCGGACGCCGACAGCGGCGCCAGAACGGCGGCCGCAACAAGCGCCGCGGCGAGCAGGCGGCTAGCGCTTGCCATTGCGCCACGCGCTGGGAACGATGAACTCGCCCGCCCACAGGCCGCGCTTTTCGCGCCGCGCTTCTTCTTCGGCGGCGACGTAGTCCTTGGTCTGGCTGCGGTCGGCGATGGCCCAGCCGGACCGCACCATCATCTCGTTGAAGCTCGGCGCATCGTCACGAATGTTGGCGCCGTTGGCGGTCGGCAGGCCGCACTTCGCGTACGGGCGGTCGTCGCCCTCAATCTTGGACGCGTAGCACGTGATGCGGCCCTTGCCGGCCGTGACGTCAATGAGCTGCATGTAGGCCAGCAGACCGCACTGGTACGGCAGGCCGTTCAACGTGCATTCCTGTCCGAGGTCGGGTGCGTCGATACCGTAGAGACGCATGCGCACTTCTTGGATCTCGAGGGTGTTGCCGTCGTTCACCTCGGTGGCGCCGTACAACGTGCCGACCTTGACCGGGTCCGGGACTACGTTGCCGGCCCACAGGCCCGCCTTGGCGTTGCGCGCCCGCACGCCCAGGTCCGCCCACGCCTTGCCGTGCTGGTCCTTGGGCAGGGCCCAGCCGGTGAGCAGCAGCTGGCCGTTGAGGGTGTCCTCCACCTTGTTGCCGGACGGGGCGCCGGAGCCGACGACCCGGCAGACGCCCCAGTTGCGCGGGTCGCGCCCCAAGTGGCGCAACTCGCAGCGGACCGTCTTGCCGGCAACCATCTCGGCCAGCCGGGCGGCGGAGATCAGAGTGCAGTGCACCACGACGCCGCGATTGACGGTGCAGTTGGGTTCCTCGCGCGGCGGCGTCAGGCCGAGCAGATTGATGGTGCGGCCCTGGACGGTCAGGACGCCGGCCACCTGGACCATTTGATTGGTGGGAACGCTGGCAACGCCTTGGACCGTTCCGGCGCCGCCGCTGCCGCCGCCAACAAAATAGACGGCCTCAACCCCGGCCAGCGCCACAATGAGGGCGCCCAGAGCGACGAAAAGCCATTTGCGATCGGCGCGCATAGGAAGTGTTCCGAGGAGACAGCAGCCCGCCAAACAGAGCTACCACGCGACCCCCAAGAGCGGCAATTCGACCCCCTCCGGCGCCGCCTGGTGGTTGTCGAAATGTTCGACAGCAAGCCAAGAAGTGCCGCCAAGCCACTGACTTGACGCTTGTTTGTGCCGGATTCCTTGGGTTAGATTGCCCATAGTCGATGAGACTGCGGTCTTATGCGGGGGTCCCATCATCTGTCGTCGACTGCGGTCGAGACCGGCCATTGGGCCGGCTCGAATGCCTCGGGGTGATTCGCTCATGGTGGTTGCTAAGTCCGTGCGGTTCGGTGCGCTCACGGCCCTTCTGGGGCTCGCGGGGTGCTCGTTTGCGTCCAATGCGCTGTGGCCCTCGCTGGGCGGCGGCCAGACTGAGACCCGTACCGCGGCGGTAACGCCGGCGGCGGCGAACGCTACGACGACAACCGCGCCCGGCCCTGCGCCGGTTCTTCCGCCTTCGCTCGGCGCCACCAACTTCGTGCCGGCCCCGGTCACCCAGGGCGTCAACACCGGCACGTTCGTTGGCGCCAAGGTGTCCCAGCATCGCGGCGAACTGATCGCCCTGCAGAACACCATCATCGGCCATAACCAACAGTTGCAGCAGGTCCGCTCGACCACGACCGAGGACTCGCAGCGCTATCACGGCACGATCGCCGCCATCAATTCGCGCCTCCAGATCGGCACTACCCCCGGCAACCCGGTGCTGCTCGGCCAGTGGCGCAGCGCCCAGAGCGAGCTCGAACGCCTGTCGGGCGACGTCGCCAACCTCAACAGCCTGGCCAACTCGGTCGCGGCCGACTCGGCCATGGCCGCCTACCTGCTCGAGGCCGCGCGCGCGACCTATGGGTTGGCCGGCGCCATCGACGAGGACCATCGCCAACTCGCCATCCTGGAAGACGAGACCAACCGCACCGTCGTGCTGATCGACCGTCTACTCAACGAGCTGTCGGAAGACATCAGCCGCCAGACCGCCTACCTCGGCGCCGAGCGGCGCAACCTGCAGGCGACCGCCGTGGCCATCCAGAACGGCGAGATCCTGGGCCAGAGCCTGTTCAACCGCGCCTTCGCCAACGCCGCGGCGCCCACCGATTTCGGTGCCGCCCAAGCGGCGGCGGCCATTGGCGCGCCGACTGGTGCCGGCGAGCAGGCGCTGGTCGTCATCCGTTTCGACCGCCCGAACGTCGCCTTCCAGCAGCCGCTCTACAACGCGGTTGCAGCGGCGCTCGAGCGCAAGCCGACCGCCACCTTCGACTTGGTCGCGGTGGCATCGGCATCGGGTAACGCTGCCAACATGGCGCTCAACGTGACGCGCGCCAAGCAGAACGCCGAAGATGTCCTGCGCTCGCTGACCGACATGGGCCTGCCCGCTGATCGCTTGCGCCTGTCGTCGACCAGCACCCCCGACGTAACCACCAACGAAGTCCGCATCTTCGTCCGCTAGCCTCGGGTCGGCCTCCGCCCAACGGGCGAATCCCGTGCTGGGCGCTGGCCGCGCCGGCGTCTAGCCGCCCCAGCCGTCGTCTTTTTCGAGCTTGGCGGTGCCCTTGTCGATGGCGACCAGCTTCTCGAGCTGATCGCGCGACTGGCGCGCGATCTTGACCAGCGACTCTTCGTTGTCGCGCACGGCGAACCCTTCGGTCAGCATCTGCTCATCGTGCGCGGCAAACAGGCGAGCGCGGCGCCGGGCGGCGAACGGATGCTCGCCCAAGGCCACGAGTGCCTCGCGTCCGACGTGCAGCGCCGAGTCGAACGTCTCGCGGCGTGCGAGCGTCACGCCGGCGGACCACAGTTCGTAGACGTGGTCACGGTTGCGGGCGCGGGCGAAGACCTTGGCGTGCGGGAACCGCGTGCGAATCGCGCGCACCGTCTCCACGGTCTTATCCTTGTCGTCGATGGCAACCACGAACAAGCGAGCCGTGTCGCCGCCAGCCGATTCAAGAAGGTCGAGACGTGTGGCGTCGCCGTAGAACGCCCGCACGCCGAACTTGCGCAGCACGTCGATGTGGTCGGGGTCGTTGTCGAGGATGACCATGCCGACGCCGTTGGCGGACAAGAACCGCCCGACGATCTGACCGAAGCGGCCGTAGCCGATGATAATGACCGGATGGCCCTCGGGCTGGATGACGTCGGGGGCGCGCTTGACCACCGATCCGCGCCACAGCGGCGCCATGCGATCGAGCGCCAGCATCATCAGCGGCGTTGCCACCATCGATAGCGCGACCACCACCACCAGCGCCCCGGCAGTGGCCGGATCGAGCGCGCCTTCGGTGACGGCGAACTGGAACAGCACGAAGGCGAACTCGCCGCCGCCCGCCAGCAGCAAAGAGAACAACAGGTTCGGCTCGCCCTGCAGCCCGAAGGTGCGCGCGACGCTCATCAGCACGACCAGCTTCACCGCGATCACGCCGACCACCAAGGCGGCAATCATCCACGGATGCGCGGCCAGCACGCCGAAGTCGATCGACATACCGACCGAGATGAAGAACAGGCCGAGCAGCAGCGCCTTGAACGGCTCGATGTCGGATTCCAGCGCCAGCCGATACTCGGAGTTCGCCAACACGACGCCGGCCAGGAACGTGCCGAGGGCGGGCGACAGCCCGATCGTCTGCATCAGCACCGCAATGCCGACGACCAGCAGCAGCGCGGTAGCGGTGAAAATTTCACGGATGCCGCTGCCGGCGATGAAGCGGAACACCGGCCGCAGCGCGTAGCGGCCGGCCAGGACGATCCCCACCACGACGCTGATCAAGGTGAGGGCGCGCAACCACGCCGGCCCGGCCGCGTCGGCGTGCTCCACCGCATCGGCTACCGGGACGTCGAGCGCGCCGGTGGCCAGCAGCGGCAGGATCGCCAGGATCGGGATGACCGCGATGTCCTGGAACAGCAGCACTGAAAAAGTGGACTGCCCCGCGGTCGAGCCGAGCACATGGCGCTCATTGAGAATCTGCAACGCGATGGCGGTCGAGGACATCGACAGCGCCATGCCAATGGCCAGGCCTGCCTCCCAGGTTTGGCCGAACGCGACGCCGAGGGCTGCGATAACCAGGGTGCAGCCCACCACCTGGGCGCCGCCCATGCCGAGAATCGACACGCGCAGGCGCCACAGCTTGGCCGGCTCGAGTTCCAGGCCGACCAGGAACAGCATCATGACGACGCCGAACTCGGCGAAGTGCAGCACGTCCTCGGAATTGGCGACGAGGCCCAGGGCGTAAGGCCCGATCAGCACGCCGGCAGCGAGGTAGCCGAGCACCGAGCCCAAGCCGCCACGGCGCGCAAACGGCACCACCGCCACCGCCGCGGCCAGAAAGTAGAACGCGTTGAGCAGCAGGCCCTGTTGCTCCATCACGCCTCTCCCTTGCTGAGCCGCTCTTGCAGGGCGGCGAGGTGGGTCCGGTAGGACTCGGCGTGGGCGTGAATCTCCGACTCGGAGGCGGTGTACGAGCCGTGAAACACGAACGGCTCAAGGAACTTCATCCCGCACAGGGTGGCCGTGCGCTCATAGGGCCGCAAGAAATCCGGCACCGTGTAGTGATGGAAGCCGTCGTGCTGGTAGGCAGCCTCCTTGCCGCCGGTGGATACCGCCGACAGAACGCGCTTGCCGCGCAGGGCGGTGCCGCCGTCGCCGTAGGCCCAGCCGCGTTCCAATACGCGGTCGATCCATTCTTTCAGCAGTGGCGGCCCGGCGTACCACTGCAGCGGATGGTGGAACACAAGGAGGTCGGCGGCAGCCAAGACCTTCTGCTCGGCCGCCACGTCCACGTCGAAGTCGGGATAGAGCGCATAGAGATCGCGCACCTCGACGTTGCCGAGGTCGCGCACCGCCTCGGCCATCGCCTGGTTGACCCGCGACGTCTCCGGCCGGGGGTGTGCGTAGAGAACGAGGACCGATGCGCTCATCGACAGGCGCGTACCAGAAAAGCGCGCGACGGGAAACCGGCCGACCGGCCAGTCGCCGCCGCGAGCGCCTGCAGCCGCGCTAGACCGGGCCGCCGGTCCACGGCGGCGGCGCGGTGGTGGTGCGGCCGCGCTGGGCGAGAACCTCCAGCGGATCCTTGGCACCCTGCACCTTGCCGACCAGCTCGCGCACGATGTCGGTGGCGTGCAGCATCGCCTCCTCGGGCGTCATGTCGAAGCGCAAGCGCTCGTCGTACAGAGTGCGGATCAGGATGCGATCGTTGATCGTCAGCCGCTCGCTGCTGATGCCGTTGCGCAAGGCCGAATCGAAGTTGCGCGACGGATGACCCTGGAAGCCGATGGCATGCATCAGCTCGTGCGCCAGGCACGTGCGCACGCCCCGGCTGTTGAGATCCTCGGGGATGACAGTGTGGGCACCCATGATGACGCCGTTCGAATCGAGGCTGGTGTTGGTGAAACAGACGATGGTTTCCGGGCGCTGGAACGAACGCGTCACCTGGGTGCGGTACCAGTCGCGCTCCGACAGGAACATCCACAGGTTGGCGCCCGAGTCGCCGTCGGCGAGCGAGAACTGGATGCCGGTCAAGGCGGTGAACTCGGCGAACAGCGCGCGCACGTCGTCGCGGTAGGTGTCGGCGGCATCGCCGATGAGGACGGCGCGCACCGGCTCGCGCCAGCGCTGCACCGACGTCCAGGTGACCCGCTCGCCGGGGTCGCCGAACGCCATCGGCTCGAAGTTCTGCAGCAGCATGTCGACGGAGGCGAGCCGGTCGGGCTGCACCTCGGTCTGCCACCCCTGCCGGGCCTGCTGCCCGACGGCCGTGGTCAACGCCGGCGCCAGCGCCGTCGCAACGGCCATGCCGACCCCAAGGGCGACGATCAGCGCAAGGTTGAGGCGGGCACGACGCATGGCGCGGCTCCGGATTGTGGTGCGCTCGGCGGGATTTGAACCCACGACCTGCAGATTAGGAATCTGCTGCTCTATCCGGCTGAGCTACGAGCGCAGCCGTGGCAACAGTACCGCAGCGGGCTTACTTGCGGCAGATGTCCTCTTCCATGGCTTTGACGAACAGTTCGGCCGGGCTGAGGCGCCACAGCGGCGGCTCGCCCAGAACCCAATCGATGAACTTGGAGCGCACGACATCGATGGTTGTCGTGCGCAGGCACACCAGGATGAGGTCGGTGGGGTCCGGGGCAATCACCCGGCGGGTGTGCTGGTACATATCCATCAAGCCGACGACGTAGCTGCGCTGCTGGTCGGGCGGCTGGGTCAGGAAGTATTGGGTGGTCCAGAATTCCGCCCGCGCGGTGCCGGCCACCGCCATGAGAACCACCGCCAACAGCCCTGCCATCGCCCGCACGCGCATCGTCCAAACCCTCCGGCGGTCAAGTCCGGGCCGGTGTAGAGTTTAGGCCATGCGAAGGCTTGCATGCCTGCTTGTCCTGGCGTCTGGGCTGGTCCTGCCGGGGACGCCCATTGCCCCTGCCCGCGCTGCCGAACCGCGGATGGCGGACGGCGGCACGGCCATCGTCGCCGAGGTGCCGGACGGGCGTACCTTGGTTCTAGCCGACGGGCGGGTCGTCCGGCTGGCCGGCCTGGGCGCCGTCGAGGACGGAACCCGCCCGCCTACCTCGTTCGCGGCTAGCGCCAAAGGCGCCCTCGCCAAGCTGGTCCTTGGACATACCGTTCGCCTGCGGCTCCCCGAGCGGCCCATCGATCGATACGGCCGCGTCGTGGCCCAGGTGTTCGACGAACGGGGCACCTGGATCCAGGGCGAGCTGGTACGCACCGGCCTGGCGCGCGTCGAAAGCGCGGCCGACGGCCGAGGAATGGTTCGCGCGATGCAGGAGATCGAAGACGTCGCCAGAGTGGCCCGGCTCGGCATCTGGTCCGACAACCGCTACGGGGTGCGCACGCCGGAGGAAACCGGCAAGCACCTCAACGGGTTTGAGATCGTCGACGGCCGCGTGATGGCGGCCGACCAGGTCGGCGGCCGGGTCTACCTGAACTTCGGGCCGGATTGGCGCACCGACTTCACCGTTTCCGTCGCGCCCACCGACGTGCGGACCTTCCGGCGCGAAGGCGTCGATCTGCTGGCGATGCAAGGCAAGCGCATCCGGGTGCGCGGCTGGCTGCGGTCGTACAACGGCCCGGTCATCGATGTGACCCACCCGGAGCAGATCGAACTGCTGGGGCCATGATCTTGGCCATGATCCTGGCCTGGGCGCACGCTCCGGTTGGACGGCGCGGTGCTCAGGCCTAAGATGGCGGCAACGATGAACGTGCTGGCACGAGTCGCCTTTGTGGGCGCGCTGGCTATCGCGGCAGTTTTGCACAGCGGCGTTGCGCCCGCTGTTGCCGCCGAGCTCACCTTCGAGCAAGAGCGCCGCATCGGCGCCCGCGAGCATCCGCTGATCGTGCAGCGCTACGGCGGCGAGTACCCCGATCCGGCGGTGCGCCGATACGTCAGCGAAGTCGGTGCGCGCGTCGTGCAAGCCATCACGGCGACGCCGTACGAGTTCGTGTTCTCGGTCCTCGACAACGGTGACGCGTACGCCTTCGCCCTGCCGGGCGGCTACGTCTACATCACGCGACAGATGCTGGCCCTCGCCAACTCCGAGGCAGAGCTTGCGGCGGTCCTGGCACACGAAGTCGCGCACATCACCGAGCGCCACGCCAACCAACGCAACGTCCTGCAAGCCGAGCTGCGCAATGCGCCGGCGGCGCAGGGCGCTGCACAGATGCACGAGTTCACCCGCGAGCAGGAACTTGAGGCCGACGCCGTAAGCATCCGCCTCATGGCCAAGGCCGGCTACGACCCGATGGCGCAGGCGCGATTCCTGACGACGGTCGGGTTGCAGGCCGACTTGGTGCAGCGCGCCGGCGAGCCCGGGCCGCGCGATCCCAACACCCATCCGAGCATTGTCGAGCGCGTGCGGCGCGCAGTGAGCCTGACGCACGAGGTCGAGCGCGACGCTAAGGGCAGGCGCGACCACGCCGATGCGGCGCTATTGGCCGGCTACATGCCGAAGGACGAGCCGCAGCCCTTGTCGTGGGTCACCGGACGCGAGCCGTTCCTGCGCGCCATCGACGGCCTGGTCTATGGGCGCCGTCCGAGCGAAGGCATGGTGGCTGGCACCACGTACTACGACACCATGAACCGGTTCAGCTTCGTGCTGCCGCCGGGGTTCCATTTCTCGCGCGCCAACCGGTCGGTGGGCGCGGACGGGCCGAACGGCGCCTCCATGATGTTCGACATCCAGATCACCCGGACGCCGCCTACCGAGGGCATCGTCGCTTACGTCACTCGCAGCGTGTCGGCGAACTTCGAGCTTACGGACATCGAGGAGCGGGTCGTGGACGGGGCCATGCCGGCGGTGTTCGGGCGCGCCAGGGTATCGGGCCCCGGCGGCCAGCCGGCCGAGCTTCTGATCGCGTATGTGCGCGTGACGCCGACCGCATTCTTCCGCTTCCAGTTCTTCCTGCCGGGACCGCCGTCGTCCGGCCGGGCGGAACGCGTGCTCGACTCGCCGATGTCGTTGCGGCGCCTGACCGACGCCGAGGCGCGCGCGATCACGCCGCTGCGCATTCACGTCGTTACGGTGGGCGAAGGAACCGAGATCGAGGCCTTGGCGGCGCAGATGCGTGCGCTCGACCATCCGCTCGATTGGCTGGTGATGCTGAACCGCCTTGATCCTGGCGCCGACCCGAAGGCCGGCGACAAGATCAAGCTGGTGGTTCAGTAAAGGACGCCGCAGCGTCCTAGAGCACTTTGAGATCGGGTTGAATCGCGGGGGATTCACGTGAGGGCGCAGGTGTGATTCAAGATGCTGGCTGGGAGATGGAGGCCAGCATGAATGCCGAAACCTTACTCTGGTGATTTGCGCGGACGAGTGATCGCGGTCGTGGA
>CAMDCA010000038.1 GCA_945889645.1 Rhizobium sp. Q54
CGGGCACCGAAATGGTGATGCCGGGCGACAACCTGACGTTCGAGGTTGAGCTGATCAACCCGATCGCCATGGACGAGGGCTTGCGCTTCGCCATCCGCGAAGGCGGCCGTACCGTCGGCGCCGGCGTCGTCGCCAAGATCATTCAGTAACGCGAGCCGGCGGACCTAGGACAAGCTCTATGGACAACCAGAACATCCGGATCCGCCTCAAGGCGTTCGATCACCGCGTTCTCGATCAGTCGACGACCGAGATCGTCACCACCGCAAAGCGCACTGGCGCCGCGGTGCGTGGTCCGATCCCGCTGCCGACCAGGATCGAGAAGTGGACGGTGCTTCGTTCGCCGCACATCGACAAAAAGTCGCGCGAGCAGTTCGAGATTCGGACTCATCGCCGCCTTCTCGACATCATCGACCCGACCCAGCAGACGGTTGACGCGCTGATGCGCCTCGACCTGGCCGCCGGCGTCGATGTCGAAATCAAGCTCTAAGGAAGTTCGGGCAGGCACTGCCATGCGTACCGGTCTCATTGCTAAAAAGCTCGGCACCAGCCGCGTCTTCTCTGAAGACGGAACTCACACGCCTGTGACGGTGCTGGTGGTCGATTCCCTTCAAGTCGTCGCGCACAAGACGAAAGAGAAGGACGGCTACGACGCCCTCCAACTCGGCGCCGAAAACAAGCGCGCCAGCCGCACGTCGCAGCCGATGCGCGGGCACTTCGCCAAGGCGAAGGTGGAGCCGAAGAAGAAGCTCAGCGAGTTCCGCATCACCCCAGACGCGTTTGTCGACGTGGGCGCGGAACTCTCGGCCGATCACTTCGTCGCCGGCCAGCGCGTGGACGTGTGCGGCGTCACGATCGGCAAGGGATTTGCCGGCGCGATGAAGCGACACAACTTCGCCGGCCTCGAGGCGAGCCACGGCGTGTCGATCTCGCACCGTTCGCACGGTTCGACCGGCAACCGGCAGGACCCGGGCCGCGTCTTCAAGGGCAAACGCATGGCCGGTCACATGGGCCAGACGCAGATCACCACGCAAAACATCGTCGTCGTCTCGACCGAAGCCGACACCGGCTTGATCGTGCTCAAGGGCGCCGTTCCTGGCGCGCCGGGCACGTGGGTGCGCATCACTGATGCTGTGAAGCGCGCGGCGCCGAAGGAAGCTCCGTTCCCGGCAGCGCTCAAGGGCGGCAAAAAGGCAGAGGCTCCGAAAGCGGAGGGCGGCTGATGAAGGTCAACGTCGTCACCCTCGACAACGGCAAGGCCGGCACGGTGGATCTCGCCGACGCGGTCTTCGGGCTGCCGTCGCGTCCGGACATCCTGCACCAGGTCGTGCGCTGGCAACTCGCCAAGCGCCAGGCCGGCACGCACGACACCAAGGAGATCGCAGAGGTCTCCGGCACCGGCAAGAAGCCGCACAAGCAGAAGGGCACCGGCCGCGCACGCCAAGGCTCGATGCGCTCGCCGCAGTTCCGCGGCGGCGCCATCATCTTTGGCCCCACGCCGCGCAGCCACGCCTTTGGGCTCAACAAGAAGATTCGCGCGCTCGGTCTCAAGACCGCACTCTCCGACAAGCAGCGCGAAGGCAAGCTGTTCGTCATCGACCAAGCGGCGCTGCCCGAGGGCAAGACGTCCGGCCTCGCCAAGAAGCTGAAGGCGCTGGGCTGGACGTCCGCGCTGTTCATCGACGGCGCGGCGGTTGATGAGAGATTCCTGCGCGCAGCCACCAACCTCATCGGCATCGACGTGCTGCCCTCCATCGGCGCCAACGTTTACGACATCCTTCACCGCGACGTCCTGGTGCTGACCAAGGCGGCGGTCGAACAGTTGCAGGCACGCCTGTCATGAAGATCGCCAAAGTCTCCAAAGAGCGGATGTACGAAATCATCCGTGCGCCGGTGGTGACCGAAAAGTCGACCATGGGCTCCGAGCACAGCCAGGTGACCTTCGAGGTCGCCCGCGACGCCAACAAGAACGAGATCGCCGCGGCGATCGAAGCCTTGTTCGACGTCAAGGTCGTGGCGGTCAACACGCTGCGCCAAGTCGGCAAGCTCAAGCGTTTCCGGGGGTTCCTGGGGCGTCGTGTGGAAACCAAGAAAGCGATGGTGACCCTAAAAAAGGGCCAATCCATCGACGTCACCGCGGGGATCTAAGCCGTGGCTTTGAAGACATACAATCCGACATCGCCGGGTCGCCGTGGCCTGGTGCTCATCGATCGTTCGGCCCTGCACAAGGGCCGTCCGGTCAAGCACCTGACCAAGGGCAAGAGCAATACCGGCGGACGTAACAACCACGGCCGCATCACCACGCGCCATCAGGGCGGTGGGCATAAGCAGCTGTTGCGCACCGTTGACTTCAAGCGGCGCAAGTTCGACATGCCGGCGACCGTCGAGCGTCTTGAGTACGATCCGAACCGTTCGGCGTTCATCGCACTGGTGAAGTACACCGACGGCGAAGTGGCGTACGTCCTGGCGCCGCAGCGCATGCGTACCGGCGACAAGATCGTCTCGGGCGAGCGTGTCGACATCCTGCCCGGCAACGCCATGCCGATGCGCAACATCCCGGTCGGCACGATCATCCACAACATCGAGATGAAGGTCGGCAAGGGCGGTCAGATCGCTCGCTCGGCCGGCACCTACGCGCAGCTCATCGGCAAAGACGCGGGCTACGCCCTCATCAAGCTGACCTCGGGCGAGCAGCGCATGGTGCGCGGTGAGTGCATGGCGACGATCGGCGCTGTGTCGAACCCGGACCGCAAAAACCAAAAGATCGGCAAGGCCGGCCGCAATCGCTGGCTCGGCATCCGTCCGTCGGTCCGCGGCACTGCGATGAACCCGGTCGACCATCCGCACGGCGGCGGCGAAGGCCGCACCAAGGGTGGCCGCCACCCGGTTACGCCGTGGGGCAAGCCGACCAAGGGCAAGCCGACGCGCAAGAACAAGCGAACCGAGAATTTGATTTTGAAGACGCGCCGTAAGAGGAAGAGGTAGGCCCGTGACTCGTTCTGTCTGGAAGGGTCCGTTCGTTGACGGCTACCTGCTGCGCAAGGCCGAAAAGGCTGCGTCGTCGGGCCGCAACGACATCATCAAGATCTGGTCGCGCCGCTCGACGATCCTGCCGCAGTTCGTCGGCTTGACGTTTGGCGTATACAACGGCCGCAAGTTCGTCCCGGTGCTCGTCACCGAGGCGATGGTGGGTCACAAGTTCGGCGAGTTCTCGCCGACGCGCACGTTCACCGGTCACGCTGCCGATAAGAAGGCCAAGCGGGCTTAAGCAGGATACGTAGATGAGCAAGCAGGCACGCGAACGAGATTTGGCGGACAACGAGGCGGTGGCCACGGCCACGCAGTTGCGTGTCGGGTCCATCAAGCTCAACCTCGTCGCACAGTCGATCCGCGGCATGGACGTCAACAAGGCGGTGGCCGAGCTGTCGTTCTCGAGCAAGCGCATCGCTAAGGACGTAAAGAAGTGCCTTCAGTCGGCGATCGCCAACGCCGAGAACAATCACCAGCTCGACGTCGATCGGCTCTATGTCGCCGAGGCGAGCGTCGGGCGTGCCATGGTCATGAAGCGCATGCATGCACGCGCGCGTGGCCGCGGTAGTCGTATCGAAAAGCCGTTCAGCAAGCTGCGCGTCGTCGTGCGCGAGCGCGCGGAGGAATAGCAAGACTCATGGGTCAAAAGGTCAACCCGATCGGACTGCGCGTCGGTATCAACCGCACGTGGGACTCGCGTTGGTACGCCACCGGCGACCAGTACGCGACGATCCTCCACGAGGATCTGCGCATCCGCGCCTACCTCGAGACTCGTCTGGCCCAGGCCGGCGTGTCGCGCATCATCATCGAGCGTCCGGCGAAGAAGGCGCGCATCACGATCCATACCGCGCGCCCTGGCGTCGTCATCGGTAAGAAGGGCGCTGACATCGAGAAGCTGCGCACCGACCTGTCCAAGATGACCGGCTCGGACGTGCACCTGAACATCGTCGAGATCCGCAAGCCCGAGATCGACGCCAAGCTGGTCGCCGAGGGCATCAGTCAACAGCTCGAGCGCCGCGTTGCATTCCGTCGCGCGATGAAGCGCGCTGTGCAGTCGGCGATGCGCCTCGGTGCTGAAGGCATCCGTATCAACTGCGGCGGCCGCCTGGGTGGCGCCGAGATCGCACGCGTCGAGTGGTATCGCGAAGGTCGCGTGCCGCTGCACACGCTGCGCGCTGACATCGACTTCGGCACCGCAACGGCCAAGACCGCGTACGGCACCTGCGGCGTGAAGGTCTGGGTGTTCCGCGGTGAGATCTTGGCGCACGACCCGATGGCGCAGGACAAGCGCCGCGCCGAGCAACAGGTTCAGCGATAGGCACCGGTAGTTATTCGCCATGATGCAACCAGCACGCACGAAGTACCGCAAGGCGCACAAGGGCCGTATTCACGGCAAGGCCAAGGGCGGCTCGGCGCTGAACTTCGGCGCTTTCGGGCTCAAGGCCCTGACCGCCGGTCGTGTGACCGCGCGCGAGCTCGAAGCTTGCCGTCGCGCCATCACGCGCCACATCAAGCGCTCGGGCCGCATGTGGATCCGCGTGTTCCCAGATGTGCCGGTGTCGAAGAAGCCGACTGAAGTCCGCATGGGCAAGGGTAAGGGCGCGCCTGAGTATTGGGTTGTCCGCATCGAGCCCGGCAAGATCATGTTCGAGCTCGACGGCGTGCCGACCACGCTGGCCAACGAAGCATTCATGCTGGGGGCGGCAAAGCTCTCGGTGCGTACGAAGATCGTCGTGCGCCCGGGCCATGTCTCCGCCGCGGCCTAGAGAAGTAGACAGCGATGAAGAGCGAAGACCTCAAGGGCAAGACGGCCGACGAGCTCAAGACGCAAGTCCTGCAGCTGCGCAAGGAAGCATTCAATCTGCGCTTCCAGAAGGCGTCCGGCCAGTTGTCCAACACCGCGCGCATCCGTCAGGTGCGCCGCGACATCGCCCGTATTCAGACGGTCATGACCGTGCGCGAAAAGACCGCGCCGGCGAAGTAGGAGATCAGACGTGACGGCACGCGAGTTCGTCGGCGAAGTGGTGAGCGACAAGCCCAACAAGACCGTTGTTGTGCAAGTCGAGCGCCGAGTCGCGCATCCCAAGTACAAGAAGTTCATCCGCCGCCGGGCCAAGTTCCACGCCCACGACGAGAAGAACGAGTACAAGGTGGGGGACCGCGTCCGCATCCGTGAGTGCCGGCCGCTGTCTAAGCTCAAGACCTGGGAGGTCGTCGAGCGCGTCTAACGACGCGTAAGACAGGCACACACCAATGATTCGTACGCAGACCAATCTCGACGTCGCTGACAACTCGGGCGCCCGCCGCGTCGAGTGCATCAAAGTGCTCGGTGGCACGCGTCGCAAGACCGCGACCGTCGGCGACATCATCGTCGTCGCCATCAAGGAAGCGATTCCGCGTGGCCGCGTGAAGAAGGGCGAAGTCAGCCGCGCCGTCGTCGTGCGCACGGCGAAGGAAATCCACCGCTCGGATGGCACTTCGATCCGCTTCGACCGCAACGCCGCCGTGCTGGTGAACGCCCAGGGCGAGCCGGTCGGCACGCGCATCTTTGGGCCGGTGACACGTGAGCTGCGCGCCAAGCAGCAGATGAAGATCGTCAGCCTGGCGCCGGAAGTTCTCTGAGGCGGGGTTCGTAGAGAAAACAAATGCAAACCAACGCGAAGTTCCGCATCAAAAAGGGCGACGAAGTCGTCGTCCTGTCCGGCAAGGACAAGGGCAAGCGCGGCAAGGTGCTGCGCGTGCTGCGCAAGGACGCGCGCGTCCTGGTGCAGGGCGTGCGCATGGTTAAGCGCCACACGCGGCCCAGTCAGACAAGCCCCGGCGGCATCCTCGAGAAGGAAGCGCCGTTGCACATTTCCAAGGTTGCGCTGGTCGACCCCAAGCTCGGCAAGCCCACCCGCGTCGGTTACAAGTTTCTCGAGAACGGCCGCAAGGTTCGTGTCGCGAAGCTGTCCGGCGAAGTGATCGATCTTTAGGAACATGGCTATGCCGGCTCGCCTGCGCGAACGCTACGTGAAGCAAATCCGTCCTGAACTCGCCAAGAAGTTCGGGCTGGAGAACATCTTGTCGGTTCCCAAGTTGGACAAGATCGTCATCAACATGGGTGTCGGCGAGGCCGTGAACGACCGCAAGTACATCGACGGTGCGGTCAACGACCTCACCGCGATCTCCGGCCAGAAGCCGCAGGTTGTGCGCTCGAACAAGGCGATCGCGACCTTCAAGCTGCGTGAAGGCATGCCGATCGGCGTCAAGGTCACGCTGCGCCGCGAGCGCATGTACGAGTTCCTCGATCGCCTGATCACGATGGCACTGCCCCGCGTCCGCGATTTCCGCGGCCTGAACGGCAAGAGCTTCGACGGCCGCGGCAACTTCGCCATGGGTCTGAAGGAACAGATCGTGTTCCAGGAGATCGACTACGACAAGGTCGACCAGGTGCGCGGCATGGACATCATCATCTGCACCACGGCGAACAACGACGAGCAGGCCAAGGAGCTCCTTGCGAGCTTCGGCATGCCGTTCCGGAACTGATTTCAACAGGAACGAGACACGAGAATGGCAAAGACCAGCTCAGTCGAACGCGAGAAGAAGCGCCAACGCATGGTGGCGCACTTCGCCGAGAAGCGTAAAGCGCTGAAGGCGATCGCGAAGGACACGACCTTGGCGCAGGAAGACCGCTTCACGGCGCGCCTGCGACTGGCCGAGATGCCGCGCAACTCGTCGAAGACCCGCCTGCACAACCGCTGCATTGTCACCGGTCGTGCGCGCGGCGTCGAAAGCCGCTTTAAGATGTGCCGCATCGTGCTGCGTGATCTCGCCTCTCGGGGCCTGATCCCCGGCATGGTCAAGTCGAGCTGGTAGGGGCGGAGCAACGCGAATGTCGATGACCGATCCCCTGGGCGACATGATCACCCGCATCCGCAACGGCCAGACGGCCGGGTTGCCGGCGGTGATGAGCCCGGCGTCCAAGTTCCGTGTCCACGTGCTCGAAGTACTGCAGCGCGAGGGCTATATCCGCGGCTACGAGCAGGTCGACGACGAGGGCAAGTCGCACCTGCGCATTGAGCTGAAGTATCACGAAGGCGAGCCGGTGATTCGCACCATCAAGCGCATCTCCAAGCCAGGCCGCCGCGTCTACTCCGGCATCGCCGACCTAGGGGCCATCTGCAACGGCCTCGGCATCGCCATCCTGTCGACGCCCAAGGGAGTGCTTTCCGACTCGGAAGCGCGCACCCAGAACGTCGGCGGCGAAGTCCTCTGCAACGTGATCTAGCGGAATCGAAGAGCACAGCATGTCGCGCATTGGACAACGTCCCATCCCGGTTCCGGCCGGCGTCACCATCGACGTGAAGCCGGACAAGGTGTCGGCCAAAGGCAAGGTCGGCGCGCTGACCGTCAACCTCGTGCCTGAGGTCGAGGCCAAGTCGACCGGCAGCACCGTCACCGTCTCGGCGAAGGACGACTCGGATCGCGCACGCGCGATGTGGGGCATGTCGCGCACGCTGATCGCCAACATGCTGCACGGTGTCGCCAACGGCTTCACCACCGATCTCGAGATCATCGGCGTAGGCTTCCGCGCCGCGGTCGAGGGCAAGAACCTGAAGATGCAGCTCGGCTATTCGCACGACGTGCTCTATCCGATCCCCGAGGGGATCAAGATCACGTGCGAGAAGCCGACGATGATCAAGGTGTTCGGTGCCGACCGCCAGCAGGTGGGTCAAGTTGCCGCCGACATCCGGGCCTACCGCCCGCCCGAGCCCTATAAGGGCAAGGGCATCAAGTATTCGGACGAGTACGTCCTGCGCAAAGAAGGCAAGAAGAAGTAGGCGCGCCATGGCCAAGACAGCAGAACGTTTCAATCGCCGCCAGGGTCGCGTTCGCTTTCGCGTCCGCAAGGCTTCCGGTGGCCGTCCGCGCCTTACGGTGTTCCGTTCGGGCAAGCACATCTATGCCCAGGTCATCGACGACGTGAAGGGCGAGACGGTCGCGGCCGCCTCGACGCTCGAGAAGGATATGCGCGGCGTCCTGAAGACGGGCGCAAACAAGGATGCCGCCGCTAAGGTTGGCGCTCTTCTGGCCCAGCGCGCTACGGCCAAGGGCGTCAGCGAGGTCATCTTCGACCGCGGCGGCTACATGTTCCACGGCCGCATCAAGGCGCTGGCCGACGGCGCACGCGAAGCCGGTCTCAAGTTCTAGATAGATCGTAGGAAATCAGATGGCGGATAAGGCAGGACGCGGAGAGCAGGGCGAGGGCGGCGATAGCAGCCAGCAGCGCGGCCGTGGTCGCGGTGATCGCGGTGGTGATCGCGAGCGCGGCGGTGATCGCGACCGTGGTGACGGCGAGATCGTCGACAAGCTCGTTGCCGTCAACCGCGTCGCCAAGGTGGTGAAGGGCGGCCGGCGCTTCGGCTTCGCGGCGCTCGTTGTCGCCGGCGACCAGAAGGGCCGCGTCGGCTATGGCCACGGCAAGGCACGCGAAGTGCCGGAAGCAATCCGCAAGGCGACCGAGGCGGCGAAGCGCGCGATGATCCGCGTGCCGCTGCGTGAAGGCCGCACATTGCATCACGACCTGTCCGGCACCTATGGCGCCGGCCGTGTGGTGGTGCGCGCGGCTCCTCCGGGCACCGGCATCATCGCCGGCGGTCCGATGCGCGCCGTGTTCGAGACCCTCGGCATCGCCGACGTAGTGGCGAAGTCGATCGGCACGTCGAACCCCTACAACATGGTCAAGGCGACCTTCGCCGCGCTGAAGAGCGCCATGAGCCCGCGGCTCGTGGCCGCCCGCCGCGGCCGTTCGGTCAACCAGATCCTCGGCCGCGCCGGCAAGGGCGCCACTGCGGCCGAAGCCGAGCTGGAGGCCTAAGCATCATGGCAGCCAAGAAGATGGTTCGCGTTACGCAGATCGGCAGCCACATTGGCCGTCCGAATCGCCAGCAGGAAAACCTCAAGGGTCTTGGCCTGAACAAGCGCCATCGCACCCGCGAGCTCGAAGACACGCCGTCGGTGCGGGGCATGATCAACAAGGTCAAGCATCTCCTCATCGTCGAGGAAATCGGTTAGGCACATGAAGCTCAATCAGCTGGCGCCGAAGCATGGCGCCTTCAAGAAGGCCAAGCGCATCGGCCGCGGCATCGGTTCCGGCCTCGGCAAGACGTCCGGCAAGGGCGGCAAAGGCCAGACCGCGCGCTCCGGCGTCGCGATCAATGGCTTCGAAGGCGGCCAGATGCCGCTCCACATGCGCATGCCGAAGCGCGGCTTCAATAACATCTTCAAGAAGCGCTACCAGGAGGTGAACCTGGACGCGATTCAGGCCGCCATTGATTCGGGCAAGCTCAATGCCCAGGTAACGATTGACGCCGTGGCCCTTAAGGCAGCCGGCGTCATCCGGCGCGCCAAGGACGGGCTGCGCATCCTGGGGAACGGCAAGCTGAAGACCAAGGTCACCATTTCTGCCGCGGCCGCTTCGAACCCGGCGCGCAAGGCGATTGAGGAGGCCGGTGGCACGCTGACGCTGCCGCCGCCGCCCAAGGAGCCGGCGCGCCAGATCGGTCACATTTGGGAACGCAACGCGGCCAAGAAGACCAAGGCGGCGGCTGCTGCCGAAGTGGCGAAGGAAGCCAAGTCCAAGTCCAAGGCCGCCGCCGCACCTGCCGAGGGTGCCGAGCCGGTCAAGAAGGCCCCCAAGGAAAAGGGTGGGGGCAAGGCGCCGGCCGAGAAGTCTGGCGCCTAAGGCGGGGTAGGGACACGCCCGATGGCCTCCGCCGCGGAACAGCTCGCTTCGAACATCAACTTCGGCGCCTTCTCCAAGGCGACCGAACTGAAGCGGCGTATTTGGTTCACGCTGTTTGCGCTGATCGTTTACCGACTCGGCACCTACATCCCCATCCCGGGCATCGATCCGGTGGTGATGGAGGAGATATTCTCCCAGAACCAGGGCGGCATCCTGGGCATGTTCGACATGTTCGCCGGCGGGGCGTTGTCCCGCATGACGATCTTTGCGTTGAACATCATGCCGTACATCTCGGCCTCGATCATCATTCAGCTGATGCGGACGGTGTCCAAGCGGCTGGAGGCGATCTGGAAGGAGGGCGAGGCCGGCCGCAAGAAGATCAACCAATACACGCGCTACGGCACGGTGCTGCTCGCTGCTCTACAGGCCTACGGCATCGCCGTCGGCCTGGAGAACCTGAGCGGCGGCGCCGGTGGCAGCGCGGTCATCGAGCCGGGCATCGCGTTCCGCGTGCAGGCGGTCATCACGATGACCGGCGGCACGATGTTCCTGATGTGGCTCGGCGAACAGGTGACGGCGCGCGGCGTCGGCAACGGAATTTCGCTGATCATCATGGCCGGCATCGTTTCGCGCCTGCCGTCGGCCCTGGTCGCAACGCTCGAACTCGGCCGCACCGGCGCCCTGTCAGTCGGCATTATTCTTCTGCTGCTGGTCGGCTCGGTCGCGACGATCGCCTTCATCGTGTTCATGGAACGCGCCCAGCGCCGCATCCTGGTGCAGTACCCGAAGCGCCAGATGGGAAACCGCATGTTTGGCGGCGAGGCGTCGCACCTGCCGCTCAAGCTCAACACGTCGGGCGTCATCCCGCCGATCTTCGCCTCGTCGCTGCTGCTGTTGCCGATCACGGTCGCCAACTTCTCGGCCGCGCAAGGTGCGTCGGGTTGGCTCGCCAGTATTACGGCGCTGCTCGGCCGCGGTCAGCCCATGTACCTGCTGATCTACGGCGCGCTGATCGTGTTCTTTGCTTACTTCTACACGGCGGTGGTCTTCAACCCAGTTGAGACCGCCGACAACCTCAAGAAATACGGCGGCTTCATTCCCGGAATCCGTCCGGGCAAGAACACAGCCGAGCACCTCGACTTCGTACTCACCCGCTTGACCACCATCGGTGCGCTCTATCTGGTCGCGGTCTGCTTGCTGCCCGAAATGCTGATCTCGCGCCTGGCAGTGCCGTTCTACTTCGGCGGCACCTCGCTGCTGATCGTGGTCACGGTGACCATGGACACGGTGACGCAGATTCAGTCGCACCTGCTCGCCCACCAATACGAAGGGCTGATCCGCAAGTCGCGGCTGCGCGGAACCAAGAAATGAACGTCGTGCTGGTGGGCCCGCCCGGAGCGGGCAAGGGCACGCAGGCGCAGCGGCTGCAAGAGACCTATGGGCTCAGGCATCTGTCTACCGGCGACATGTTGCGGGCGGAAGTTGCGGGTGGCACGGCCATCGGCAAGCAGGCCAAGGCGATCATGGAACGCGGCGAACTCGTGCCCGACGCCATCCTCATCAACATGATTGCCGAGCGCATCGGCCAGCCCGATGCCGCCAAGGGCTTCCTGCTCGACGGTTTCCCGCGCACGGTCGCCCAGGCCGAAGCCCTCGATACCACGCTGTCGGCGCGCAAGCAGAGGCTCGACCACGTCATCCAGCTGGTGGTCGACAACGACGCCATGGTGGAACGCATTTCCGGTCGGTTCTCGTGCAAGAAATGCGGTGCCGGCTACCACGACAGCTTCCGGCCGACCAAGAAGGCAGGGGTGTGCGACGCCTGCGGCAGCACCGAAATGGTGCGCCGGCCCGACGACAAGCCCGAGACGGTGCGTACCCGCCTGGCGGCCTACGACAAGCAAACTGCGCCGCTCCTGCCGTATTACCGCCGCCAGGGGGTGCTGCGCGAGGTGGACGGGATGGCCCCGATCGATACGGTTGCACGGCTGCTTGGAAATCTGATCGATGCGGCCTAATTCAGGCGAACGGCCCCTTGACTTGGGCGCGTGAAATTCGAATAATCATGGGCTTTTCGGGTCCAACCGGTGGGCCAGGGAAAGCTATTGCTACTTGTCGGCCCGCGGGGACCGGCTTGGGCATCTCCACTGTCAACAACAACACTGACCAAGGAATTCTGCGGTGGCGCGCATCGCTGGCGTAAACATCCCTACTAACAAGCGCGTGGTTATTGCGCTCCGGTACCTCTATGGCATCGGGCCAACCACCGCGAAAGAGATCTGCGACAAGGTCAGCCTGACGCCCGAGCGGCGCGTCAGCCAGTTGACCGATGCGGAGATCGCGCAGATCCGTGACGTCATCGCCCGCGACTACGTGGTCGAAGGCGATCTGCGCCGTGAAGTGGCGATGAACATCAAGCGTCTGATGGACCTCGGCTGCTATCGCGGCCTGCGTCATCGCCGCAAGCTTCCGGTGCGCGGTCAGCGTACCCACACCAACGCGCGCACCCGCAAGGGTCCGGCGCGCGCGATCGCCGGTAAGAAGTCGGCCCCCAGGGGCTAAGGCGTCGTACCCGTTTTAGGCGCCGAGAGGCGAGGACTTAGGAGTCGCAATGGCTGATGCAGCAGCGCCTGCAGGGCGAGTAAAGCGCAGGGAACGTAAGAACATCACGTCGGGCATCGCCCACGTGAGCGCTACGTTCAACAACACCGTCGTCACCATCGCGGACGCGCAGGGCAATGCCATCGCCTGGTCCTCGTCGGGCCAGCAGGGCTTCAAGGGCTCGCGCAAGTCGACGCCGTATGCCGCGCAGCTCGCGGCCGAGAACGCCGGCCGCAAGGCAATGGAACACGGCGTGAAGACGATCGAAGTTCGCGTGCGCGGTCCGGGATCGGGCCGCGAGTCCGCGTTGCGCGCATTGCAGGCGGTGGGATTCACCATCACGTCCATCAAGGACGTGTCGGCGATCCCACACAACGGCTGCCGCCCGCCGAAGCGCCGCCGCGTCTGAGCGTGCCGCCGGCCGCCTGATGGCGCCGGCGCGCGGGATCCCATCGCATGTTGGGTGATCCCGTTTTGAATAGCGCCAACCCCGGGGCAATGGCCCCGGAAATGGAAGGTTGAATGCACGTGGCCATCCAACGGAACTGGAAAGAACTGATCAAGCCCGGCAAGCTCGTCGTCGAGCCGGGCCATGACCCGGCGCGCCGCGCCACCATCGTCGCCGAACCGCTCGAGCGCGGCTTTGGTCTGACGCTCGGCAACGCGCTGCGCCGCGTTCTCTTGTCGTCGCTGCAAGGCGCCGCCGTCACCGCCATCCAGGTGGATGGCGTGCTGCACGAGTTTTCGACCATTCCGGGCGTCCGCGAGGACGTCACCGACATCGTTTTGAACATCAAGACCCTCGCGGTGCGCATGCACGGCGAAGGCCCGAAGCGCATGATGCTCAAGGCCACCGGCCCGGGCGAAGTCACCGCCGGCAAAATCGAAACCGGCCACGACATCGAGATCATGAATCCCGACATCGTCCTCTGCACGCTAGACGAGGGCGCCAAGCTGTCGATGGAGTTCACGGTCGAGAACGGCAAGGGCTACGTAGCCGCTTCTTACAACCGTGACGAGGATCGCCCCATCGGGTTGATCCCGGTTGACGCGGTGTACAGCCCAGTACGCAAGGTCTCGTACAAGGTCGAGAACACCCGCGCCGGCCAGTACCTGGACTATGACAAGCTGTCGATGGAAGTCGAAACGAACGGCACCATCACGCCCGAGGATGCCGTGGCGTTCGCCGCCCGCATCCTGCAGGACCAACTGCAGCTCTTCATCAACTTCGAAGAGCCGGTCACCGAGGAGCGCAAGGAAGAGCGGCCGGAACCCGAGTTCAACCGCAACCTGCTGCGCAAGGTGGACGAGCTCGAGTTGTCGGTCCGTTCGGCCAACTGCTTGAAGAACGACAACATCGTCTACATCGGCGACCTGATCCAGAAGACCGAGGCGGAGATGCTCCGCACTCCGAACTTTGGCCGCAAGTCGTTGAACGAGATCAAGGAAGTCCTCGCCCAGCTCGGCCTGCACCTCGGCATGGAAGTGCCGAACTGGCCGCCTGAGAACATCGAGGAACTGGCCAAGAAGCTCGAAGATCAGTACTAGTTTGCTCGCTCGGCGCGTGCCGGGCCCGGACCGCTCAGGAACACTGCAATGCGTCACCAAAACAAAGGCCGCCGTCTTAGCCGCAGTTCCGCCCATCGTGAGGCGATGCTGCAGAACATGGCTGCGTCCCTGTTCAAGCACGAGCAGATCACCACCACCGTCGCCAAGGCGAAGGAGCTGCGGCCGGTGGCCGAGAAGCTCATCACGCTGGGCAAGCGCAGTGGCCTGCACGCGCGCCGTCAGGCGATCGCACAACTCGGCGACAGCGACGTGGTCGAGAAGCTCTTCACCACCCTGTCCGAGCGCTACAAGAGCCGCGCGGGTGGCTACGCCCGCATCCTGAAGGCCGGCTTCCGCTACGGCGACGCCGCGCCGATGGCCGTCATCGAGCTGGTTGATCGCGACCCCGAAGCCAAGGGCCAGGACTCCGGTCCGGATCAGAACCTGGGCGCCGACGGCGACGAGACCGTTCCGGCCTAGGCTCCGTACCCAATTAGGGATTCCGCGCCAGCGCGGTTTGTGATTCAAGCTTCTGAACGGTAGGAGGCTTGGAATGGCCGGGATTTCTTGGCTGAGCGACGTGGAGTGGGCGCGCATCGAGCCGCTGTTGCCGCGCGGACGAAGGGGGGGCGCACCGGGTCGATGATCGGCGGGTGATCAGCGGAATCGTGCACATGCTGCGCTCCGGAGCGCGGTGGCGCGACTGTCCGGCGGCCTACGGTCCGCACACGACGATCTACAACCGGTTCAACCGTTGGAGCCGGCAGGGATCTGGTTTGCGATCTTCGAGGCGCTGACCGGCCATACCGGCATCTACAGCGGGGCGGCGATCGACAGCACCCACATCAAAGCCCACCGTTCGGCAGCGGGCGGAAAAGGGGGGCGTTCCTCCAAGCGCTCGGCCACTCGCGTGGCGGCCGGACGAGCAAGCTCCATGCGCTGACCGACGAGCACGGACGTCCGCGCGTTCTGCTCCTTACCCCCGGCAACATCAACGACATCAGCGTCGCTGCCAGCTTGATCGAGCAGGCTGGCCCGATCCGCCGCTTGATCGCCGACCGCGCCTACGACGCCAATCACCTGAGGGCCTTGCTGGCAGGTCGCGGCACCGAAGCCGTGATCCCGTCCACCACCTCACGCACAGTGCCCATCCCGTACGACACCGTCGCATACCGGACCCGCAACCGGATCGAGCGCATGTGGTGCCGCCTCAAGGACCGGCGCCGCATCGCCACTCGATACGACAAGCTCGCTCGCAACTACCTCAGTGGCGCCTACCTTGCCGCTGCCCTCATGCCTTGGGCCAATTGAGTCCGGACCCTAGTCGCCCGCACGACCGAATCGAAAAAGGGCAGCCTTCGGGCTGCCCTTTTTGTTTGTCGCGCTCCCGGTGTAGCCTTTTCAGCAGGGAGGGAATCCCCATGCGCGTTCTACCGCCACTCGTCCTTGTCGCCTCGATGTTCGCCGCCGGCCTGGCGCTTACCGACGCCTACGAGGACGGCTTCGCCGCCTACGCCAACCGCAACTACGCGGCCGCATTGCGCTTCTGGGCGCCGATCGCCGAGGATGGCAACGTCCGGGCCCAGAACAGCATGGGCATCCTGTACCAGAACGGCCAAGGCGTGCCGCGCGACAAAGCCATCGCATTCAAGTGGTACCTGCGCGCCGCCCTGAACGGCAGCACCGATGCGCAGTACAACATCGGCCTGATGCCGGCCGCGGCGTCGAGCGCGACCTCGTGCGCGCCCACAGGTGGTTCGACCTGTCGGCCACCGCCGGCGAGGGTGGCATGACCCGCAACCCGATTGACGCCATCACCGCCCGCAACGGAGTCGCCGCCAAGATGCCCGCCGACCAAGTCGCGCTCGCGCAGCAGAAAGCGAAGCAGTGCCGGGATTCCAAGTTCTGGGAGTGCGACTGAGCGCGACAAAAAGAACCCTTCGGCGTCGCCTTTCGCCGCCAGGAACCCATCGCTGACTACGTGGTGAACTTCACTTGCCGGGAAGCGTCCCTCGTCGTCGAGGTCGATGGCAGAATCCCTCCCCCATACCTTGGGGGAGGGTAGGGTGGGGGAAGGGAAATGATGGCCGCAGCGTTGTTTGACTCCCCCTCCCAGCCCTCCCCCGAAGGCCGGGGGAGGGCTTCCACGTAGACTCCTATGCCCTCGCTATTTGAAGCCGCGCACCTGTCCGACAACGCGCCCCGACCGCTCGCCGAGCGCCTGCGTCCGCGCGCGCTGTCCGACGTCGTGGGCCAGGAGCATCTTCTCGGACCAGCCGGCCCGATCGGCCGCATGCTGGCGGCCAACCGCGTCGCTTCGATGATCCTGTGGGGCCCGGCGGGCACCGGCAAGACGACGGTGGCGCGCTTGCTGGCGGCGCAAACGGGGTTGCACTTCGAACAGTTGTCGGCGGTGTTCTCTGGCGTCGCCGACCTGCGCAGGGTGTTCGACGCGGCGCGCGCGCGGCGCGCGACGGGGCAGGGCACGGTGCTGTTCGTTGACGAGATCCACCGCTTCAACCGCGCGCAGCAGGACGGCTTCCTGCCGTTCGTCGAGGACGGCACGATCATTCTGATCGGTGCCACGACCGAGAATCCGTCGTTCGAGCTCAATGCGCCGCTGCTCTCTCGCGCCCAGGTCCTGGTGTTCCGCCGTCTCGATGACGCGGCGCTGGAGATGCTGCTGACGCGCGCTGAAGCGTTGACGAAGCGGCCGCTGGCGCTCGACGCCGACGCGCGCGCCGCTCTGCGCGCCATGGCCGATGGCGACGGGCGCTACGAACTCAATCTGGCCGAAGAGATATTCGCTCTCAAAGTGGTGCAGCCGCTCGACACCAAGGGCCTGACCGAAGCGGTGCAGAAGCGCGCCCCGACCTATGACAAGGCGCGCGAGGGCCATTTCAACCTCATCAGCGCGCTGCACAAGTCGGTGCGCGGTTCCGACGTTGACGCCGCGCTCTATTGGCTAGCCCGCATGTTTGCCGGCGGCGAAGACCCGCTCTATCTCGCGCGTCGTGTGGTACGGATGGCGGTGGAAGACATTGGCCTCGCCGACCCCAACGCCCTTGTGCAGGCGATTGCCGCCAAGGACGCGTTCGATTTCCTCGGCTCGCCCGAGGGAGAACTTGCCATCGCCCAAGCGGTCGTCTACCTGACCACGGCGCCCAAATCGAATGCCGCCTACGTTGCCTTCGGCACCGCGTCGCAGCGCGTCAAGGAGACTGGTTCGCTGGCGCCGCCGGCGTTTGCCATGAATGCGCCGACTCGCCTGATGAAGGACCTCGGCTACGGCAAGGGCTACCAGTACGATCACGACGCGCCCGAGGCGTTCTCGGGCGCCAATTTCTTTCCGCCCGACATGCCGCGCGAGACGTACTACGAGCCGGCAGGCCGCGGCTTCGAAGCAGAGATCAAGGCGCGGCTCGACAAGTGGGCCGCGATTCGCCGTGCCCGAAGCTAAATCCAAGGCCGAACCCGCGCCCGCCACCGAAGCCGCGCCCGCTCCACGCGCGGCAGTCCGTACCGTCCTCGTGGCGCCGGCCGATGCCGGCATGCGGCTCGACCGCTGGTTCACGCGCGAGATTCAAGGACTGACCCACGGCCGCCTGCAGAAGCTGCTGCGCACCGGACAGGTGCGTGTGGACGGTGGCCGGGTCACCGCCGGTCTGCGCCTTGCGGCAGGGCAATCGATTCGTATTCCACCGTTGCCCGACCTGAGCGCGCTGCCGCCGCGTGAGGTCGCGCCGGTGAGCGCCAAAGACGCCGCCGACCTGGTCGCCCGCGTGCTGTACCGCGACGACGACGTCATCGCGATCAATAAACCGGCGGGCATCGCCGTGCAGGGCGGTACCGGCACCGAGCGGCACATCGACGGCATGCTGGATGCCTTGCGCTTTGGGTCCGAGGAACGCCCGCGCTTGGTGCACCGTCTCGATCGGGACACCAGCGGCGTGCTGCTGCTGGCACGCAATGGCCAGTCCGCCGCGGCGCTGTCCAGGGCGTTTGCCGGCCGCTCGGTGCACAAGACCTACTGGGCGCTGACCGTCGGCGTGCCCGAGCCGCGCCGCGGCACCATCGATCGTCCGCTCGCCAAGGGCGAGGGCGAGATGGGACGCGAGAAGATGGAAGAGTCTGAGGACGGCGACGTTGCCATCACCGACTACCGCGTCATCGATGACGCCTCGCGTGCCGCCTGGGTCGAACTGAGCCCGCGCACCGGACGCACGCACCAGCTGCGCGCCCACATGGCGGCCATCGGTACGCCGATCGCCGGTGATCGCAAGTACGGCGGCAACGAAGTGATGCTGCCTGGCATCGCGCCCAAACTGCATCTGCACGCCGCGGCGGTATCGGTGCGCATCCCGGGACGCAAAGGCATCGACGTCGAGGCGCCGCTGCCCGAGCACATGGTGGCGACTTGGCGCCTATTCGGTTTCGAAGGCGCTACGCCCAAGAAAAAGAAGAAGTAGCCCAGGGGCCCCACGCTCGGGTGTTGCAAGCCTGGGCGGGCGTGGGGAAGAGCACGCGCCCCGCGACGGGGTGTTGCAAGCCTGGGCCGGCGCGGGGAATTTAGAGAGGTTTGGAGTGCGGGAGTGGCGCGTCCCCGTTTCGGGGGGAGGAACCTAGCGGGATCAGCGGCTCAACTCCCGCACTGCCAAGACCGACACATAAGGATGCCGGGCCCCAACTTCTTCGTGGCAAATTGCCGCACAATGTTTGTTTGAGACAATTCTAAGAATCGCTGGCCATGGCGAAACCCACAGAAACAGCCCCGTTTGAGCCCAACGTCGCCGAAACCGCGGGCGGATTCACGGTCGGTGCGGGCAAACGCCGCATCTCAACGGCGCCCGGAGTGCCGCTGGTACTGCCGACTCGCTCCCTCGCCGAGGCCATCCGCGACGAGTGGAAGGCGGCCGGTCCGCGGACCCGGCTCGGCCAGTTGCGCCTCGGCAACCTTGCCGCCGCGACCGCCGCAGCGATGGTGGATCGCGCACACATCGAGGACACGCTGCTGTCCTACGCCGAAACCGATCTCGTCTGTTACTGGTCGGGCGACGAAGCGCCGGAGCCGCTGCGGGGACGCCAGGCGTCGGCGTGGCAGCCGATGCTGGATTGGGCGCGCACGACGCTTGGCGCCGACTTGAAGGTGGCGCGCGGCATCGTGCCGATGCGCCAGGAAGCAGCAACGCTTGCCGCCTTGCGCACTGCCGTCACGAGTCTTTCCCCCGCCGAACTGATTGCGCTGCGCATGGCCTCCGCGGTGACGGGGTCGCTGGTCATCGGTCTCGGCCTCGTGCGCGGTGCATGGGACGCGGATCGCGCCCATGCCGCGGCCGTCGTCGATGAGCGCTTCCAGATGGAGCGCTGGGGCATCGACTTGGAGGCTGAGGTGGCGTTGGAGGCGAAGCGCCGCGACCTCGCCGACGCGGCGCGCTTCCTGCGGTTGTCGCGCGAGGCATGAGCGAGCGCCGCACCATGCGGGTCCGCGTGCGCGGCAAGGTGCAGGGCGTCGGCTATCGTGACTGGACGGAACGGCGTGCGCGGGCACTCGGCCTCGACGGCTGGGTGCGCAACATGCCGGACGGCAGCGTCGAGGCTTTGGTTGCCGGTACACCGGATGCGGTCGATCGCATGCTGGCCGAATTCAACAACGGGCCACCGTCGGCGCGCATCACCGGCGTCGAGCCGCTGGACGGCGACGCTGAAGGCGACGGCGTTGTCGCCGGGCAGGGCTTCGCGGTGCGCTACTGATTCAGGGCGGCGTCGAAATGACGACGTAGGGCCGCATCGACCTCGGCCATCCCCGCGCGGAAGCCGAGCGCCGCGATCGAGGTGACGCCGTGCTCGCGCACCCCGCAGGGGACGATGCCGTCGAAGCGGCTGAGGTCCGGGTCCACGTTGATGGCGATGCCGTGGTACGTGACCCAACGGCGCACGCGCACGCCAATGGCGGCGACCTTAGCCTCCGTGCTGTCCGGAAGAACCACCCAGATGCCGACGCGGCCGTCCCGGCGCTCGCCCTTCACGCCGAGGTCGGCCAGGGCACGGATGATCCATTCCTCCAGGCCGCGGACATAGCGGCGCACGTCGCGCCCGCGCTGGCGCAGGTCGGCCATGACGTAGCCAATGCGCTGGCCGGGGCCATGGTAGGTGTAGCGGCCGCCGCGCCCGGTCTCGAACACCGGCAGGGCGTCCGGCACTGCCCCCTGAAGCAGCTCGGCCGGGTCGGCGCTGGTCCCGGCCGTGTAGAGGGGTGGGTGCTCGATCAGCCAAACCAATTCGCCGGCCTGCCCGGCCGCCATGTCGGCCACGCGGGCCTCCATGCGCTGCAGCGCTGCGGGGTAGGGCACCAGGCCGGGCGCCGTTTCCCACTGGGTCCGCAGGGCCGGATCGGCCCGCTTTAACGAGTTGCTAAGGCTCACGGCTGCATTCTAGCTTGGCTAGCGAAGGGATTTGGCGCCGCCGCCCCAGGAAACAAGGGCCGCGCCGCCGGAGGTCACGAGGACCCGTATGTCGATCGATGACGCGATGAGCATGGCTCCCCCTGAGGAGGAAGTCCCCGAGATGCCCGTCAAACGGCAAACCGGGCGGCGCAACCGTCACAAGGAGCCGGCGTTCAACGAAATTTCGGTCGAACTGTCGGTGGTTCTGGGCCGCGCCAGCATGCCGATCCACCAACTCCTGAAGATGGGCCGTGGCGCCGTCATCGAGCTCGGCGCGTCGGTCGATGACGACGCCGCGATCTACGCCAACAACCGGCTCATCGCTCGTGGCCAGGTGGTCGTGGTGGGCGAGAACATCGCCATTTCGATCACCGAAACGGTGCCGATCACCGATTTCTAGATACCTTCCTTGAATGAACGTCGGGGATTTGCTATCCCCGCCGCGGCGCGGTTGTGGCGGAACTGGTAGACGCGCAGCGTTGAGGTCGCTGTGGGCGCAAGCTCGTGGAGGTTCGAGTCCTCTCAACCGCACCATTCTTCTACCTTCTCCTCAGAGGTAGCTTTCAGCAGTCAGTCGTCGGCGCACTTTCCGGCCCTTTTGGGCCCGGTGTAGGGTCGCGCCACATTCCTCACCCGTATGGTTGAGCGCATGACGGAGCCGGCACTGCAAGACCCGCCTCCGGGGCCGCCCAAAGAGGCGGCTGCCGAGGAACTCGCCGGCGTCACGCCGGAGCAGGTCGGTGCTGTCACAGCAGCCGTCACCGGCGGTGACATGGAGAAAGCGGCGGGCCTTGTCCTGCAGCTGCACGCGGCGGACGCCGCCGCCCTCATCGGCCAGCTCGACGAAACCCAGCGCCGCGCCGTGATCGAAGCGCTGCGCGGCCGGTTCGACGCCGAGGTCCTCGCCAGCCTAGAATCCAGCGTCCAGGAAAAGGTTCTCGAGCAGCTCGGCACCGAAGAGGTGGCGAGCGCCGTCGCCGAACTCGAGACCGACGACGCGGTCCACGTTCTCGCAGCCCTCGACGACGACGTGCGCAGCGACGTGCTCGACGCGGTTCCGGGGCCCGAGCGCTCGCAGATCGAGCAGAGCCTGGCCTACCCCGAGGAATCGGCGGGCCGACTCATGCAGCAGGCGTTCATCGCCATGCCCGAGTTCTGGTCGGTGGGGCAGGCGATCGACTACCTGCGCGATGCCGACAACCTGCCGGACGAATTCTACGAGTTGTTCGTCACCGATCCGGAACGCCGGCCGGTCGGCACCATCCCGCTCAACCGCGTTCTGAAGGCCAAGCGCCACACCGTCCTGCGCGACATCATGGGTCGCGACCTGACCCTGATCCCGGCGGCGATGGACCAGGAGGAGGCGGCCTTCCAGTTCCAGCAGTACGACTTGCCGTCCGCCGGCGTGGTGGACGAAGGCGGCCGCCTGGTCGGCGTGATCATGATCGATGACGTCCTCGACGTGGTGCAGGAAGAGGTCGAAGAAGATCTGTTGCGCCTTTCCGGCGCCGGCGAAGCGGGCCTGGCGCGCTCGGTCGGTGCGACTGCGCGGGCGCGGTTCCCGTGGCTGTTCGTCAACGTGATCACGGCATTCCTGGCGGCAGGGGTGATCGCCTTTTTCGAGGGCACCATCGAGCAGATGGTCGCGGCCGCCGTGCTGATGCCGATCGTCGCCTCGATGGGCGGCAATGCGGGCAATCAGACGGTGGCGGTCGCCGTACGCGCGATCGCCACGCACACCCTGACGACGACCAACGCCGCGCGCATCGTGCTCAACGAGGTGCTGGTCGGGGGTGCCAACGGCATCGTGTTTGCCGTCATCGTCGGCGTCGTCGGCGCCGCCTGGTACGGCACGCCGGAGCTCGGCATGGTGTTCGGCTTGGCGATGCTGATCAATATGGTCGCCGCGGCCTTGGCAGGGATTCTCATCCCCCTCGGCCTCGACAAGTTCGGTGTCGATCCTGCCGTCGCCAGCAGCGTCTTCGTCACCACGGTGACGGACGTCGTCGGCTTCTTCGTCTTCCTCGGCCTGGTGACGGTGCTGCTTCTTTAGCGAGGGGCCCCGCGCACGGGTGCTGCAAGCGTCACGCCGAAGGCGTGCTGGCACGCCCTAGCGTGCTGCCGCACGACGGCGGGCGCGGGGAGCTAAAAGCGCTTGCCGAACGTCGCGCCGGCCGAGTAGCTGGTCGATCCCGTCAGGTTGCTGGTGCCGGCGGCGCCGGTGATCAATGCGACGCGGCCGTCCAGCGTGAGGTACATGCCGTCCGACAGGTTGCGCACCATGATCAGGTAGGGCGTAACGTCGTTGATCGCGTGCTCGCCGTCCTCGAAGTAGGCAAAATTGTACTGCTTGCTGGCGTAGTGCACTTCCACGCCGGCGAAGAGGCTGGTGTTGGCCGATAGCATGCCGCCATTGGCAACGCCGATTGCACCGTGGACGCCGCTGTGGCCCGACGCCGCGTACTTGAAGTCGGCGTTGAAGCGCCACGAGCCGCTGTAGTGAATCCAGAACATGCCGAGTTCGACGGCGGCGCCGACATCGTCGGCGGTGCCCAGGGCGTCGTCCTGGCTTGCCTTGCGGCCGAAGTCATAGGTGAGGCGCGGACCGAGAACCGTGCTGCCGGTGCGAATCCAATTGTAACCGATGCCGCGCTGGGTGCTGGCGAAGACGCGTTCGCGCCATTCGACGTCGATCAGCGGCAGGACTGTGCGCTCGACGTTGCGCGAGTACGCGTAGGTGGGCGCCACGCCGAAGCCGATGGCTAGGTTCACCTTCCACGGATTGTCCGACTGCCAGCGCAACGCGTTGGGCGGCGCCAGCCACGCCTCGTAGTCGGCGGCGTGAGCAGCCGTGGCCGACAGCAATGCGCCGGCACAGCAAGCAATCTGGGCGAGACGGAACAGGTTCATGCCTTTGCCAATGCCACAACTTCGCCCGCGATTGCGAGGGCGGCGGTTAACCCAGGGGATTCGATACCAAACAGGTTCACAAGGCCACGAATACCATGCTGGGCGCGGCCCTGGATGACGAAATCGGCTGGCGGGGCGCCTGGCGCCTGGATCTTCGGCCGTATCCCGGCAAACGCCGGCCGCAGGGTGCCGTCCTTGAGGTCGGGGTAGTAGCGCCGCACCGCAGTATAGAAGTCCTTCGCCCGCCCCGGATCGACCGTGTAGTCGACCGTATCGATCCATTCGTCGTCCGGACCGAAGCGGCCCTGTCCGGCCATGTCGAGGGTGAAATGGATGCCCAGGCCGTCCTTGCCCGGCACCGGATACACCAGCCGGCTGAACGGCGACGGACCGGCGACCGAGAAATACACGCCCCGATTCAGGTAGCGCTTCGGGATAAGGCTGGCCTGCATGCGCGTGATGCGCTCGGCGACCGACTGGGCATTGAGACCGGCCGCGTTGATCAACGCCTTGCAGCGCAGAGTGACCTCGTCCTTGCCGAGGCCCGCGGTGAGTTCGAAGACGTTGCCCATCGCGCGGCCCGAGCGGAACGGCGTGCGCAGAACGAACGTCGCGCCCGCCGCCTCGGCGTCGGCTTGCAGCGCCTGCATCAGTGCGCGGCTGTCGAAAATCGCCGTGGAATGGACGAGCAGGGCGGCGACGGCTTTTAGGGCCGGCTCCAGCTTCTGGGCCTGCGCCCCGGTGAGGAACTCAACCGCCCCGGCGGCGTTGGCGACCGCGCGCGCATGGAGATCGTGCAGCGCGGACATCTCGCCTTCGCTGTTGGCGACGATCAGCTTGCCGACCTCGCGGTACGGCACCTTCTTGTCGCTGCAGAATTGGCTCAAGAGGCGGCGGCCGCGGACGCACAGCACCGCCTTCTGGCTGTTCTTCGCGTAGTGCAGGCCGGCGTGCGCCACTTCGCTGGAGCGCGCGCTGGTGACGGTGCCGATGGCGTCGGCCGCCTCGATGACGAGGACTTGTCTCTTGGATTGGGCCAACGCCCGCGCCACGGCGATGCCCACCACCCCGGCACCAACCACAATACAATCTACTTCTTGGACCAACCGGCCACTCCCCGTTGTGGTGCGCGAGTGTTAGGGGGGGGCGTCGTCGCGGTCAAGCGACGCCTCGCACCACAAGCTGACGCGGGCGCCGGCTTTGTGATCTGCGACCGCTTCGGGCTTGATCGGCCGCTGCGGCGGGTTTCCACTAGCCTCGGCGCTAGGCTGCGGCCAAGCCACTGGCGGCTATCCGGCGCCTCCCCATATGAAGGGCGGGGAGTCCGACATGGGTCAGCAAATGAAGGGCGCGGTAGCCGCCACGCCGGCCGGGCGGGGTGCGGTAGACGCATTCCTCGGCCAGCTCGCGGCGATGCCCGCCGTGCGGACCGCCGGGCGGCGGGGCCGGCTTCTGTTCGCCATGGACGCCACGGCCAGCCGCGAGCGCGCCTGGGACCAAGCCTGTCAGATTCAGAGCGAGATGTTCCGGGCC
Organism: Rhizobium sp. Q54; assembly: GCA_945889645.1. Taxonomy (GTDB): domain Bacteria; phylum Pseudomonadota; class Alphaproteobacteria; order UBA2966; family CAIVPW01; genus CAIVPW01. The sequence continues at coordinate 24,790 of CAMDCA010000038.1, forward strand.
ACCGCGGCGTTGGGTGGGCTGGACGTGCAGATGGCCTACTACCGCGGCTTCAGCGATTTCGAATCGACCGGCTGGGTGTCGGACTCGACTGCCTTGGTCGGTCCGATGACCGCGGTGCGTTGTTTGGCCGGCAAGACTCAGATCGCTCGGGTGTTGCGCCACGCGCTCGACCAGAGCCGGTCGGCGAAGGTCAATGCCGTGGTGTTCGTCGGCGACGCCCTTGAGGAAGACCCAGACATCCTTGGCGCCCTGGCCGGCG
>CAMDCA010000039.1 GCA_945889645.1 Rhizobium sp. Q54
CAATATGCAGGGAGGCTAAGGAGATAGCAATGGGGACCAGGCTGGATCGGACCCCTGGGCGGGGGTAACCACCGCTCGGTCGTTGCGTCCGGTGAGGTCAATCGACCACAGTTGGGGCTCGCCCCCGGTGCCGTCGTTGTTCATCCGCCCTTGGCGGTAATACATCAGTACGCGGCCGTTTGGCGCCCAGGTGGGGCTTTCCACCAGGAAGTTTTCCGTCAGCAGGCGCTCGCCGCTGCCGTCCGGCCGCATGACGCCGATGTAGAACACGCCGCCTTCGATTTTGGTGAAGGCGATGAGGTCGCCGCGCGGCGACCACACCGGCGTGCCGTAGTGGCCGTTGGCGTTCGAGAAGCTGATGCGCTTCACGTCGGAACCGTCGCCGCGCATCACGTACAGCTGCTGCGTGCCGCCGCGGTCGGAGTTGAACGCCACCTGCGTGCCGTCCGGCGAATACGACGGCGACGTGTCGATCGATGGGCTGTTGGTCAGGCGCCGCACTTCGCGCGTGTGCAGATCCATCGTGTAGATGTCCGAGTTGCCGGCCGTCGCCAGGCTCATGACGACGCGGCGTCCGTCGGGCGAGAAACGCGGCGCAAACGTCATGCCGGGAAAATCACCCAGCACTTCCTGCTGTCCGGTGTCGATGTTGTAGATGTACACGCGTGGACGATCGTTGATGTACGCGAGGTACGTGATCTCTTGCGCCGTCGGCGAAAAGCGCGGCGTCAGCACCAGGTACGAGCCGTCCGTCAGGAAGCGGTGGTTGGCGCCGTCCTGATCCATGATCGCCAGGCGCTTGATGCGATTCTGCGCGCGTCCGCTTTCCGAGATGTAGACGATGCGGGTGTCGAAGTACCCGCTCTCGCCGGTGACGCGCTTGTAGATCTCGTCGGCCATCAGATGTGCGACGCGGCGCCATGTGTCGGGTGCCGACGTGTACGCCAGGCCCGCCATCTGCTGCTCGAGGAACACGTCCCACAGGCGGAACTCGACGCGCAGGCGTCCGTCCTGCTCCAGCGCGGCCCGGCCCGTGACCAGGCCTTGGGCGTTGATCACTTTCCAGTCGGGGAAGCGCGGCCGCAGCGTCATGTCTTCGGGGCGCTGGAGGAACGAGGTCGACGGCAGCGGCCGGAACAGGCCGGAGCGCTCGAGGTCGGCGGCGACGACGCGCGAGATGTTGGCGCCGACGCTGCGTCCGTCGGGCGTTTCCGAGAATAGGTCGGCCACCGCGATCGGCAGCGGATCGACGTTGCCGCGCGTGATGTCGATCTGCAACGCCGCGTTGGCGGTGCGCGGCATCAGTGCGCCGGCAGCAACGGCGCCCATTGCGCCGCCGAACATCTTGAATCCGTCGCGGCGCGTGACGCCGAGAGGTGTGCGCTCGATCGTCACGCCCGAAGGCGTGCGAATCTTATTGTTGTTCATCCGAGCACCTTGCTGGGGTCGAAGGTCAGCTCAATCTCGCGCCACGTATCGTACTTCTGTACGGGCAGCATCCGATAGGGAGCGCAACGCTGTACCGCGCGAACGGCGCTTTCCGCTGCGGCGCGGAACGTTTCCTCGCCGGCGCGGTTCATGCGCGCACCGTCTACCACTTCCGGCGGCCGCAGCAGGTTGCCGTCTTGGGTCATGAACAGGCGCAGCGTCACGCGCAGGTTTTGTGCGTCGCGGGCGCCGGCCGGAATCGACCAGCAGCGCTCGACCTGGGCGCGGAACGCGTCGATCTCCGAGATCGCCAGCGGCACGTCGCGTGCGGGCGTCGGTGTTGGCGAGATCACCGGCGGCGGCGCGGCGGGCTGCGGTTGCGGGGTCGGCGCGGCCTGTTTGGGCGCCGGGGTCGGAGTCGGCGCGGGCGTCGGCTGGCGCGTGCGGTCGAGCAGCGCCGCGATCGCGGTCGGATCGAACGCCGGTGCTTGCTTCGGCGCGTCCGGCTTGGCCTTGGGCTTCGGCGTCGCGACCACCTTGGGCGCTTCCGGCTTGGCCTTCGGCTTCGGCGGTGCGGTCACCACGGGCGCCGGCGGTGGCGGTGGCGTCGGACGCACGACGGGCGTTGGCGGCGGCTCCAACATGGCGACCTGGGGCGCCGGCGTGGGCTCGGGCGGCGGCGGTTCCGGCTCCGGCACGGGGGCCGGCGGCGTGGGCTCCGGTTGCGGCGCGGGCGGCGGCGGTGGAGGCGGCGGAGCGGCCTGCGGTGCCGGTTGCGGCGCCGGCGGCTCCGTCACTGGCTTAGGCGTCTCGACGATGGGCGTCGGCGCCTGCGCGATAGTCTGGTCGGCAATCTGCACCAGCTCGACGATGATCGGAGTCTCCTCCGGCTCATCGGGCTCGAACCACTTCGGCAATCCGAAGTAGACGATCGCCACGATGACGCCGTGGGCGATGGCCGAGGTGAAGACGGGACCGCGCATCCGGCGCTACCTCCGCACCGGATCGGCGCCGGGCGCACGCGACACCAGCGCGACCTTGGTGAAGCCGGCGCTTTGGATCGCGCCCATCACTTCCAGCACGCGGCCGTAATTGATGCCCTGGTCGCCGCGCACGAAGATGCGGACGTCTGGATTCTGGCCGCTGACTTCCTTCAGCAACGGACCAAGCTGGTCGAGCTCGACCTGGCGCTCCTGGACGAACACGTTGCCCTGCAGGTCTACGCTGACGGCCAACGGCTGGTCCTGTCCGGCAAGGCGCTGCGCCGCGGTGCGCGGCAGATCGACCGGCACGCCGACCGCGAGCAACGGCGCCGTCACCATGAACACGACCAGCAGCACCAGCATGACGTCGACGAACGGCGTCACGTTGATGTCCGACATCGGCCGCCGGCTGTAGGCGCCGCGGCGGAAGCGGCTGCCGCCGCCGGTGGGCATGCTCATGCCCATCTCACGCTTCTCCTTCTTCGAGCTGGCGCGAAAGGATGGCCGAGAACTCGGAGGCGAACGACTCCAGCCGCGTGGCGTAGCGGCCGATATCGGCCGAGAACTTGTTGTAGGCGACCACCGCCGGAATAGCGGCGACGAGGCCCAGCGCGGTGGCGAACAGCGCCTCGGCGATGCCCGGCGCCACCACCGCCAGCGACGTGTTCTCCGTCGCGGCGATGGCTTGGAAGCTGTTCATGATGCCCCACACTGTGCCGAACAGGCCGACGAACGGCGCGGTCGAGCCGACCGTCGCCAGGAATCCCATATAGCGTTCCACGCGCTCCATCTCGCGCGTCATGGTGATCTGCATCACCTGACCGATGCGCGACTGCAGGCCGGCGTGCATGCGCTCTTCGGGCACGCCGGTGCGCTTGGTTGAACGCCGCCATTCGCGCATTGCCGCGGCGAACAGCAGCGTCATCGGATCGCGCGGCGTCGAGCCGACCCGCTCGTACAGTTCCTCGAGCGAGCCGCCTGACCAAAAGGCGTCCTCGAAACGATCCGCGTCGCCGCCCAGGCGCCGCATGCGCACGAACTTGTCGACGATGATCGCCCAGCACCACACCGATGCGCCAAGCAGCGCCATCAGCACGACCTTGACGATGAAGTCTGAGCGCAGGAACAGGCCGATCAGCGACAAGTCGTCGCCGACCGAGCCGCCAAGTTGCGCGGCGCCAACGAGCTCAGCTCCCATATGCACTCCGGTTAGGTGCGGACATTCGAGTCACTTCGTTCGTTGATGAAGTCGAGTTGTGCCCCAAGGGCGTTCGTCGCGCGCCGCGGCGGCAGCATTCCAAGGTGGGCGTAGCCGCCGGCCGCCAGCACGCGGCCGCGCGGCGTGCGCTGCAGCAGGCCTTGCTGGATCAGGAACGGCTCGACGATTTCTTCCAGCGAGTCGCGCGGCTCGGACAGCGCCGCCGACAGCGTCTCGACGCCGACCGGGCCACCGTCAAACAATTCGGCGATGCAGCGCATGTAGCGCCGGTCCATGGCGTCGAGGCCGAGGGCGTCGACTTCCAGGCGATTGAGCGCGCGATCAGCGACCTCCGCGTCGATACGGCTGACACCCTCGACGGCGGCGAAATCGCGCACGCGGCGCAGCAGACGTCCCGCGACGCGCGGCGTGCCGCGGCTGCGGCGCGCGACCTCGGATGCTCCGGCCGGAACGATCGGCGCCTTCAGCAAGATGGCGGCGCGCTCGACGATCGAGATCAGGTCGGCGATGTCGTAATACTCCAACCGCGCCGGAATGCCGAAGCGGTCGCGCAGCGGCGTGGCCAACAGTCCGGTGCGCGTGGTTGCGCCGATCAGCGTGAAGTGCGGCAGCTCGATGCGCACCGAGCGTGCCGACGCACCTTCGCCGATCACCAAGTCGAGCTCGAAGTCCTCCATCGCCGGATAGAGGATTTCCTCGACCACCGGGTTGAGGCGGTGGATCTCGTCGATGAACAGGACGTCGCGGTCCTGCAGGTTGGTCAGGATCGCTGCAAGATCACCGGCCTTGGCCAGCACTGGGCCGGACGTGGCGCGGAAGTTGGCGCCGAGCTCACGCGAGATGATCTGCGCCAGCGTTGTCTTGCCAAGGCCCGGCGGTCCCGCCAGCAGGACGTGGTCGAGCGCTTCCTGGCGGTCGCGCGCGGCGGCGATGAACACCTTCAGGTTGGCGACGAGCTTCGGCTGTCCGACGAACTCCGCCAGCGTGCGCGGACGAATGTTGACGTCCGTAACGTCGGCGTCCTGGGATGTCGGTGCAACGGTGCGCGCTTCGGGGATGGCTTTCTTGGCCATGCGCTAGCGCCCCACGTCGGCGCGCGTGTCGGCGCGGCCGAGTTCCGACAGTCCGCCGCGGATCAGATCGGTGACGGTGGGCTTGTGCTCCGTATCCTTGTCGGCGCGCGCGCGCGCGGCATGCGCCACAGCACTGAACGCTTCCGAGCGTCCGTAGCCAAGGTTGACCAGCGCGGAGACCGCGTCGCTGACCGCGGCGTCGTCCGACGCCATTGCCGGCGACGACGCCAGCGTCACCGACGTGCGGCTGGTGTCGAAGGCGATCTTTGGCGCGCGGTCCTTCATTTCGACCAGGATGCGCTTGGCCAGCTTCGGTCCGACGCCGCTTGCCGCCTGCAAGGGCGCCGGGTCCTGGGCGGCGATGGCCTGTCCCAGCGTCGCCGGAGTCGAGGTGCTCAGCAGCGACAGCGCGACCTTGGCACCGACGCCCTGGACGTCCTGCAGCGCCTTGAACCAGCGCCGCTCGGAATCGTCGGCAAAGCCGAACAAGTGGATGTGGTCCTCGCGCACGTGCGTCTCGATCAGCAGAGTCGCGAACTCGCCTTCTTCGGGCAGCGCGCGCAGCGTCATGCCGGAAACGAAGACGTGATAGCCAACGCCGTTCACATCGACGATCACCGAGTCGGTGCCGCGGACATCCAGCAGGCCTTTCAGCTTGGCGATCACAGCGCTCTTTGACTCCGTGCCTCGACCAGGCGCGCCGCGGTACCGCGGTGGTGCGCATGGCAGATCGCAGCGGCCAGGGCATCGGCCGCATCTGCACCCATGCCACGGAAACCGGGCAGCAACGTGGCGATCATGGCCTGCACTTGTTCTTTTGCCGCGTGGCCGGCGCCGGTGACCGACTTCTTCACCTGGGTGGCCGAGTACTCGGCGACTGGGATTCCGGCCAGGGCCGGAGCCAGCATGACGGCGCCGCGCGCCTGGCCAAGCTTCAAGGTGGAGGCCGGGTTCATGTTGACGAAGGTCTCTTCCACCGCTGCCTCGTCCGGGGCAAAGCGGGTGGCGATTTCGACTACGGCGGAGTGCAGGGTGGCCAGCCGCGTGGCCAGGGACGCGTTGGCATCGACCGAAATGCAGCCGGCATCGATGAAGCGCAAATGCGCCCCGTCGCTCTCGATCACGCCCCAGCCGGTGTGGCGCAATCCGGGATCGAGCCCCAACACGACGATGGCCTTGGCCCGCGCCCCTGCGGCGCGCCGAATCCTCAAGCAGACAACCTGCTCATCGTTTCGTCGGAAACCTCGTAGTTGCCGGACACGTTCTGCACGTCGTCGTCGTCCTCGAGCGCGGCGAGGAGTTTGAGCAACGTTTCGGCCTGCTCGTCCTTCACCAGCACCGTGGTCTGCGGCCGCCAGGCGACTTCGGCCGCCTCGGGCGCGCCAAACTTTGCTTCCAGCGCCGCCTTCACCTGGTGAAAAGTCTCTGGCTTGGTGACCACGTCGTGGCCCTTGTCGTCGGAGGCGCAGTCCTCGGCACCGGACTCGATGGCGGCCTCCAGCATCTGGTCGGCGGTGGCGGCCTTGAGTGGGTAGTGGATGGTTCCGTTGCGGTTGAACAGGAACGACACCGAGTTGGTCTCGCCCATCGCTCCGCCGAACTTGGCGAACGCCGAACGTACGGCCGACGCGGTGCGGTTGCGGTTGTCGGTCAGCGCCTCGACGATCAGGGCGACGCCGCCGGGGCCACGGCCCTCGTAGCGCACCGACTCATAGGCCGCACCCTCGATCTCGCCTGAGCCGCGCTTGACGGCGCGCTCGATGGTGTCGCGCGGCATGTTGGCCTCGCGTGCCGCCAGGATCGCCGAGCGCAGGCGCGGATTGGCGTCCGGGTCCGGCAGGCCGTCGCCCGCCGCGACTGTGAGTTCGCGGATGATCTTGGTGAACACCTTGGCGCGCCGCTTATCCTGCGCGCCCTTGCGGAACATGATGTTCTTGAATTGGGAATGGCCGGCCATGGTGCGTGCTCTTTACGAAATGCTCAGGGCGCCGGCCGAATACCAGCCGCATTGTACTGCGCAATATGGCGCTTTGTAGGCGTCATGCGGCCGGAATGCTCGGTTTCAGGCGGCCGCCGATGCGCACCGGCTCGACCCGCGTCGCCTTGCCGTCGGCGGCGCTCTCGACCCACACGCCGCACACCGTGCCTTCGCCTTCGGCGGGGGTGAAGCGGCCCTTCGACAGTTTCTTGGTGAAGCGCTGCAGCGGCTCGGCCGGGTCCATGCCGATCACCGAGTTGTAGTCGCCGCACATGCCAAGGTCGGTCTGGTACGCCGTGCCCTTGGGCAGTATCTGCGCGTCCGCCGTCGGCACGTGGCTGTGGGTGCCGCACACCAGCGACGCGCGGCCATCGGCAAAATGCCCCATGGCCGCCTTCTCGCTGGTCGCCTCGGCGTGAATGTCGATCAGGATGAAGTCCACGGTGGCGCCCAGGCGCAGCTTGGACAGTTCCGCCTGCACCGCCGCAAACGGATCGTCGAGCGGATCCATGAACACGCGGCCCATCACTTGGATGACCGCGGCCTTGCGGCCGTTGGTGGTGTTGAACACGCCGGCGCCGCGGCCGGGCGTGCCAGGCGGAAAGTTCGCCGGGCGCAGCAGGCGCGGTTCGGTGGCGATGTGCGCCACCGTCTCATTCTGGTCCCACACGTGGTTGCCCGTGGTGACGACGTCGACGCCAATGGCGAAGAACTGCTCACAGATTTTCTCGGTGATGCCGAAGCCGCCGGCGGCGTTCTCGCCGTTGACCACAATGAAGTCGGGCGACAGCTTGGCGCGCAGCTCGGGCATGTGGCGCGCGACGGCGTCGCGCCCCGATCGTCCCACCACATCGCCGAGGTACAGAACCCGCACTCGCTCTCCCGCTCAGGTAAACTTTTGCGCGCCGCGCTCGGTGACGATCCAGTCGAGACGCAGGTCCCACGGCTCGGTCGGCAGCGTATCGACGCGCTGGGCGGAGAACGCAAATCCGATGACCAGCAACGGCCCCGCCGCGCGCAACGCGGCGACGGTGCGATCGTAGTGTCCGCCGCCCGCGCCCAGGCGCTGGCCGGACGCGTCATAGGCCAGCAACGGAACCAGCATCACCGACGGTGTACCCGTACCGGCGGTGGCGGCCGGATGCTGGGTGCCGCCGGCACCAGCCAGCAGGACGGTGCCGGGCTTCCAAACGCGGAACGACAACGCGGTGTCCGGCCCGTCCACCACAGGCAGCACGATGCGATGCCCCATTTTTGCCAGCGTCTGCAACAAGGGCGCGACGTCCAGCTCATTGCGCATGGGCCAGTAGCCGGCCACGGTCGCGCGCTGCGGGACGTTGATGTTCTTCTCGAACAACGCCACTGCGGCCGCAGCCGCGGCTTTGCCGAGCGAAGCGTTTGCTTCGGCGCGGCGCGCCCGGGCTTGTTGGCGCAGCCGCTGCTTGTCTTCTGCGATGCTCACGAAAACGTACGACAAAAGCGGGTCCGCACCGGCCGGTGACGTGCCTGATCCACTGTGACCTGCACTCTGCAGGTGGGCGCCGTATTGCCGGAGCCACGGCTCCGACAGGGACAGCTCCCGATGGACGTGAAAGGTCCCAGGGATATTTGCCGCCTGCCAAGCCGGGCAGAACCCGCCATTGGCGAAACTAGGCGCTCCGGATACGTCCGGCAAGTTCCTCGACCCGTCTAGCGGCGCTCTCAAGGACAGCTTGCGTCGCCGGACTTGCGACAGGTTCCGGTTTGGGCACGCGGGCGGCGGTCTCCAGTTCCTCGATGCGGTCGAGCGCCTCCGACAGGTCGTCGGCGACCAGCAGGCTGGCCATCAACATCAACTGGGTGTCGGAGACGCGCGGGCTGCCCGAGGTCGAAAGTTCGCGCGCGTGCGCGTCGACGTGCTGGGCCAACTGCTGCAGGTGCTCTTCCTCGCCGTCCTGGCAGGCGACGCGGTAGCTGCGTCCGTTGACGTTCAGATCGACCTCAGCCACCAGCCGTTTCTCCCAGCACCGAGCGCACGTTGGCGATGGCATCATCGACCCGGGAACCGGCGCTTTCCGCGGCTTTGCGCAGTTCGGCGGTGGTCCGCTCAAGGGAGCGTTTCGCGGCCTTGAGCTTGGCGATCTCGGTTTCCAGTACGGCCGTCTTGGCGCCGGCCTCGGCGCGAACTTCCGCGATGCGGGCCACGGTCTCTTTCTCCAGCGTGGCGACCGCGTCGTCGAGGCGGCGGCGTGCCGAATCGATCCCGGCCACGCCCTGGGGGGCGGCGGGAGCCGCGGAAGCGGGTTCGCTGTCCGGCTGGGGGCGCGCGCTGGTTTTCAAAATTCTGTGATATTCAAAGGCTTTAGCAAACGGCGTGAAAGCATACGCGTAAGGCGCTGCATGCGTCAATCGCGGGTCACCGTGCTTGACGGCACTCGGCGCACACGGCATGGCATGCGCCAGATGGCCGATTCTCCGCCCACCCGCCTGTACCTCATCACTCCGCCCAAGCTCGCTCCCGCCTTCGCCGCCGACCTCGAAGCGGCGCTCGGCGCGGGCGACGTAGCGTGCGTGCAGCTGCGGCTCAAAGGTGTCAGCGACCAGACCGTGCTGGCCGCCGCCGGCCCGCTGCGCGAGGTGTGCCGCGCCAAAGACGTCGCCTTCCTGATCAACGATCGGCCCGATCTGGCGCTCGCCGCGGATGCCGACGGCGTCCACATCGGCCAGCAAGACGCCAGCTATGCCGAAGCGCGCCGTACTCTCGGCGCCGACCGCATCGTCGGCGTGACCTGCCACGACTCGCGCGACCTCGCCCTCACCGCGGCCGAACTCGGTGCCAACTACGTCGCCTTCGGCGCGTTCTTCGAGACCACCACCAAGTCGCCGGCGGCCTCCGCCTCGGTCGAGCTGCTTGAGTGGTGGAACGAGCTGATCGAGGTTCCCAGCGTCGCCGTCGGCGGCATCACCGTCGCCAACTGCGCGCCACTGGTACAGGCCGGCGCCGACTTCATTGCTGTCACCTCCGGTGTGTGGGACTACGCCGAAGGCCCCGCCGCCGCCGTGCGCGCATTCAGCGCGGCCATCGCCGCTGCGCGCTCGTAGTACAAGACGCCCTCAAGGAACGAACCGCATGGCTCTCCGCTCGCCGCTCATCAACGTCATGGTCGATGCCGCCAAGAAGGCGTCGCGCGGCCTCGTGCGCGACTTCGGCGAGGTCGAGCAGCTGCAGGTTTCGGTCAAGGGACCGGCCGACTTCGTCTCAGTCGCCGATCGCAAGGCCGAGCAGGTCATCCGCGCCGAGCTGATGAAGGCGCGCCCTCGCTACGGCTACCTAATGGAAGAGCAGGGCGAGCACGTCGGCGAGGACACCTCCAACCGCTGGCTGGTCGATCCGCTCGACGGCACCACGAACTTTCTGCACGGCATTCCGCAGTTCGCCATTTCGATCTGCCTGGAGCGTGACTCGCAGCCGTTCGCCGGCGTCATCTACGACCCGGTGCGCGACGAGATGTTCTTCGCCGAGCAGGGCAAGGGCGCCTACATGAACGAGCGCCGCATCCGCGTCGCCGGCCGCGAGCATCTCGACAACGCCGTCATCGCTACCGGCATTCCGCACCGCGGGCGCCCGGGCCGCGACGGCTACGTTCCCGGTCTCTCCGCCATGATGGACGTCACCGCCGGCATCCGCCGCTTCGGCGCGGCCGCGCTCGACCTGGCGTGGGTCGCCGCCGGCCGCTTCGACGGCTTCTGGGAGCGCGGGCTCAAGTCCTGGGACCTCGCCGCCGGCGTCGTCCTGGTGCGCGAGGCGGGCGGGCATGTCACCGAAATCGAAGGCGGCGAAGCCATGCTGACCTCCGGCAGCATTCTTGCTGCAAACCCCATCATCCATGCGGCGATGACGGATGTGTTGCGCAAGCATCCGGTCTAGCGTTTGGCGCCGTGCCGCGGGCAACGCGGTTGTGGCGCCAGAGTCCCTGGGTTATGGTGCCGCAGTAAGCGCCTTGGGGGATCATTGCGCCTGGAACCACAGCCCATGAGGCTGGTTTTGCTGCTCCGCCTAGCCCCTTTGAGCCCTGTGAAGCTCCATCCTCGCATCCTCGCGTCCGGAATTTTCGCGTCGGCCCTGCTGTGCATGGCGCTGACGCCGGTCGCCGCTCTGTCGCAGATCGTCGTCGGCGGCGTCGGTAAGCCGGCCGTCGAGGTTAACCTCGGTGCGTTGGAGCGCCTCAGTCGTGCTCCGGCCGCTCCAGTCTTCTCCGCAGCGCCCGTCGCAGCCGCGGTCGCGGCGCCGGGTCTGGCCGGTCCGCAGCTTCCCGGTTCGCGCGCCGGGGCTGCGATTCAGCTGAAGCAGCCGGCTGGCGTCGCTTCGCTCACCGCGCCCGCCGCGCCGCCGCGCATAGCTCCGGCACCTGCACCGCGGGTTGCGGTCCAGACGCTGCCGCAGACCGCCGCCGCACCCACGCTGAGTCCGCCGGCCGCGCAGCCCGCGCCGGCACCCCGTCCGGTCGTGCCCGCTCCGGCGCCGGCCCAGCAGGCAACCGCTCCGGCGGTGATCGCGCCGCCCGCTACGCCACCACAGACTGCCGCCGCCGCCGCTCCGCCAGCGGCCGCGACTCCGGCGCCGCGGACGACTCCCGCTCCGCTCACGCCGGCCCCGCCGGTCGCGGCTGCGCCGCAGGTTGCGGCCGCACCGGTTGCGCCCGCGCCCCAGGTCGCCACGCCGGTGCCGCAGACCCCCGCCCAGCAGACGCCCGCACCTCAAGCGACGGCGCCGCGCGCCACAACGCCCGCACCGGTTCCCTTCGCCCCTGCGCCGCAGGCCACCGCCCCGCGCACCGTGACTCCGGCTCCGGCGCCAACGCCGCCGGCGGCTGCCGTCGTTCCGCCGACACCGGCGCGCACCGAAGTGCCGCCGCTCGCCGCTGCTCCGCCTGCCGCGACGCGGACTCCCGCCGCGCCAACGGCGGTGCCTGCGCCGGCCATTCCGGTTCCCGCGCCCACGACCCAGGCTCCGGCTGCCACGCCGGTCCCGTCGCCGCCGCTCGCCGCGCCGCGTCCCGCCGCTCCGGCACCCGCTCCGGCCCAGCAACTCGCCGCGCTGCCCGCTGCCGGCGGCCAACTCAGCCGCATTGAGTTTGGCGCGATGGCTGCCGAACTCACGGCCGGTGCACAGGACAGCTTGAAGCGTGTCGCCGCGCTGGTGGGTGACAGCGAACGCCGCATCCAGATCAACGCATACGCTGCCGGCACGACCGAAACGGTCAGCGCCGCGCGCCGCCTGTCACTTTCGCGTGCGCTCAACGCGCGCGCGTACCTCATCGAGCAGGGCGTGCGTTCGACCCGCATCGACGTGCGCGCCGTCGGACTGCCGGAAGACAACGGCCCGGCCGACCGCATCGACGTCGTGCTGATGGCTCAGTGACGCTCCGGACGCGCCGCTCCCGGTGACCATGCCACGCGACGACCGCAACCTGTCCTCTGCGGCTCCGCTCCGCCGCAGTGCGGGTGTGCGCGAACGCGCGGCGGCGGCACCCGCGCAGGCCACCATGACCAATCCGCGCCGCTACCTTGTGCGGCAGGTGCTGTTCGTCATAGTCGTTCTGGCGGTGGCGCTGTTCCTCTATGCCCAGGGTCCGGTCGAGGACGCGTTCCTCGCCAACCCGATGCTCAACAGCTTCATCATCATCGTTGCGGTGCTGGGCGTGTTCTACGCGCTGCGCCAGGTGCAGCGCCTGCAGAACGAAGTGCGGTGGATCGAATCCTACCGCCGCCAGGATCTGGCGCCGCGCCACGCGCCGGTGCTGCTGGCGCCGATGGCGACGCTGCTCGGCGACGAGACGCGCCGCATCTCGCTCTCCACCATGTCGATGACGTCGATCCTCGACTCGATCTCGTCGCGACTGGACGAATCGCGCGAGATCTCGCGCTACGTCACCGGCCTAATGATCTTCCTCGGCCTGCTCGGCACGTTCTGGGGTCTGATCGAGACCATCAGCGCGGTTGGCAAGACCGTCGGCTCGCTGTCGATGACCGGTGACGCCATGACGCTGTTTGGCGATCTGATCAACGGACTCACCGCGCCGCTGCGCGGCATGGGCACGTCGTTCTCGGCCTCGCTGTTCGGCCTGTCCGGCGCCCTGGTGCTCGGCTTCCTCGACCTGCAGACGGGCCAGGCGCAGAACCGCTTCTACAACGACCTCGAAGAGTGGTTGTCCAGCTTCACACGCCTGTCCAGCGGCGCTATCGGCGGCGGCGACCAGTCGGTGCCGGCCTACGTCAGCGCGTTGTTGGAGCAGACGGCCGAAAGTCTCGACTCGCTGCAGCGCACCATCGCGCGCGGCGAAGACAGCCGTGTATCGTCGAACAACGCGCTGCTGTCGCTGTCCGATCGCCTGGCGACCTTGAGCGACTCGATGCGCGCCGAGCAGGATCTGATGGTCAAGCTCGCCGAGGCGCAGCTCGAGGTGCGTCCGGTCCTGCGCCGCCTCGCCGACGCGTTGGATCAGAATCGCAGCGTCTCGCTCGACGACGCCAGCCGCACCCACCTGCGCAACCTCGACGTCTACGTCCAGCGCCTGCTGGAAGAGGCCGCCGTCGGCCGTCAGCAAATGGTCGACGAGTTCCGCAGCGAGATCAAACTGCTCGCCCGCACGCTGGCTGGCTTGAACGTACCGCGCCGCATCGGCGACCGGGGCGACTAAGTGGCGCGCGGCTCACGCGCGTCGCGGGCACAACGGGGCGCGGCGGACGGAATTTGGCCGGGCTTCGTCGATGCGCTGTCGACGCTCCTACTCGGCGTCATCTTCCTTATCGTCGTGCTGATGCTGGCGCACTTCTTCCTGAGCCAGGCGCTCACCGGCCGTGACGAGGCGCTCACCCGCCTCAACTCTCAAATCGCCCAGCTCACCGAAATGCTGGCGCTCGAACGCAAAGGCACCGAGGAGACCCGCGTTGCCGTGACGCAGCTCTCCGCGTCGTTGCAGGCCGTCAACCGCGAGCGCGACGAGTTGGCCCTGCGCCTGCGCGACGCGGGCACGCGCGCTGCCACCGCCGAGGCGGCGCTGGTGGACGCCAACCGCACGGTCCAGGCCGACAAGGAAACCATCACCGCGCGCCTGGCCGAGATCGAACGCCTCAACCGCGACATTACCGCGCTGCGCACTGTGCGCGACAAGCTCGAAGAAGAGCTCGCCGGCATGACCCTGGCCTTCGACACCGTCGGGGCCGATGCCGACCGCGCCAACGCGCGCCTCAATGACGCCGAGCTGGAGGCCCGCCGCCGCGCTGCCTCGCTAGAGGCCGCGCTGCGCGACCTCACGACGATCCGCGATCGCGGCGCCGAACTGGAAGCGCGCGTCGCCACCGCCGAGGAGCGCACGCTGCTCGCCCAGCGCAGTCTGCAGGAGCGCGAGTTGCGCCTCGCCGAAGTGCAGGCGCTCTACAACCGCAACACCACCGACCTGCAGGCCGCCATGGCGAACCTGACGCTGACCCAACAGGATCGAGACGCCGCCAATCGCCTGACCACCGAGGCCCAGCAGCAGGTCGCGCTGCTCAACCAACAGCTCTCCGCCATGCGCCAGCAGCTGCTCGCCTTGCAGGAGGCGCTCGGCGCCGCCGAGGCCAAAGACAAAGAGGCCCAGGTCGTCATCCAGAACCTGGGCGCCCGGCTCAACGTCGCGCTCGCTCAACGCGTCGAGGAACTGGCCGGCTACCGCTCCGAATTCTTCGGCCGCCTGCGCGAACTGGTCGGCGACCGGCCCGACGTGCGCGTGGTCGGCGACCGCTTCATCTTCCAGTCCGAGGTTCTGTTCGAGGCCGGCAACGACCAGCTCGGCGACGCCGGCAAGGCCGAGCTCGCCAAGTTCGCCCAGACCCTGGTCACCATCGCCCGCACCATCCCGAACGACATTCCGTGGGTGCTGCGCGTCGACGGCCACACCGACGTGCGGCCGATCGCCACCGTGCGCTTCCCGTCCAACTGGGAGCTGTCCACTGCGCGCGCCATCTCGGTGGTGAAGTACCTGGCTGAACAGGGTGTGCCGACCAACCGCCTGGTCGCCGCCGGCTTCGGCGAATACCAGCCCCTCGACGCCACCGCCAACGACGAGGCCTACCGCCGCAACCGCCGCATCGAGCTCAAGCTCACCGAACGTTAATCCGATCTCCCTCGCCCGCCGTCGGCGTGCAGTGCGTAGAATCCGTCAGAAATTTTAGGTCGGCAATGCGCACCATCATTCTCGCCGCTGCCCTTTTCGTCGTCGCAGCGGCTCCCGCCCACGCGCAGCAACCCGCGGCTGAACCGGCCACGGCGCGCCCGGCGCAGCAATTCACGGTGCAGGTCGACAACGACTACTTCGCCGCCAACGCCGACTACCATTACACCAACGGTCTGCGGTTCTCGTCCACGCCGGCCCGGCCGTGGCCCATCGTCCGCTACATCGCCGACTTGTTGCTCGTGCCGCCGACGGCGTTGGTGGGCGCACCCGCGCCGGCCGCAGGCAAAAGCGAGCCGCAACGCACCATCACCTACGTCGCCGGCCAGAACCTGTTCACGCCGGACAAGATCACGGAGCGCGGGTTGATCGTCCGTGACCGGCCCTATGCCGGCTGGCTGTACGTGGGCTTCGCGCTGCATCGGGTCGGCGGCGACACCCTCGACACGGTCGAGCTCGACGTCGGCGTGGTCGGGCCTTCGGCGCTCGGCCGCCAGACGCAGATTGCGTGGCACGAGCAGGTCAACATCGGTCTGCCGCAAGGTTGGGACAATCAGTTGCATGACGAGCCGGCCGTCCTCGTTACCTTCGAGCGCCGCCATCGCTACGGGCCGCTGGTCGCCAATGCAGGCTACGGGCTGAAGCTCGACTCATCTCCAGCTACGGCGCATCCGCCGGCAACGTCTACGTGATGGCGGAGGCGGGCGGCATGTTCCGTGCGTCCACGCGCCTGCCGTTCGATTTCGGACCGCCGCGCATCAAGCCGACGCTGGCCGGCGCCGACTACGTGCCGCCCAAGGATGAGCGTTTCTTTTGGTACGTCTTCTCCGGCGCCAATCTGCGCGCGGTGGCGCACGACATCTTCCTCGACGGCAACTCCTACCGTGCCAGCCACCACGTCGACAGTGTGCCGTTGATCGGCGAGGCAAGCTTGGGCTTGGCTACGTTCTTCGGGCCGGTGCGGATCACCTACACGTACACCTACCGCACGCGCGAGTACGAGCAGCAGCACGGCCCCGACCGCTTCGGCGGCATCAGCGCCAGCTTCCGCCTGTAGACGGACCGGCCTGATAAAGCCTTTTGCAGGTTTTTCTCACGGTCTTTGCATCGTCTTGGTGCCGGTGGGTTATCGTGTTCCGCTTAAGGACGCGGCCATTGTGCGCGTCCCGTCGACGGACTGCATATGGGTGGTTTTGGTCAGGCGTTGTTTTGGACCCAGGCGATGGCCGGCGTGTGGATGTTTGCCGCCACCGCGACCCACGGGCCCGAGATGTACGACTTCCTCCGCGCCTGGGCCTTTGGCCCGCCGGTAAAGGTCGCCATGGCCCCCGTCGGCCCGCTTGATCTGACCTGCCAGGCGCCACCGGTGCCCGACCGCACCACCGACAATTCGCTGACGGTCGATGACTTTGCCGTCGCCGAAGACGGCACGGTCGATCCGGCCCAGTACCTCAATCCCAAGACCGACAAGCCCTACGAGATCGTCCAGATCACGGGGCAGGGCACCGGCAACAACTTTTCGCCCGGCACCTACTACCGGATGCCCGAAGGTGTGGTGTTCTTGCCCGCCATGCTGAGCATCAAGACCGACTCGCTGCCCTACGTCAGCGAACCGCTGTATGGATCTCTCGACCGTCTGCGCTGCGTCGCGGGGGGGCGCAATGGCGAGGTCCGCGTCAACAAGGCGCTCCTGTCGGTCCAGCGCCAGCGGTTCTGGGAAACCGACCGCGCCATCCTGGCCTACGGCCTCGGCACTACCGGTGTGCACCTGCAAATCGTCGACATGACGGGCGCGAAGCAGGTGCCGTGGGAAAACGACGCCGTTCAGTCGGCCGCCACCAAGGCCCGCCTGACCGTCCCCAGCCCGGAAACCTACCGGGCCTATGTAAAGCTCGACCTCAACCGCTGATCGCGGCCGATTCGGCTGGCGTCACGGCCGGGCTTGACCGCGCTCACCAGCAGGCGGCTCGGGGCAATTTGTGACCGTACATCGTCGGTATTGTACGGCCTACCGCGCCGCCCGCGCAGGCGTAGCGCTCGCGTCGAACGCCGCGTCGAATTGCAGCGCGGCAAGGCGCGCGTAGAGGCCGCCTTGCGCCACCAACTCCGCGTGCGTGCCTTGTGCAACGATTTGTCCGCGGTCGAGCACCACGATGTGGTCGGCGCGCAGCACGGTGGCGAGACGATGGGCGATGACCAGCGTCGTGCGCCCCTGCATCAGCGGTCCCAGCGCTTGCTGCACCGCCTGTTCCGATTCCGCATCCAGCGCCGAGGTCGCCTCGTCCAGCAGCAGCACTGGTGCGTCGCGCAGGATGGCGCGTGCGATGGCGATGCGCTGGCGCTGTCCACCCGACAGGCGCAGGCCGCGCTCACCGACCTGGGTGTCGTAGCCTTGGGGCAGCGCCTCGATGAACTGTGCCGCCTGTGCCGCGGCCGCGGCCGCACGCACCTCGGCATCGGAGGCGTTGGGGCGGCCATAGCGGATGTTCTCGGCCGCCGTGGTGCCGAACACGATGGCGTCCTGCGGCACTAGGCCGATGCGGCGGCGCACCTCGCGCGGATCGGCGTCCGGGATCGCCACGCCATCGAGCGTGATACGTCCGGACTGCGGGTCGTAGAAACGCAGCAGCAGTTGGAACACCGTGCTCTTGCCGGCGCCCGACGGGCCGACCAGCGCCACGGTCTGGCCCGGACGCACGCGCAGGCTGAAGTTCTTCAGGGCTGGCTGGTCCGGACGCGTCGGATAGCTGAAGTTCACGCGCTCGAACACGAGTTCGCCGCGCGCCGGTACGGGGAGCGCGATGGGCAGGGTAGGGACCGCGATCTTGGGTACCGTCGCCAGCAGTTCCATCAGGCGCTCGGTGGCGCCGGCCGCGCGCTGCAGGTCGCCGACCACCTCGGACAGCGCGCCGACTGCGCTCGCGACAATGACCGCGTAGAAGATGAAGGCCGCCAGCTCGCCCGCGCTCGTGCCGCCGGCAACTACGTCGCGCGCGCCGATCCACAGCACCAGGTCAACCGCGCCGAACACCAGCAGCATGACGCTCATGGTCAGCCAACTGCGGTTGCGGATCAGGCGCCGCGCGGCCGCGAACGACGCCTCGACGGATGACGTGAACGCGGCGCGATCGAGATCCTCGTGGTTGAACGCTTGCACGGTCTGCACGGCGTTGATGCTTTCTCCGGCATGGGCCGCCGTGTCGGCGACCCGGTCCTGGGTGGTGCGCGACAGGCTGCGCACGCGGCGGCCGAACACCAGCAGCGGCAGCACCACGGCAACGAGGGCCACGAACACCAGGCCGCTCAGCTTCGGACTCGTGACGACGATCATCACCGCGCCGCCGAGGAACAGCAGCACGTTGCGCAGCGCCATTGACGCGCTGGACCCGATCACTGTTTGCATCAGCGTCGGATCGGTGGTGAGGCGCGAGAGGACCTCGCCGGTGCGGGTCACCTCGAAAAACTCGGGCGACAGTCCGATGACGTGGCCGTACACGCGCGAGCGCACGTCGGCGACCATGCGCTCGCCCAGCCACGACACCATGTAGTGGCGCGCGAACGTGGCGCCGGCCAGTACCGCAACGATGCCGAACATGGCGAGGAAGTAAGTGTTGAGCGCCTCGGTGGTGCCGGACAGGAATCCGCGGTCGACCAGCAGGCGCAGTCCCTGGCCGATGCCGAGGGTCGATCCGGCCGCGACGACCAGGGCGATGGCGGCGACCACCACGTGGCCGCGATAGGGGCGCACCAGCGCCCACGCCTGGGCCAGGGGCCGTAGGTTCTTGGACGGTGGACGGTCGGGAACTACGCCGCGTGCCACTACAAATCTCCGAGGTCGATGTCGATGTTGGCGCCCGCCAGCTCGTGGGTCAGGCGCCCATACAAATCTGTGCCGTCGCGGGTGGATACCCAGCGGCCACCCTTGGGTTCGTAGTGGTGGGCGCCGGACAGGGGCGAGGAATACCAGAGCTGTTTCAAGGGTGCGTGCTTGTTGAGCAAGAAGGTGCGGCCGTCGTCCGTGGCCACCGTCAGGATGCCGCCGGAGAACTCGACGTCGCCGCCGCAGTCCTCAATGGCGTCGGCCAGCCGGCTCAAGGTCTTGGCGGCCAGAGCCTCGAATGCCTGCTCGTTCATGGGGTCCTTGGTACGCGGTCCGGCCTAGCG
This sequence comes from Rhizobium sp. Q54, assembly GCA_945889645.1. GTDB lineage: Bacteria > Pseudomonadota > Alphaproteobacteria > UBA2966 > CAIVPW01 > CAIVPW01. Next base: position 19,041 of record CAMDCA010000039.1, read on the forward strand.
CCTTGCGCGGTGCGGCCAGGGGGGGTTATACAGGCGCGCTCCAAACCGAAGGTACACGTCTATGAAGACCGGCATCCACCCGGACTACCACACCATCAACGTCGTCATGACCGACGGCACCAAGTTCCAGACGCGCTCGACCTGGGGCAAGGAAGGCGACTCCATCACGCTGGACATCGATCCGGCCTCGCACCCGGCTTGGACCGGTCGTGGCGGCCATCTGGTCGACACCGCGGGTCAGGTCGCCAAGTTCAACCGCCGCTTCCAGGGCTTCACTGGCAAGAAGAAGTAGGCAGCGAACGAGACCTTCGCCATGGGGCCCGCCTTTGTGCGGGCCCTTTGTTTTTGCGGGCTTGAACTCCCTAGAGCGATACCCACGTACAGGGCCGAGGTGAGCGGCAGACGCCGGGACTTTTGAAAAGTCCGGCGCGCCCAAGCCTCGGGCCTGGCCCAGTCGGGCAGGCCGTGCACTCAAGTTGCTCTTTGGAGGATTTGAACCATGCGTCTCTACACCGTGAATTCCCCCGCCACCTGGGGCGTCGATGCCTTCGAGACCTTCGATCGCCTGTTCGCGCCGCTCGGCCGCGCCAACGATGGGCCGGCCTACGACGTGGCGAAGCAGGACGACGATCACTACAAGGTCGCCCTCGCCGTTCCGGGCTACGCCGAGAACGAACTTGACATCACCCAGGAAGCCAACGAGTTGATCGTGACCGGCAAGGCGCGCACCGAGGAAGAGGGCGCCGCCTATCTGCGCCGCGGCATCAACACCCGCGGCTTCGAAAGCCGCTTCCAGCTTGGTGACAACGTCCGCGTAACGGGCGCCAACCTGACCAACGGCGTGCTCCACGTCGAACTCGTCCGCGAGGTCCCCGAGGCCCTCAAGCCGCGCCGCATCAACATCGGCAACGCCCCGGCCATCGAGACCCAGAAGGCCGCCTAAGCAGCAGACCTCCCTCCCCAGGGTCTAGACAAAGATCGGGCCGCCCTTCCGCAAGGAAGGCGGCCCGAGTTGTTTAGAAGGGAGGCTCGTCCCAAAACCACGCGTAGCACTCTGAACCAAGCTGGTTGACCGAATACTCCCGGCCAACCTTCGATAAGAGCCACCCTAGGGCGTAAAGGTTAACGCGGTCTTAACCGCATGGACGATCTCCTCCCCACCACCATGAACGCCATCACCATCCGCGCCCCCGGCGGGCCGGAGGTGCTGGAGGTCGGGCCGCGCCCGGTGCCGACTCCCGCGATCGGCGAGGTTCTGATCCGAGTTTCTGCGGCGGGGGTGAACCGGCCCGACATCATGCAGCGTCAGGGCCGCTATGCCCCGCCGCCCGGCGCCAGCGATATCCCCGGCCTCGAGATCGCGGGCACGGTCGTCGCTGCCGGGTCTGGCGCGCATCGCTACCGCCTGGGGGAGCGTGTCTGCGCCCTCGTCACCGGCGGGGGCTATGCCGAGTATTGCGTCGCGCCCGAAGGTCAGGTGCTGCCGGTGCCGCACGGCCTGTCCGACATCGAAGCGGCAGCGCTGCCCGAGACCTATTTCACGGTGTGGACCAACGTGTTCGACGACGCGCACCTGGCGCCCGGCGAGCGCCTGCTGGTGCACGGTGGCGCTAGTGGCATCGGCACCGCCGCCATCCAGCTCGGCGTGGCGTTCGGGGCGACCGTGTTCGTGACCGCCGGCAGCGACGAGAAGTGCGACGCCTGCGTTCGCCTCGGCGCCACGGCCGCGTTCAACTATCGCACCGCCCCATTTGCCGAACCGCTGCTGGCCGCCAGCGGCGGCGAAGGGGTGGACGTCGTGCTCGACATGGTCGGCGCATCCTACCTCGCCGCCAATCTCAAGGTGCTGCGCCGGCGCGGCCGCCTGGTGCTGATCTCGTTCCTCGGCGGCGCCAAGACCGACATCGATCTCGGCCCGGTGCTGCAGAAGCGCCTGGTGGTGACAGGCTCGACGTTGCGGCCGCGGTCGGTGGCCGAGAAGGCCCTTATCGCCGCCCGGCTCGAGGCCCGCGTGTGGCCTCTCCTGGCCGCCGGCCGGGTCAGGCCGGTCATCGATTCGACCTTCCCCCTGGCCGAGGCGGCAAGGGCCCATGTGCGCCTCGAACAAGGCAGCCACATTGGCAAAGTGGTATTGACTGCCGCCCCACCGACCCCCTAGAGCTTGTGGCCGACGGGCCTCAGGGTCGCCCTGGATGGGTTGACCCGGCGGCCCAGCCCACCCACCTTATGCGGGAGCACGCTCCCCGACCCCGGTGCGTGCCTGCCGCACGAACCCGTCCGGAGTTTTTCCGCCGAATCCGGGGTGGCGACACCCCCTAGGAGATGCCTCATGTCTTTGCCGTTGATGCCCAAAGCCACTGCCGTTTGGCTGGTCGATAAGACGTCGCTCAGCTTCGAACAGATCGCCGAGTTCACGGGCTTGCATCCGCTCGAAGTCAAAGGCGTGGCGGACGGGGAAGTCGCGGTAGGCCTACAGGGTTCCGATCCGACGTTGTCGGGCCAGCTGCCGCTGGAAGAGATTCGCCGTTGCGAGGCCGACCCGACCACGCGCCTGAAGATGGTCGTCGCCGACGTGCCGCCGCCCAAGGCGCGCACCAAGGGTCAGCGCTACACACCGGTGTCGAAGCGCCAGGACCGCCCGGCGGCGATCCTGTGGCTGCTGCGCTACCACCCCGAACTGTCCGACGCGCAGGTGTCGCGTCTCGTCGGCACCACCAAGCCGACCATCGTCTCGGTGCGCGAGCGCACGCACTGGAACATCCAGCAGCTCAAGCCGAATGATCCCGTGAGCCTCGGACTCTGCACGCAGAAGGATCTCGACGACGCGTTGCAGCGTGCACGGGAGCGGGAACGCCGCCGTGCCGATCGCACGCGGCGGGAGCAGGCGCGGGCAGCAGCGGGGCCCGCTGGTGCAGCCAATGCGGCGGCGGTCGCCGCGGTGCCGGCCTCGGCCGACGACGCGAAGACCGACCGCGCCTAGCGCCGGGCCCAGCGCCCGGGTGCTTTCTCGCCCGCGTGCGCTGGGCGGTTCCGGCTAGTGCGAGTGGACGATCTGATCCTTCAAGCGAAGTTTGAGACGCTTTAGCTCAGCGATGCGAGCGTCGTTTGGGTCGTGCTTGCGGTATTCCAGCTGGATTTGAGTGTCGAGCTTGCGGTGCTCGGACTTAAGCGTATCGATGCGCTTCGTTTCCATCGTTCACGCCTCCATTTGCTGACCGGAAAGCGTACGCCTCCCCGGCGTCATCCGCCACCCGGTTCGTTGCCCATGCGGCTGGCCGGAAATGCGACAGACAGGATGCGCGCAAGGTCGCGATCATCGTCCGGAGTCGGCCGAATCCTTAGCAAAGCGAAGTAACGCGCAAAGCCGGTTGCGGCTTGGGCAGTTGCCACTTCCGCCGCCATCGCTTTTCCGGCAGGGCGGCCGACCACCTCGACGAGCAGAAGCTGTTCGATGTTCTCGGCCTCGAGCTCGGCCTTGGCGGCATCGGCGCGGATGGTCGCCGCCAGCTCTTTCGGCACCGGCTCGACGCCGCGATCGAGACGCTGACGCACGCTGCGCAGCGGCAGCAGTACGTCGCGGCGCCACGGACCCACCGTCGCCATCGCGCCCGTCAGCTTGTCGTTGTCGAGTTGCCCCGCACCGATCGCCGCGGCCCACGTGCACAGCAGCAGGATGTTGACATCGATATCGGCACTGGTGCCGTGGCGCTCCTGGATGGCCAGGCAGGCGCCCGCCACGCGCTGGTCGCCGTAGAGCATCACCGAGTAGTCCCAGAATGGGTTGGGCCGTATGGTCATGGCGTGTATCCTGCGCCGATGGGGGAGCCGACGGACAGTCCTTCGTCCGGCCGGAAGGAGTTGCAGCGCAAGCTCACTGACCTGCGCGAGGAGCATCGCGACCTCGACGAGGCGATCGCGGCCCTGACCGAGCCCAACAGCGCCAACCAGCTTCGCATCCAGCGGATGAAGAAGCGCAAACTCGCCCTCAAGGACCAGATCGCGCAACTCGAAAGTGCGCTCCTGCCCGACATCATCGCCTAATTCGCGTCACCGGTTGCCGGCGCATTGGCGGTGCCTATACTGCGCGCCCTTAGCGTCCCACCGGAGCCGTTCATGAGCAACCCCGTCGTCGGTATCGTCATGGGCAGCCAGTCCGACTGGGCCACCATGAAGCATTCAGCCGAGACCCTGAAAACTCTCGGCATCCCCAGCGAAGCCAAGGTCCTCTCGGCCCACCGCCAGCCGGCTCGCCTCGACCAGTGGATCGGCGGGGCCGAAGGCCGCGGATTGAAGGTCATCATTGCCGGCGCCGGCATGGCCGCCGCCCTGCCGGGCGTGGTGGCCGCCAAGACTCGGTTGCCGGTGCTGGGCGTGCCGATGGAAAGCAAGCTCGATGGCCTCGATAGTCTCCTGTCGATGGTGCAGATGCCGGCCGGCATTCCGGTCGGCACGCTGGCGGTCGGTCGTGCCGGCGCGGTCAATGCCGCCCTGCTCGCCGCCGCAATCCTCGCCCTCAGCGACCCAAAGGTCGCGGCCAAGCTCAACGAGTTCCGCGCCAACCAGTCCAACGTGTCGGAAACACCCCAGGACCCTGCCTGAGAACTCCGGCCGCGCGCGTGG
>CAMDCA010000040.1 GCA_945889645.1 Rhizobium sp. Q54
CGCGTCAGGCTGAACGGCATTCGGCTTCGTGATAGTGCTTGTCATGGCGTGGTCTCCTGTCCGGCGCGTCAAACGCCGCACTTGCTGGGGTTGAAGCACCCGGAGACTACGCCACCACCAATTCCAACCAACTTCGCGACGCCACCGGCCATTCGCGGTGGTACAGGTCGAGCGACGGGACCACGTCGCACAGGTCGATGTTGGCCTCCCAGTACGCGTCGAGAGTTCCAATGTCGCGCCAATAGATTTGCGGCTCGGCGCCGGAACGCACGCAGCTGCGCACAAAGCGGTGCGCCATGGCTTTGCCGTTCTTGACGATGTACGGAATGATGTCCTTGCCGAAATCGCGGTTCGAACCCTTGGTCGCGGCGTCGCGGCGCAACTGCTCGAACAGGAACGACGTCTTGAAGACGTAGATGCCCATGCTGGCGAGGCAGACGTCGGGCTTGTCGGGCAGTCCCTTGGGATTCGCCGGCTTCTCGACGAAGCTGACGATGCGGTCCTGGTCGTCAACCTCCATCACGCCGAAGCCGGTGGCGTCAGCGCGCGGCACATCGACTACGCCGACGGTAACGTCGGCGCCTTCGGCGACGTGCTGCTGCAGCATGATCTCGTAGTCCATCTTGTAGACATGGTCGCCGGCCAGGACGATCACATACTCCGGCCGATAGCCGTCGATGATCTCGAGGTTCTGGTACACCGCATCGGCGGTGCCGACGTACCACGCGCCTTCGGTGCGCTGGCTGGCGGGCAGCACGTCGAAGCTCTCGTTGCGCTCCGGGCGCAGGAAGCCCCAGCCGCGGTGCAGGTGGCGGATCAGGCTGTGGGCCATGAACTGCGTCGCCACGCCGATGCGGCGAATGCCCGAGTTCAGCGCGTTCGACAGCGTGAAGTCGACGATGCGCGACTTGCCACCGAAGTAGACTGCGGGCTTGGCGCGCCGTTCGGTGAGCTCCATCAGGCGAGAGCCGCGTCCGCCGGCCAGCACGAAGGCCATGGTCTGACGGGCCAGGCCATGCGTACGCGCGTCTTTCAAAACCATCCCCTGAACCCTGTGGATTGCGCCTTCGCCGCGGGCGCGTCCGGAAAGAGCGCCAGTCTAGCCGAGGGTTCACGAAGGCGCCTTCGTTCTTGATTCCCCTTGGGAATGCGCCGCCGCTGCCCAACTGTGGGGCATGGGCGCCCCCCCAGCGCCGAGGGGATGTGGCACCCGGCGATACTCTTCGATCGGCATTAATCATTTCAACAGCGCGTAGCGCGACAATCGGCTTCCGGCGGCGCACCGCGCTGTGGCAATCTCGCGGTAAGCGGCACGGGCCATGCGTGCGGCTTTCCAGTCTCCAGGGAGGGTACTGTCAATGACTTCGAGAATTTGGACCGCCGTCGGAATGGGCGCCGCCGTGGCGTTCGCTGGCGCGATGCTGGCGGGGACCGCGCTCGGGGCGCCGGTCACGTTCCAGCGCCTCGTCAATGCGGAGAACGAGCCGCAAAACTGGCTCCACCATCACCGCACTTACGACAGCCAGCGCTACTCGCCGCTGACGCAGATCAACAAGGCCAACGTCAAGGATCTGCGCCTGCAGTTCATGGTTGGCATCGACGGCATCACCGGCACCGCGGGTACGACGAACCTGCAGGGCACGCCGCTGGTCGAAGATGGCTTCATGTACATCACCGACGGCTGGAACAACTCCTACAAGGTTGACGTCCGTTCCGGGACGGCGGGCTACATCGTGTGGAAGTGGAACTCCGACATGGACCGCGCCTACGCGGCGGCGTCGGGCTGCTGCCAGCGCAAGAACCGTGGTCTGGCGATGATCGACAACCTGGTCATCCAGAGCACGCAGGACGGCCGCATGGTCGCCCTCGACAAGGACTCGGGTCAGATGGTTTGGCAGATCAAGACTGCCGACAACGATCTGATGGAGTCTCACACCGGCGCTCCGCTGGTCGTGAAGAACGTCGCCATCAACGGCGTCACGGGCGCCGAGATGGGCATCCGCGGTCACATCGACGCGGTCAACGTCAACACCGGCAACATCGCCTGGACGACCTATACGATTCCTGGCCCGGGCGAGCCCGGCCACGAGACGTGGGCCGATCCGTATCAGGCGTGGATGACCGGCGGCGGCTCCGTTTGGCAGGCCGGCAGCTACGATCCGGCGCTGAACCTCACCTATTGGGGCATCGGCAACCCGGGCCCGCAGATCGACGCCGAGTATCGTCCCGGCGACAACCTGTTCACCGAGAGCATCCTGGCCCTCGACGGCGACACCGGAAAGATCAAGTGGTACTTCCAGTTCACGCCGAATGATCCGTACGACTTCGACGAGATCGCCGAGAACCCGCTGATCGACATCACGATCGACGGCGTGACGCGCAAGATCGCGACCCACGTCGCGCGTAACGGCCACCTCTACGGCCTCGACCGCACCAGCGGCGCGTTCATGTACGGCCAGGCCTATGTCGATGTGATCAACTGGACCAACGGCATCGACCCGAAGACCGGCCGTCCGAACACGGCCGTCACTGCCACCAACGTCGTGCAGCCCTACACCAACGCGCCGCGCCGCGGCGTCGCTGGCCTGTACTGCCCGGCTTTGACCGGCGGCAAGAACTGGCAGCCTGCGGCATACAGCCGTCAGACCGGCTTCCTGTACACCGTGGCCAACGAAGGCTGCTCGGCGTACATGGCCGTTGACCAGGGCCATTGGGCCGACAAGGGCAACAAGCTCGGCACGCGCGCGAACCGCGCCCCGGGCGAGTGGAACGGCCGCGCCAACGTGGCGCCGGCCGACGTCGCAAAGCTCGGCGGTCTGCCGGTGCCGGTGAGCTACGGCTCGATCGTCGCCATGGACGCCCGCACGGGCAAGACGGCGGCCAAGGTGATCACTCCGCAGCGCGGCAATGGCGTGCTCGCCACCGCCAGCGGTCTGGTCGTCACGACCGACGGTCGTGGCTACCTGATGGTCCACGACGCCGCGACGCTCGAGGAACTGTACAGCCGCTATCTCGGCGTCGGCATCTCCGCTCCGGCGATGAGCTACTCCGTCAACGGCAAGCAGTACATCGGCTTGCTGGCCGGAGGCGCAGGCAGCAACGGCGGTGGCCGTCAGCCTGAGCTGAACAACCGCAGCATCCAGTCGCTGTTGCTGGTGTTCTCGCTCTAGTAAAGCGCAACGAATGAAGAGGGGCCGGGCTCACCCCCGGCCCCTCTTTTTCTTTTCGCGGCGGCGCTAGAATAGAGATCCAGGAGTGTTGGCGACCATGCGCGTGCGTACGTTGTTGGGAGTGGTGGCGCTGCTGCAGCTCGGCATTGCCATGCCGGCCGCGGCCCAGGTGATGACTCTGGACCCGTTCGCCGGCGACATCCGCGGCTTGGCGCTCGGCCTATCGGTCGATGCCATGCCCGCCGGTTTCATCAAGTTTGCCTGTGGGTCCAACGGACTCGTGCCGCTGCAGAAACTCACCGGCTGGAAGGAATTCGCCACCTGCCGCAAGGACGAGAAGGGCCTGCACGAGGTGGCGGTCGAATACGACAACGTCGGTGGCCACCTCGCCGACATGTTCGTCGATATGTTCCGCGCCGAGGGCGAAGGCGACCTCTGGCTGCAGCAGTACACCGGCACCAAGATGGCCGGCCACCCGGTGATTCTTTCAGTGCTGTTCGATGACGCCGGGATCGTGCAAGGCGTGCGTGCGGTGACCGACTCGCGTGCGCGCACCGACCAGCGTCAGGTCAGCAACATGCTGGCCGTCGTCATCCGCAACCACTACGAGCCGCAGAATTGGACGTGCGAGACGCTGCCGCTTGAGAACGGCCAAACGCCGATCGGCAACAGCTACATCAAGCAGCGCTGCGAGACAGTGTACCGCGGCGAGCGGCGCATGATCGTTTGGCGCAACCTGTTCCGCAAAGCCGGCCAGACCGGTGCCACCGCCCTGGGCCAAGTGGCCGAGGGCGATTTCGAGAGTTCCACGCGCTGGGAAATGTGGAGCCTCTCGGTGAAGATTCAGTAGGGGACGATGTCGATGCGTACGCAATGGATGGCCGCGGCAGCAGCGTTAGCGCTGTGTGCGCTGGCGCACGGTGCGGCGGCGATCGCCCAGGAGGCCGCGCCCGCTCCGATCGCGCGCTCGCCGCAGGCCTTGGCCTTCATCGCTGGCACAACGAAGGACTGCCCCAAGTGCGACCTGCACGACCTCGACCTGTCGCGGCGCGATTTCTCGGGCGCCAATCTTGCCGGCGCCAACCTGGCCCAGGTGACGCTGGTGGAGGCGAACCTGATGGGCGCCAATCTCACGGACACGGACTTTACCGAGTCCGACCTCAGCCTCGCCAACATGCGGCAGGTCAACCTGCACGGCGCCGTGATGCACCAGGTGACCGCGTACCTCACCGACCTGACGCTGGCCGACATGACCGAGGTCTACATGCACAGTGGCCTGCTGCGCCGCGCCCGCATGCAGCGCGTCAATCTCACCGGCGCCTACCTAATCGACTCCGATTTGCGCGAGGTGCGCCTCGCCGGTGCGACGCTGACCGGCGCCAATCTCGGCGGCTCGAAGTTTGACAACGCCAACCTGGTCGATCTCGATCTGCGCGGCGTCAACCTCGAGGTCGCCGACATGATCAACGCCGACCTCACCGGCGCCAACCTCGAGGGCGCCATCCTGCGCCAGGCCGACCTGTACGGCGCCAACCTGTTCGAGACCAAGCTGAAGGGTACGGATTTCACCGAGGCGCGCCTCCAGGCGGCCAACGTCCGCGGCGCCAACCTGCAGGACGCGATTCTCAAGGACACGATGCTGCCCAACGGTGAATTTCACACCGGTCCCCTGACTCAGTAGCGAGCCTAGCTGAAACGCAAAAACCGGCTCTGGCAGCCGGTTTCCGGGCGTTCTGAGAATCCAAAGTTTGTATTTGGCCGCCTAGGCGCGCATAGTTGCGGCTAGTTCCCGAAATCGCCGGTGTGTTGCTCGTGCCCCGAATTGGCGTTGCGTGCCAGTTCTTCTGTGGGCTTCGTGGCACGCCGAACCGACGGTGAAATAGTGCGATCCACTCCAAAGCTTCGGCTCCCTGGCGGCGCCGCTTTGCGGCTATGACCAAGCATGGCGAGGCACCCGTCGATATGACGGCGGGCGGGCAGGCTGTGGCGGACGGCGAGCGGGAGTGGCCAATACAGCGCCGCACCAGCGACGCTCCGCGTCAGCGCAAATGCCTGAAGTGCAGAACCGCGTTCCACAGCCAGTGGTCCGGCGAGCGCATCTGCAAGCGCTGCCAGTCGGCGACCTCATGGAAGCAGGGTTGGGGCGCTCCCTGATCTAGGTTGGCGCAGCGCGCCGTCCGCCGCACGCTCCCCAACCGCCGGGCATACCGGCCGGTCTATTCGTCCGCTGATTCGCCGCGTCCTCCGCCTTGTGTGACCCACACCACGCCGGCGTGACCTGCTCAGCGGCTACGATTGCCGCGCGCAGGTTGGTGCTGAGGCGGGGTCACTTTTGGCGGACAGGAAGACACTGCTCGTTCTGACGATGATCCGGACGTTGGCGCCGTCACCGTCCTGGCCGCGGCCGAGGCCGAGTTCACCGAACCGCAATCAACGATCCGCGCTGCTCATGCCCGAGTTCGACCGTGCCGAGCCCGATGTCCTGGCGATCGATCTGCGGTTGAGGGCCATACGATTGCGCATGCAGCGCAGCGCACGAGCCGGCGTCGGATTGATCCTCTCCGCCGGATGAGCGTACCATCGGCGCGTTGCGGACACTCTGGGAGGAATCCGATGAAGCGCACCCGAACCATCATCGCCGCCGCCGCTGCAGTAGCGACCGCGGGATTTGCCCATGCGGCGACGGGCCTTGAAGTCACCGCGCAGCGCCTGACTAACGCGCAAGGAGAATCGCAGAATTGGCTGCTGCCGTACGGCTCATACAGCGCACACAATCATTCCAGTTTGTCGCAGATCAACCGCAGCAACGTCTCCAACCTCGCGGTGAAGTTCTTGCATTCGATCGGTGGCATGAACACCGCAAACGCGACAGCAAACCCGCCGACCCTGCAGTCAACCCCCGTAGTCGACGACGGGATGATGTACGTGCACAACGGCTGGGGTCAGGTCTTCAAGATTGACGTGCGCGCAGGCAACCGCGCGCAGACCGTGTGGATCCACGATCCGAAGCTCGCCGCGGGCCAAACCATGCGCGGTTCGGTAGCCCTGCTTGGCAACTACCTCTATCACAACACCGGGAGCGGCGTTCCACGCCTTATCAAGGTTGACACCAACACCGGCGAAATGGTGTGGGAGGTGTCCATCGCCGCTCCGGCCGACAAGTCGGCAGGCAGCGCGCCTTCGGTGCAGCCGCTCGCAGTGCGAGACAAGCTTCTGATCGCCAATCGCGGTACGCGCGGCTCGATTGCCGCCAACGCCGCTTCGGATGGACGCGAGTTGTGGCGCTTCTGGACCGTTCCGGGGCCAGGTGAAGTCGGTCATGAAACGTGGGCTGGCGATTGGGCCGCATGGAAGACCGGCGGTGCGCCGGTGTGGATGCAGGCGTCGTACGATCCGGAGACCAACCTCGCATACTACGGCACCGCCGAGGCCAAGCCGTGGGGCGATCCGGAGTTCCGTCCGGGCGACAACCTGTTCTCCGACAGCGTCGTCGCGCTCGACGTCGACACCGGCAAGATGAAGTGGTTCTTCCAGGTCGTTCCCAACGACACGCATGACCGCGACAATGTCAATCCGCGCATGCTGTACGACGTCACCATCGGCGGGCAGCAGCGCAAGGTCGTCGCGCAGTTCACCCGCGGCGGCTTCTACTACACTTGGGACCGCGCCAACGGTGCCTTCATCAACGCCGAGCCCTACACGACCGTGACGTGGACGCGCGGCATTGATCCGAAGACCGGAAAGCCGCTCGAGTATAACCCGGCCGCGCTGGTGCAGAACTACGGCCCCGGCAAGTCAGTGATGGCGGGGAAACCGGAAACCTCCCAAAACGTCTGCCCGAACTGGATCGGTTCACCGACCCTGATGCCGCCGACCTTCGACGCTCGCCGCCAAATGGCGTTCAGCGCCGCCGCGACCGGTTGCTTCAACACGGCGCAACCGCAGGCCGCGGCGCGCACCGACGTGGCCGAAGGCGCCAACCGCAACTTCCCGGGGGTGGTGCTGACGAGCCTCGGCCGCCAGCAGGGTCGCATCGTCTCGGTCGATGTGCGCACCGGTAAACAGGTCGCCGAGTCGCTGCATCCGTGGCCGCTTTACTCGGGTGCGCTCGGCACTGCGGGCGACCTTATCTTCACGGCCCAGGCGGACGGCAAGGTGATGGCTATCGACAAGGACACCCTCAAAGAGCTGTGGTCGTTCCACGTCGGTACGCCGATTGCGGCCCCACCGATCACCTACGAGGCCAACGGCAAACAGTACGTCGCGATTGCCGTTGGCGCCGCGCTGTACCGGCCCGACGACTTCAACACGCAGGAACTCTTGATCCTGCAGCGCAACTCGCAGCTCGTCGTTTTCGGGCTGTAGCGCAAACGGCGTCTCGGCGGCCGGGGGCATACTCCTCCGGCCGTCGTGACTTCATCCGGGAATGACCGAGCGCAAGATCCGCCGCCTAATGGTGGGGGTCCTTCTGGCCGTCTGTTGTGTTGCTCCCGCTTCGGCGCAGCAACGCGCGCCGCGCATCTGGGACATTCCGTTCGGTACGCACGTGCGCGACCTGCCGCCGCAGGAATTCGTAGATCCTTCGTGCGGTACGAACGGTGGGCCAGCCGGACTGCCCCTCGCTGGATTCATCGATTTTGCGCGCTGTGCCGTTGAGCCGGCCGGTCTGCGCGAGGTGTGGTTCATCTACGACGACACGCGCGAATACATCGGTCGCGCCCTGCGCAATGCGTTGATCCGCAGCGCCACCACCTTGCTGGATCAGCCCGTGATCCTCTCCTACCTCGTCGATGATGACGGACTGGTGCAGGGACTACGAGTAGTCACCGATCCGCGCGCACCCGCCGATCTTCGCCTTGCGGCGCACGACGTGGCGCTCGCGTTCAAGGCGCGCTACGACGTCGGGGACGGTGAGTGCTCGGACGTCCCAACCGTTCCCGGCGAGGCGCCGATCGACGGCGTGTTCATCAAGCAGCGCTGCCTGCGCGACGGCGACGGCCGTTCGGTTGCGATTGACGAGCGCTTCTTCTATCGCCCAGGCCATCAGGTGGTTGATCCGCAGGCGCTGCGAACCGTCACCAACGAGTTCGAGAGTTTTGCACGCCTTGAGGTGCTTGCGGCGGTGCGGGCAGCGCCCCTGGCCGTTGCCGAGCCTGCGCCGGCCGCTACGCCGGTGGTTGGCACGCAAGATCGCCGCAGCATGTTCCTCGCCGGGTTGGCAAACGACTGCGCCGGCTGCGAGTTGGCCGGGGTGGACTTGCGGCGTCGCGACCTGACGGACGCCGATCTCGGTGGCGCCAATCTTGAGGGCGCCGTCCTGCATCGCGCGAACCTTCGCCGCGCCAACCTTTCCGGTACCAATTTGCGCCAGGCCAACCTCAACCGTGCCAACCTCGGCTTCGCCAATCTGCGTGGCGCAGACCTGTCCGGCGCGATGCTGTACCAGGCGGAAGGTTCGCGGGCGGACCTGAGCGGCGCCATCCTGCGCAATGCGCGCATGGGCCGCGTCAACTTCACGCTCGCGAGACTTGACGGCGCCGATCTCGACTTCGCCGACCTCGGCGAGGCGCGGCTCAATGACGCCAGCCTGGTCGCAGCGACCCTCAACGGCACCTACATGCCGCTGGCCGTGTTGTTCCGCGCCGACCTGCACCGGGTTGTCGCGGACCGCGCCATGATGGTCGAGGTGGGGCTACGCAATGCTAACCTTTCGCAGGCCTCGCTCGTTGGCACCGACCTCTTCGGCGCCGACCTCAGCGGCGCGAGGATGACCGAAGCCGATTTCAGCGGCGCCCGTTTGCTTTCGGCGAACCTCGCCGATACCGATCAGGTAGGGGCGCTGTTCACCGGTGCGACGATGCCGGACAATTCCATCCATCGCTAAGGGGGAGTCGAAAGATGCGCGTGCTGAGGGTGGTCTGCGGTCTGATGGTTGGGCTCCTGGTGAGCACGGCGAGCGGCCCAGCGGTGGCGCAGGCGTCGCCTGACCCAGGTATGAGGGCCTGGCAAGGGGCCGGGTGCGACGCATGTCACGGCGCTTTTGCTCAGGGCGGCGGGGGCGGCGACCAACCCGCGGGGCCCAGCTTGCGACAAACCAATCTCGACCGGAGCGCCCTTACTGAGACGATTCGCTGCGGGCGCCCGGCAACGCCGATGCCGTACTTCATGAGCGGCGCCTACGCACAGTCGCCTTGCTACGGCATGGCGGCCACCGCACCGCCTCCCGACGTGACGCCTGGCGGCGCTATGAGCGCGGCAGACATCGATCAGATCGTCGAGTACCTGATGGCGCGCATCGTCGGGAAAGGCGCCATCACCCGCGAGGAATGTGGCCTCTACTACGCCAACCCAAATCATCCGCGCTGCGCCGGCTACCGCTGACCCGTCAAATTCAGCGCGTGCCAGGTCGTGCCTGGCGGTTCATAGCGACGAGAATTTTGCCAGTGCATAGGCGCCGGTGTGTGCGCCTCCGCGGCGAGGTGTCGTGCCCAGCCGTTCATAGCGACGAAAAATCCCCCCCGCCGAAATCGTTCCAAGCGCGACCCTGGTCGTCACTTTCTCGATCGGCGCCCAGCCACCACCATGCCTTGAAGTGGCGGATTCCCTCGAGTTTCGACCCTGATCGATGCGTCAGAATATCGCGGTTTCGATTGCGATCCCCTCCCTCACGCGCCTACCCTTCTGGTGCGGAAGGCAACTGCCTTCGTGGCGTCCCGCGCGCGCCGGTTTCAGCTGGTAGGGCGGGACGCACCCTGAGAGGGAGGGAGCAAAGAGATGGCTTTCAGTATCAACGTCAACGGCACGAATCATACCGTCGACGTGGAACCGGAGACCCCACTGCTGTGGGTGCTCCGCGACACGATCGGTCTGACCGGGACGAAGTACGGCTGCGGCATCGCGCGTTGCGGTGCGTGCACCGTGCACATCGACGGCCAAGCGGTGAAGTCGTGCAACACTAAGGTCTCGGCTGCGGTCAACGGCAAGGTCACGACCATCGAGGGCCTGTCCGCCAACTCGACGCATCCGGTGCAGGTCGCCTGGACGGAAATCGGCGTGCCGCAATGCGGCTACTGCCAGTCCGGCCAGATCATGGCGGCCACGGCACTGCTCGCCAAGCGTCCCCGTCCGACCGATGCAGAGATCGACGACGCGATGGTCGATAACCTCTGCCGTTGCGGCACCTACTTGCGGATCCGGGCGGCGATTCATCGCGCCTCCGATCTCGCGGCTCGCTAAGGGAGGCTGCAATGACGCATCTCGAAGTATCCCGCCGCACATTCGTCGTCACCACCGCAATGGCCGGTGGCGGCATGATGCTCGGCTTCCACATGCCGGCCAGCGCCGCAACGCTGGTCAACAAGCAGCCGTGGCTCAACCCGACCGACAAGGAAGGCGTTGAGGTCAATGCGTGGCTGACGATCGATCCGGAAGGCATCGTCACCATCCGCGTGCCGCACACCGAGCAGGGCCAGGGCGCGCTTACCTCTGTGCCGATGATGATCGCCGAAGAACTGCACGTCGACTGGAAGGCCGTGCGCGCAGTGTTCGCCGACGCGAACCGTCACATCCGCAACAACAACGAATACGTCAACATGAGCACGTCGGGCTCGAACGTCGTTCGTTCGCGCCACCCGCACTTGATGGCAGCCGGCGCCTCCGCGCGTGAACGGCTGAAGCAGGCAGCGGCCACGGCGTGGAACGTGCAGCGCTCCGACGTGACCGCGAAGGACAGCGTCCTGACCAGCGGCACC
Organism: Rhizobium sp. Q54; assembly: GCA_945889645.1. Lineage (GTDB taxonomy): Bacteria > Pseudomonadota > Alphaproteobacteria > UBA2966 > CAIVPW01 > CAIVPW01. The sequence goes on from CAMDCA010000040.1 coordinate 10,922, forward strand.
CGCCGCGGCACGTACGCCGAGTTCGCAACGGCGGCCGCGGCCGTCAAACTCGACGTCGAACCGAAGATCAAGACGCCGGACCAGTGGTGGTTGCTCGGCACGTCCGTGCAGCGCCTCGACATCCCGCACAAGGTCAACGGTGCGGCGGCGTACTCGATCGACACCCGCTTGCCGGGCATGGTCTACGCCAACGTCGTTTGCTGCCCGGTTCCTTGGGGCAAGCTGAAGAGCTTCAACTTCGACGCGATCAAGGGACGCCCCGGGGTCATTGGCGCGTACGAAATGAAGATGGGCACCGGCCGTGGCGGCGCCGACATGCAGTCGGGCGTCGCGGTAGTCGCCGACTCTTGGTTCCGCGCCAAGACCGCGTTGGACCTGATGCCGATCGAGTGGGACATGGGCCCCTCGGCGGCGACCAGCACCGCCACGCTGGCTGCTGACGCAACACGCCTGCTCGGCTTGCCGGGCGAGGCGCTGGGTACTTCGACCGGTGGCGACGTATTCGCCATGATCGCCAACCCGGCCGGCGCCAAAGTCGTCAAGGCCGAGTACCATCGTCCGTACGAGACTCACTTCCGTATGGAGCCCATCAACGCGACCGTCAGCGTCACTGCTGATCGTGTTGACGTGTGGACACCGAGCCAGGACCAGTCTGCCGCTCTGCAGCTGGCGGCGAGCCAGTCGGGCATGGATCCGAAGAACGTCTACACGCACACGACGTTCATCGGCGGCGCGTTTGGCGGCGGCGGCGGTGGCAACACCGGCGTCACCCGACAGGCAACCGAGCTGTCCAAGCTGCTCGGCAAGCCGGTCAAGGTCGTGTGGACTCGAGAAGAAGACGTCCGTCACGACAAGCAGCGCTCCCCGCACACCACGGCGTTCACCGCGGTGATCGGTGCGAACGGCTATCCGACCGCATTCTTCTCGCGCTCGGTTGGCCCGGAGACGCGTTCTTCGTCCGGCATCGACAACATGCCGTACAAGGTCGCCAACCGCCGCCATGAACGTAGCCTTCAGGCTTCGCACATCCCGACCGCGACGCATCGCGCGCCGGGCACGAACCAGAACGGCATGATCATGGAAGGGTTCGTGGATGAGATGGCCCAGGCCGGCGGCATCAACCCGCTGGATTGGCGCCTGAAGATGACCGAAGGCATGGAAGACTGGCAAGCGGTCCTCAAGGTGCTGAAGGAAAAGTCCGGCTTCCGGACCGACCTGCCGCGCGGCGAGGGCATGGGCGTTGCAGTCATGGAAGACCACGCGTCCTACTGCGCTGCGTGTGCGACCGTGACCGTCAGCCGCCGTGGCCAGCTCACCGTCGAAAAGGTCATGGTGGTGATCAACAGCCAACACGTCATCAACCCGCTGAACTGCGCTGAGCAGCTTGAGGGCGCGGCGTGCTGGGAACTGGGCACGGCATGGTTCGCCGGCCTGCAGCTCGAAAAGGGCCAGTTCACCAACACCAACATCGACACCTACCAGCTGATGCGCATCAACCAGATGCCCTCGGTCGAAGTGCACTTTGCACTGACCAAGGGCGGCACCTGGGGTGGCATGGGCGAGCCTGCGGGCCCGCCGACCCCGGCTGCGGTTGCCAACGCGATCTTCTACGCGACCGGCAAGCGCATCCGCTCGACTCCGTTCCGGAGCCATGACCTGAGCTGGGCGTAACGACGAACCGCCGCCGAACGCTCGGCGGCCGATCGAACGGCGTGACGGCCGGGACCCCAAAGGTCCCGGCCGTTGCCGTGTTGGCGGCGCGCGGCCGCTCGCCCTCCCGCCGTCGGCGGGCGAGGCTCGGGTGAGGGTGGGGTAGATCTCAAGCCCAGCGCTACACTCCCGCCATGGATCTCCTGCGCGAATCCCTCGGGTCTGCTTTGGGCGCCGTAGCCATCGCCGCGTTCATCGCCGCGGTCGTTGTTGCAGGTGTAGTCCGCGGTCGCGCTCGGTTTCTGTCTGCCGGCATCCTCGCGGCCGCCTCGGTCGTAGTCCTCTGGATTTCTGTCCAAGACGCTCAGCCCCGCCTCGCTGTGATCGAACTTCGCCGCGCCGCCGAATCCCACCTCGACATTGCCCGGCGCGCCATCCACGATGGCTACAATCTCGACGCAGCGTCGGCGCTGGACGACGCCGAGGCGCGCTTCCGCACCATCAACGCGCGCGACGGACTGGGCCGCGTCGAACTTGCGCGCGGCGACCTCGAACGTCTGCAGGGCAGGCTCGACCAGGCCAAAGCGCGCTTCACCACCGCCGCCGTGCGCCTCAACACCGTGGCGCATCCCGACATGGCGTGGGCGATCCTGCGTATTGGTGAGATGGAACAGGCAGGCGGCGACACGGACGCCGCCCGCAAGTCGTTCGCTGACGCGGCCGCCGCATTTGCACGCGCGGGTATTGCCGCCGGTGAGGCCGAGGCGCGTCTGGCATCCGGTGCGCTGGCACGCCGTGGCGGCGCCTATGCGGAGGCAGTGCAGAACCTCAAGGACGCGGTGCGCTTGTTCGGCCGCAACGCCCGCGGCCAGGGGCGCGCGACTCTCGAGCTCGCGTGGGTGTCGCAGGCCTTGCGCCACAACGCCGAGGGCCTCGCGCTGGCGGCCCAGGCGGATGCGCTGTTTGCCCAGGCCGGTACGCTGTTCGGTCTGGTGCTGACGCCGTTCGTCGGCGCCGAGATGGCGATCGAGGACGAAGAGGGCCAGGTGGCGTTCGCCGCCATCGACCGCGCCGAGTCGGTGCTCGATGGATTTCCAGACGCGGTTGCGGCGGCCGCGGCGTACCTCGGCCTGGCTCCTGTCGGTGCATTGCGTGTGCGGGGCGGGGACGCGGGCGCCAATCGGGCGGCGTTTCCCGCGGCGCAGGACGAAGCCCGCGCTCTCATCGCCTACGCGCGTGGCCAGATCGAGCGCGGTCGCGTTCAAGCTGATGCGGTACAGTAAGGCCGTGAGGATTTCATGCGCCTGAAGAGGTTGTGCGTTGCGGCGACGCTTACCGTTGCGGCCCTCGTTCTGGCCGGCTGCGGCAAGGAGCAGCAACAGGCGGAAGATGCCGCCACGCAGCTCAACGCCACGGCCGGGCACAAGGGCGCTCCCGGCGCCAATCCGCGCGCCGAGCAGCTGTTGGCCCAGGCCGACACCGCCGCCAACCAGGGCCGCGACGCCCAGGCGCACGACGCTTACGAACGTGCCGTGGCGCTGTACCGCGATGCCGGCGACCTGGCAGGGCAGGGGCGGGCGCTGCTCGGACTTGCCACCCACACACGCATCACCGGCCAAGGCGAGGTTGCGCGCGACATCTACGCCCGCGCTCAAGCTGCGTTCGAGCGGGCCGGTGACGAACTTGGCGAGGCCAAGGTGGCGTTCGCCCTCGCCGAGCTGGAGCGCGCTCGCTTCAACAACGACGCCGCGCTGACCGGATTCCAGGCTGCCGCCGACGCCTTCCGCGCTCACGGCGAATGGGCCCTGGAGGCACAGGCGCTGCTCGGCATCGCAGACAGCGAGCGCCGCCTCGGCCAGATCGCCACAGCCGACGACACGATCGCGCGCGCCCGCGCCATTTTCGAGATTCTCAACGACCGCGCCGGCCAGCTGGTCGCCGATCGCACCCGCGAGGAACTCCTCACCTACGTGGATGACAACGACGCGGCGCGCCTGAAGCTCACCTACGACATCAACTATGCCGACCAGGGCGGCAGCCGCCGCCTGGAGGCGCAGGGCAACCTCGGCATGGGACACCTCGAGGTTGCCGCCGGTCACCCAGTACAGGCGCGCCGCTTCCTCAACGAGGCGCGCATGATCTTCGCCGAGATGAAACTGCCGGCCGGCGAGCAGGACGCGTGGGCCGCGCTCGGCAACCTGGAACGCCGCCTCGGGCGGACCAGCGAGGCGCGCGACGCCTACGAGCGCGCTGTCGCGCTGTTCGAAACTGCGCGCAACGATCCGTCCACCGAGGCGCGCGCCTACGCCGAGGTCGCGGTCGGTGCGGTCGAAGAACGTCAGGCCATCGTCCTCGCCACGCTGAGTCTGCTGGATGCGCCGGCCGACGCCGCCAAGCGTCTCGATGCGGCCCGTACGCTGGCGCCGCCGGGAACCCCCGCGGTTGACGGCGCCCTGGCTTTCGCGCGGGCGGAAATCGAACACAACGCCGGCCGTCCCGACGCGGCGCTGGCGGGATATGCTGCTGCGGCGGAGGCCTTTGACCTGGCCGACCTGCCCCTCGGCGCCGGCCAGGCGTTGCTGGCGCACGCTGGCCTCGAGCGTGAACGCGAGAACTGGACCGTTGCCGCGCCGCTCTATGATCGCGCCATCGATGCCTATATCGCCGCCCGCGACCGCATCGGCGAGGGCGAGGCGCGCTTCGGGTTGGCCCAGGTACTGGCGCGCGGATCGACTGGAACGATGGAAGCCAACGTGCAATATCGCATCGCCGCGCGCGTGTTCGACGAGCTCGGCCTGGTGGAACGCTCCGCCACCGCGGTCAACGCCGCGCGGGCTCTACGCTGAGGTCTTCCGAAGCATGACGCATACGATGGACGCCGACGCGCGCAGCCTGTTGGCCGCGCGCGTCGTCAAGGCGTGCCGGCTCACCGGCACCTTCACACTGCGCTCCGGCCGCACCGCCACCGAGTACTTCGACAAGTACCAGATCACGTCCAATCCGACGCTGCTGCGCGACGTCGTCGAAGCCATGCTGCCGCTCATCCCGAATGGCACCGAGGTGTTGGCCGGTCTGGAACTCGGCGCCGTACCGCTGGCGACGCTGCTGTCCCAGCGCTCGGGCCTCCCGGCCGCCTATGTCCGCAAGAAGGCCAAGGAGTACGGCACCGCCCGTTTGGCCGAAGGCACGCCGGTTGCTGGCAAGCGCGTGCTGGTGGTCGAGGATATCGTCACGTCGGGCGGGCAGGTGGTGCTATCGACTAAGGACCTGCGCGGCCTCGGCGCCAACGTCGCTACCGCTCTCGCGGTCATCGATCGCGAAGAAGGCGGCTGCGACGCGCTCACCGCCGCGGGCATTGATTTGATCGCCCTTTTCAGCCGCCGCGACCTGACCAGCTAGGGCGGCGCCGCGGCGCGGCTTCCGCGTGCGCGACGGCGGCAGCTTCGTCGTGCAGAGCGCGCCGGGTGAGGGGACCACCGTCTCGTTCGCCCTGCCGCAACGCTAGGTGCTGGATCTGGTCACGGAAGACTGACAGTTTCCGCGCCTTCGCGGCTGCCTTTGCGGGGCAAAATCACAGTACAATCAGGCCCCTAGGCTGAACCTCGTCCACCCCGTCGGGGTGCGCGACAACCCTGACGGACCATGGCGAACCCGAATCCTGCCCTGCCGGCACCGGCCGCCAAGCTGCGTCCCGGCTTCTTCCGCGACCTGTGGCGCCTGACCAAACCCTACTGGGTTTCCGAGCAGCGCTGGTCGGCGCTCGCGCTCCTTGCGGTGATCCTCGGCCTCGCCGTCTTTCTCGTTTACTTCAACGTCCAGTTCAACGCTTGGTACGGGCGCTTCTACAACGCGCTCCAGGAATACGACCTCGATGCGTTTTGGTCGGAGATGCGGTTCTTTGCCATCCTGGCGACGATCAACATCGTCGTCGCCGTGCTGCAGATTTATCTGCGCCTGATGTTGCGCATCCGCTGGCGCAAGTGGCTCACCGAGCGCTACCTGAGCGATTGGATGCGCGGGCACGCGTACTACGCCCTGCAGATGCGCGGCGCCGTCACCGACAACCCCGACCAGCGCATCGCCGACGACGTCGACCAGTACATCGCACAAACGCTGTCGCTGACCCTGGGCGCCCTCGACGCGATCATGAACTTGGTGTCGTTCAGCGTGATCCTGTGGAGTTTGTCCGCGGCCTTCGTCTACCCCCCGATCTTCGGCATGGGCGGAGAGGACGGCTGGTCCTTCCCCGGCTCGCTGCTGTGGATCGGGCTTGTCTGGGCCGTCCTGGGCACCATCCTCATTCATTTCATCGGCCGGCCGTTGGTCGGACTCAACTACCAGCAGCAGAAACTCGAAGCCGACTTCCGCTACGCGCTAATCCGCGCACGCGAAAATGTCGAAGGCATCGCCTTGTACGGCGGCGAGGCCGACGAGAAGCGTGTCTTCTCCAACCGCTTCACTCGCGTGGTGGGCAACTTCTGGGAGATCATCGTACGCCAGGTGAAGATCGTCGCCTTCCAGAGCGGCTTCGGGCAGATCGGACTCATCTTCCCGTTCCTCCTTGCTGCGTTCTCCTACTTCAACGTGCGCACGATTCAGCTGGGCGCCCTGATGCAGACGATTCAAGCGTTTGGCCAGGTGCAATCGGCCATGACCTGGATCATCGACGCGTATATTTCGCTGGCTGGCTGGCGCGCCACGGTCGACCGTTTGACCACGTTTAGCGAAGCGCTCGATGCCGCTCATGCCTCCGACGCGGCGCCCAAGGGCATCGCCGTCGCGGCCGCCGGCGACAACCGCCTTCATATCCGTGGCGTGGAACTCAAGAAGCCCGAAGGTGCGCCGATGTCGCGCAGCATCGACGCCACGGTGGGGGCAGGGGAATCGGTGCTCGTAAAGGGGGCGTCCGGAGCGGGCAAGACCACGTTGTTCCGCGCCCTGTCCGGTCTGTGGCCGTTCGGCGCGGGCGAGATCGAACTGCCGGCGCAGGGAAAGGTGCTGTTCCTGCCGCAGCGGCCGTACCTGCCGCTGGGCACGCTGCGCTTGGTGGTCAGCTATCCGGCCCCGCCCGATGGCTACAGCGACGCCGAAATCGCCGAGACGCTGCGCGCAGTCGGCCTGCCGCAGTTGGTCGATTCCCTGGACGACGACCGCATGTGGGGCCAGGTGTTGAGCCAAGGCGAACAGCAGCGCGTCGCCTTCGCGCGGGCGCTGCTCTACAAGCCGGACTGGCTGTTCATGGACGAAGCCACGGCGGCGCTCGATGAGAAGAGCGAAAGCGAACTCTATCGCCTGCTCAAAGCGCGGCTACCGAAGACCGCGGTGGTCAGTATCGGGCACCGCGCCTCCCTCACCGAATTCCACGGCCGCACCATCGAAGTCGTGCCCGCACTGCAGCCGGCCGCGGCGGAGTAGGGTCCGTCCCGGGCGCACCGGTCCGTAGCCTTCAGGACGCGGACATACTGGTCTGTGCGTCGCATCGACCAGCGAGATCCGGCCGCCCAGGCCGCAGTTAGGTGCGGCGATGGGCTGCTACTCCTTCCCGGAACAGGGTTGGTTGGGCTTGGAACCCGGTGACCGCCCAGGTTTACCCTGGGTTGTAATATGTGCTGCCGATACACGCAGTGGTAGACTCGCACCGCAGGTTCCGCCACGCTGCGGCCATGCGTGCCGCGAGCATCACACCCCTCAGCCGTGCCCCGACGTTGTCCGAGGCGCCGGCGCGCTTGCGTGCCCACCTGGTTCCGCTGGTCCAGCGCTGCGTCGCACTGACCGAACAGCTCCGCAGCCGGGTCGTGGAGGCCAAGGCTTCGGCGCAGATGGTGGCGGTCGCCACGCGCGCCCATACCGCCGCGCGCTCGCTCGATGGGTTGGTTGCGGGGGCGATCGACCCGCGTCCAGAGGGACATCTGGCCACCGCGTCGGCACAGCGGCGCCTGCGCCACGACCTGTGCAACCCGATCGCCGCCGTGCGCGGATTTGTCGAAATCCTGGCCGAAGACCTGGGGCCTCAGGGCCTGGATCACCTGGCCGACGATGTCGAAGAGCTGCTGCAGGTCGCCGACCAGACGCTGGAGACCATCGATCAGGTGCTGGATGTCGAGGCGCCGAGCATTGCGCCCCTGACTCACGGCGAACGGGTGGCCGGCACCGGTGACCGCGTGTTGGTGGTCGACGACGACGAATCGATGCGTGCCCTCCTGGTCGAGCAACTGACGCGCGACGGCCACGACGCCACGCCCGCCCGGGCCGGCGACGAGGCGCTCGAACTGTTGCGCGACAACCAGTTCGACGTTGTTCTGCTCGATCTCAACATGCCGGGGCTCAGCGGCCTGGATGTCCTCGGCCGCATCGTCGGCAATCCTGGCCTGCGCGACACCGCCGTCATCATGGTGTCCAGTGCCGGGCAGGACGAACGCATCGTCCGCTGCATCGAGGCGGGAGCGATCGGCTACCTTGTCAAGCCGGTGAAACCGGTGCTGCTGCGCGCCCGTCTTGCCCAGACCATGGCGCGCAAGCGCTGGCTCGATGCCGACCGGGAATATAGTCACCGGATGGAGGAGGAGAAGCGCAAGTCGGAGGCGTTGCTGCTCAACATCCTGCCGCGCCAGGTCGCGGTGCGCCTGTCGGCTGGCGAAGACGTCATCGCCGACGCCGTGGACAACGTCACCGTGCTGTTCACCGACTTCGTTGGCTTCACCAGTCTGGCGTCCCGGCTAACCCCGCGCCAAGTGGTCGATAGCCTGAACCGGGTTTTCTCCGCCTTCGACGACCTGGTGCTCGGCCTCAATGTCGAGAAGATCAAGATGATCGGCGATGCCTACATGGCGGTGACCGGCCTGCCGACACCGCGCATGGACCATGCCGACGCGATCGCCGAGCTCGCCCTGCGTATGCAAGAGAAGCTGACGGTCCTGAACCCGACGCTGGTCGAGCCGCTGCAGATGCGCGTCGGTATCGCCAGCGGGCCGGTGGTGGCGGGCGTGATCGGCACCCACAAGTTTGCCTTCGACGTGTGGGGTCACACCGTCAATATGGCGTCGCGCCACGAATCCTATTGCGAGCCGGGCCGCATCCACGTCGCGGTCGAAAGCGAGCCGCTGTTGCGCAACCGCTTCACTCTGCAGTCGCGCGGCATCCTCAACATCCGCGGTCGCGGCGAAGTCGAGACGTTCTATCTGACAGGACGGAAGTAGGCTTATGCCCGGGGGCCCCGCGCGCGGTGTTGTAAGCCTGGGCGAACGCGGGGAAGAAGACTCCCCGCGAACTTCTACTTCAAGTCGCCGAGGCTCTGGCCTAGCGCCTCAAGGTATTGCGGATCGCGCTGGCAGATGAACTGCACGACGTTGTCCTCGAGGCGTTCCAGAACCTGGGTGCCTTTGCCCTTCTTGCTCATCGACTCGTACTTGAACAAGCCCTTGGACACGATGGTGCGGAAGTCGCCGCTCGACTTCATCAGATGCGCGGCGACGCGCGGAAAGACGTAGCCGGGAACAAATCCCTGCAATTCGCGCACGTCAGAATCTTCGAGGCCGCCGCAGGTGCCGAGGTAGGCGCACAGCAAGGCGGAGAACGCCGCTGCTGCTGCCAGGTCGTCCTGGGTATTCATCTTGCCGCTGCGCGCAGCTTCCTTGAGGGCGCCTTCGAGGATGAAACGAGCCGCCGATTCAACCTCGGCATACCGCTCGGTCTTGCTGGCGCGCCGGTTGGGAACGATCTTGAAGGTCTCGAGTAGCTTCGGGAACTCCATCTCGAACTTGTGCAGCGAGAGGGTGTCGCGAAGGTCGCGCTCCTGCTTCTTCGAGCCAAACCAACCGAACATGCGTGCTGTTGTCCTCTATGCCGCCCCAACCGATGGGTTCCCGCGCGCCGAGGCGCGGCTGTTTCACACTAGCGGATTCCAAACGTTCCCGCGAGGCAACCTTGGTCGCAGGCGCGGGCGGGCGGCGGAAAGCCGGGGCGGGGAACCCCTATTTCTCGACCTCGACCGTCTGAATCGTGAACGCGCCGCCGTTGCGCACGACCACCGCCTTGATCCGGTCGCCGACCTTGAGGTCGGCAATCAGGGCCGGTCCGGGAGCCTGCAGCACCATGGTCATCGCACGCATGTTGAACTCGGCAATCGGCTGGTGGGCGACCGTGATCTTGTTGGAATCCCGGTCGATCAAGCGCACCTCGCCGAGCAGTGTGCCGGTCACGGCACCTGCGTCGGCGCCGGCGGCGGCCGGGGGCATGGGCATCTGCGTCTGCGCTTGGCCTGCGCCAGGAGGCATCGTTGCGGCGAACAGGAGGACACCGATGGCAACGGCTTTGGCAAACATGATCGGACTCTACAGGAAAACTTAAGCTTCGCGGGCGACGGTGCCGGGAGGGTGGGTAAACCAGCCTGGATCGCCGTAGTCACCCGGCGCGAGCCCGGCGCGCACTTTGAACACGGTGAACATTCCGCCCATCTCGAGGGCGCCGAACGGCCCGGAGCCGGTCATCATCGGCAATGTGTTGGCCGGCAGCGGCATCTCCATGTTGCCCATGTCGGCCATGCCGCCTTCGCCCATCACCATGAACTCCGGCACCAACGCGATCATGCGCGATTCCAGCGCGCGCTGGTTGACGCCGATCATGGTCGCGGTGTCGTGGCCCATCGGGCCCATGGTGTGGTGCGACTTGTGGCAGTGGAACGCCCAGTCGCCGGGCTGGTCGGCGATGAACTCGACCGAGCGCATGGCGCCGACCGGGATGTCTGCCGTGACCTCGGGCCAGCGCGCGCTCTCGCGCACCCAGCCGCCGTCGGTGCCGGTCACTTCGAACGAATGGCCGTGCAGGTGGATCGGGTGGTTGGTCATCGTCAGGTTGCCCATGCGGATGCGCACCCGCTCGCCGAGACCAGCCACCAGCGGATCGATGCCGGGGAATACCCGCGAGTTCCAGCTCCAGATGTTGAAGTCGGTCATCGTGTTGACGTTGGGCAATGAGGCGCCGGGCGCGATGTCGTAGGCGTTGACGAGGAACGCGTAGTCGCGATCGACGCGATGCTCGTCGATGTCGCGCGGGTGTACGATGAACAGGCCCATCATGCCCATCGCCATCTGCACCATCTCGTCGGCGTGCGGGTGGTACATGAAGGTTCCGCTGCGCTTCAGATCGAACTCGTAGACGAAGGTTTTGCCGGGCGGGATCTGCGGCTGGGTCAGTCCGCCGACGCCATCCATGCCGTTCGGTACCACCATGCCGTGCCAGTGCACTGCGGTGTGCTCCGGCAGCTTGTTGGTGACGAAGATGCGCACGCGGTCGCCTTCGACCGCTTCCAGCGTGGGGCCCGGACTTTGGCCATTGTATCCCCACAGGTTGGCGCGCATGCCTGGCGCGATCTGGCGCACCACCGGCTCGGCGACCAGGTGGAACTCCTTCACACCGTCGTTGACGGTCCACGGCGCCGACCAGCCGTTGAGCGTGACGACCGGATTGAACGGCCGGCCGTTGGGCGGCGGTCGCGGCACCGCCGTGCGTGGGCCGGTCGGGTAGGCCGGCTCCGGAATGGCCGAGAGCGCGCTGCGGCCGACGGCAGCCGCGCCCAGCAGCGCCGCGCCGGTCAGGATGTTGCGTCGAGTCAGCATCAATGCCCCCTGCGCGTTGCGGGTGCGTCCAGCACCAGGCGCGGCACCGTGTCGTCGTGGCCCCCGGTACCCTCAGAAAACCGCAGGGCGTTATCGGCCAGCCAGAAATCGCGCGTCGCCTCGATCGACGCCATCACGGCCACCGCATTGGCGTGCACGTCGTCGAGCAGGCCAAACACGTCCACCAGCATGCCGTTGAACCGCAGGGTGGTCTCTTCCGCGATGGCACGGCGCAGCGGCAGGATGGCGGTCTGGTACAGCACCGCGCGCTGGTGCGCCGCCCCATACCTTAGGTACGCCGTGCGCAGCGCCCACGCGCGTTCGGCCGAGGCATCGGCAGCGAGCGGCGGCATCGTCACCGGCTCGCGCGGAACCTCGGCAAGCTGTGTGGGTAGCGCGAGCGTGATGGCGGAGACGCGCAGCATATGGGCGAGGCGCTCGACCTCCAGCTTTGCGTCGGTTCGCACGCGCAGCGCATCGACGGTGAACTCGGCCGCCGCCGTTTCCTGCCGCAACACATCGAGCGCGCTCCAGGCGCCGGTGGCGCGCAGGCCGCGAGCCATTTCGATGGCGACAGCGACCGTCTCGCGCACAGTGTCGAGGTGGGCGGCCGCCTGATGCGCCGCGACGGCGCGGAGCCAAGCGGCCTGAATCTCGCTGGATTCGCCTCCGGCGGTTGTCCCAAGCCGCAGGGCGTCGCCTTGAGTCATCGGTGCTTGCGCCCAGGCGCCGCCCGCGTGCGCCAGCAGGGCTCCGGCCAGCACAAACGGGTGGCGTCGCGAAGTTGGTTGGAATTGGTGGTGGCGTAGTCTCCGGGTGCTTCAACCCCAGCAAGTGCGGCGTTTGACGCGCCGGACAGGAGACCACGCCATGACAAGCACTATCACGAAGCCGAATGCCGTTCAGCCTGACGCGG
>CAMDCA010000041.1 GCA_945889645.1 Rhizobium sp. Q54
CCGCAACCGCCGCCTCGCCCGCGACTTCGAGCGCTACGCCAGAACCGTCGTCGCCTTCGTTCGCCTCGCCATGATCCGCATCATGCTCCGGCGCCTGACCAGGCCAATCCCTTGCCGCTGAATCTCAACTTCTTGGATCGGCTCTTAGAGTCCCCTCTCCCACGCAGTGGGGGAGGGTTAGGGAGGGGGTGCCTCAGCGCGCTGCGCTCTACCCCACCGCGTCCATCACCCGCCCCACCGCCTCGACCGGGTCCAACGCACCCAGGCCGACGCCCAGCAGCGACGCCACCGCCAATCCGGCGATCACTGTCAGCACCGCCATCAGCACATAGTCCAGGAACCGCACGCGGAGCCTCCGCTGCAACTTTACACGTGGCCGGTTAGCTTCGCCCGCTGGGTCGCAAAATCCGCTGACTTCCGCCACCGGGTGTGCGATTTTTCCACCGGCTTATCCACAGGCGGCGACAGGCGCAGCGAGGTCCAGGACCATATGCCGAACGTTACCGTGGCCGAGCACATCAAGGCTTCCGGTCCCAAGGTGTGGGAACTGATCGGCAAGTTCGACACCTTCCACCGCTGGGCCCCCGGCATCACGGGGTCCACCACCCAGGGCACCGGTCCCGGCGCCATCCGCAACTTGACCCTGGCGGGCGGCGCGATCCTCACCGAGAAGCTCATTTCGCGGGCCGACGAGCCGCTCGGCTACACCTACTCGATCGAAGCCGGCGAGCCCGGCCTCGCCTCGCACATCAGTACCCTGATGGTGGTGGACCACGGCGACGGCAGCTGCACCGTGTCGTGGGTGTGCAACTTCGCCATGAAGAACACGGCCGAGACCGACTCGGCCGCCGCCTCGTTCAAGAACTTCTACCGCGCCGGCATCGCCGCCCTGAAAAAACGCTTCGAAGGCGCCCCCATCACCGGCCTCACCGCCGCCGCGCAGCGCGCCCCGGCTCCGCCACGGAAGTAGCCGCCATGAACACCCGCCTCTTGGCCGTCGCCGCCATCGCTCTGCTGACGCTCGCCGCCTGCACCGCCGGCCCCAACCCGATGGCCGCCGACCCGAATCTCGCCGGCTTCTGGATGGGCCTGTGGCACGGCATCATCGCGCCGATCACGCTCATCGTCTCGTTCTTCGCCGACGGCGTGCGCATGTACGAGGTTCACAACACCGGCTGGTGGTACGACCTCGGCTTCGCCATCGGCGCCGGCATCCTGTTCGGCGGCATCTGGCGCTCGACCTGAGTTAGCTCCCTCTCCCGCTTGCGGTCGCGCGGGAACGCGCGCAAGGGGCGCGCTAGCGCCCCTCCGGGGCGACAGAGGGTCGGGGTGAGAGTGTCCAACCGGACTCCGCTCCCCGCCGCGCCACCAGAATCCCCGCCAGCACCAACGCCCCACCGGCCGCCTGCCACCCACCAAGCGGCTCGGCGAGCCACGCCCACGCCAGCACCGCCGCCACCACCGGCTGCAGAAGCAGGGTGACCGACGAGAACGACGCCGGCAGGTGCTTGAGCGCCCAGGCGATCAACCCCTGCCCGCCCGCGTGCGACAGCCACGCCAGCGCCACCAGCACCGTCCAGCCGCGCGCCGTCTCCGGCCACAAGCTCTCGCCCGATGCCAGCGCCACCACCAGCAGCGCCCCCGCCATCGGCACACCGGTCCACAGCATCAGCACGGCCGCCGAATGCCGCTCGCGCAGATCCTTCATCGTCACCAGGTAGCCGCCGTAGAAGATCGCCGTGCTGAGCCCCAGCAGGTCACCGGTCAGCGCCCGCGTCCCCACCGCCGCAGTGCCGCGCATCAACAGCAGCGCCCCCAGCATCGCCGCCGCCAACCCAGCCACGAACCGCCCCGAAATGCGCTCGCGCAGGAACAGCCACGCCCCGGCGGTGACAAAGATCGGCGCAAAGTTGGAAAACAGCGTCGCGTTGGCGACCGACGTCAGGTGGATCGACCAGTGCCACAGCGCTAGGTCGGCGGCAAAGAACAGCCCCGCCAACACCATGCCGCGCGCATCCACCCGCGCCGCCGGCCCGCGCTCGTCCGCGTTCGCGGTCAGGCGGCTGACCAGCCACAACAGCGGCAACGCCAACGCAACCCGATGAAACGCCGTCGCCGACGGCCCCAACTCCGACAACCGAACCGCAATCGGCGAGAAGCCAAGCGCGGCCGCGCCGACGAGCAAGGCGGGAAAGGCAAAGCGGCTTGCCGATGACGGTCCACGCACAGCGTCTCGCTCCTTCGCCCCAGTCGGCGCCCCACTCGGCATCATGGCGGGCGTGACCCGGCCATCCACGCGTCTGTGCGTCGCAACTTGAAGTGAGTTGACGGATTTTGCCAGGCGTTCCGCCTGTCAATCGGTCGTCGATCAAATCTGCGGAGGCCTTCCCCGCGACCGGCCGCGGCACCATGTCCACAGGATGCATCCGCACGATCATCGCGGCACCAACTGCACATGCGCGCCTGCGCCGGCCGAGTCATTGGCGCGCACGCACGTCTCCCGTGGAAGCCCGTATCGTCCGTATCCTGTGTGCGATTCGGTTGCGTCCGGCACCACGTCGCGCCGCGGAGTCCGGACAATCCCGGTTGCCTACGGCAACAACGGTCCGCACAAACGTGGCGTCGGGCCAGGGCTGTACGCTGCGATTCGCCCGAATTTGCGGTGGTCTACGGTGGCGGGACTGGCCATGCAGGACAGGGGCCGCCCTCGAAACGCCCGTACTAGCGGTGACTACGGGCGCGCGGCGCAGACCCTTCTACTTTTCCTTCATGATCCACACGCCCTTCCAGTCGGCGGGCGGGTGGGCACGCAGATATTCGACCCGTTCGATGTAGGTCTGCGACAGGTGATCGCTCGGGTTGGCCTTCAGCGCCTCGTTGAAGCGGATGACGGCCTTGTCCCAGTTGCCTTCGCGGTACTGGGCGATGCCGTCGCGGAAATAGTTCACCACGTCCATCAGGTTGGGGAACTGCGTCGGCGAGTAGAAGTCGAGCACCTCCCACACCCCGACCGGCTCGGTCTTGCCCTTAACCACGACGTGATCGACCTCGCGCATGCGGTAGGTGCCGCGCAGCTTGGCCTTGGTGTACTCCGAGATCAGCAGCTTGGCGTGATACTGCTTGCACGCGCTTTCCAGCCGCGCCGCCAGGTTCACGCCGTCGCCGATCAGCGTGTAGTTCATGCGCTTGGGCGAGCCGATGTTGCCCGACACGATGTTGTCGGTGTTGAGGCCGATGCCGATGTTGACCGGCTTCTTGCCCTCGCCGGCCCGTGTCACGTTCCACTTGTCGAGCGCCGTCAGCATGGCGATCGAGGAGCGCACGGCGCGGTCCTCGTCGTCGTCATGCGGCAGCGGAACGCCGAACGCCGCCATCACCGCGTCGCCGATGAACTTGTCCAGCATGCCTTCTTCCTTGACGATGCAATCGACCATCAAGGTGAAGTACTCGTTCAGCATCAGCACGGTGCCTTGCGGCCCGAGCTCCTCGCTCAACGTCGTAAAGCTGCGGATGTCGGAGAACAGCACCGTCGCCGTCGATGTCTTGCCGCCCATCACGTCCTGGCCCGCGGCCATCAGCTTCTCCGCGATCCCGGGGTCGATGTAGCGCGACATCGTCGATTTCATGCGCTTGGCGTCGGACACGTCTTCGATCATCAACAGCGTGCCGAGCTTCTTGTTGGTGCCCGACGTGTTGAGCAGCGGCAGCACGGTCAGGTTGGCCGACACCTTGCCCTCGCCGACCACCAGGTCGATGTCGAGCATCACCACCTGCTCCTTGGTCTGATTGACCCGGGCAATGGTCTCCAGAAGCCAGGCATTGGCGCCGGCGAAGAAATCCTTCGCCTTCTTGCCCACCAGGCCGGTTTCCTCGGCCTTGAAGATGCGCACGCCGGCGTTGTTGGACGTGACGATGCTGCCGTCCTCGTCCATCGTGATGACGCCGTTTGACATCGATTCCAGCATGCTCTGGTTGTAGTTGCGCATGTTGGTGACGTCGTCGAACAGCTTGGCGTTCTCCAGCGCGATCGAGACCTGGGCGGTGAACGCCTTGAGGCGCGACTCATCCTCGTCGGTGAACGGGCCGCCGCGCTTGTTCAAGACTTGCGTTACGCCGATGCACTTGCCGTCCTTGTTGACGACCGGCACCGCCAGCATCGAACGCGTGAAGTAGCCCGTGCGCTTATCAAAGCTCGGATTGAAGCGCAGGTCGGCGTAGGCGTGCGGGATGTTGACCGACTTGCCCGAGGTGAACACTGCGCCGGCGATGCCGAGGTGGTTGGGCAGGCGGATTTCGCCGATCGTGGAGTCGCCCTGGGCGACGCGGCTGAACAGCTCGTTGGTCTTGTCGTCGTTGATGAACAAGGTCGAGCGTTCGGCCTTGAGCATGCGCGTCGCCTCGAACATGACTTTTTGCAGCAGGGTCGACAGGTCGATCTCGGAGGTGACGTCCGACACCACGTCGAGGAACTGCATCTCGCGGGCGCGCTCGCGCTTCACGTTCTCGACCAGCTGCGTGCTCATCAGCGCGACCGCGGCCTGGGTCGTCATGGCTTCCATGAAGCCCATGTCGCGCTTGTTGAACCGGCCCTTCTTCTTGTTCAGGGCCTGGGCGACGCCGATGATATCGCCGCGCACCGTCCGCACCGGAGCGCACAGGATGTTGCGCGTCTTGAAGCCGGTTTGCTCGTCCACTCCCGCGTTGAAGCGCTGGTCCTTGTACGGCTCGTGGATCAGCAACCCCTCGCCGGTCGTGAATACGTGGCCGGCGATGCCGGTGCTGTTGAGGATGCGGATTTCTCTGGAGTGGTCGCCCAGCGCCACGCGGCTGTAGAGCTCGCCCGTCGTTGGGTCGTTGAGGAACAGCGAGCCGCGCTCCGATTCGGTCTCGCGCGCGACGATCTCGACCAAGGTGCGCAGCACTTCGTCAACCGTCTCCATCGCCGCGACCATGCGCGAGATCGACAGGAGGGTCTCTACCTCCTTCAGCCGGCCGGAAGATTCACTGCTCGGGCGGTTGCGGGACGCAATCGGCTGCATATCAGTTGGCAAGGGTTCGCGGTGGGGACGAAGTCGGGGTGGCAATCCCGCGGCGCGCGGCCTCGAGCTGGTCACGCAGCGCGGCGATCGCCGACTGCAGCTCCTTCACCTCGGCGCGCTGGTCGCGATCTTTGGCCTGCAGCTGTTCGCGGAAATCGTGCGCCCGCTCGTCGAGTTGGTCGCGCAGCGACTGCGCGGTCTTCTTCAACTGGCGGATCTCATCGTTGGCGACCTGCGCGGAGCTCTGCACCCGCGCGTCCGCGTCGAAGCGCTGCTTGTCGAGCTGGTCGCGCAACGACTGTGCGGTCTGCTTGAGCTGGCGAATCTCATCCTGCGACGTTGCCGACGCCTGCTGCACGCGGCTGTCGGCCTCGAAGCGCTGCTTGTCCAGCTGGTCGCGCAGCGCCTGGGCGGTCTGTTTCAGCTGGCGGATGTCTTCCGACGAGACGGCGATTGCCGCCTGCACGCGGGAGTCGGCGTCGAAGCGCATGCGCTCCATGTTCTCGCGCAGGGCCTGCGCGGTCGCCTTGAGCTCGCGCATCTCGGCTTCCGTGCCGGCCACGGCCTCCTGCGCCCGCGCCTGGGCCGCATGGTTGGCCTGCTCCAGGCCAGTGCGGAGGGCGGCGATGGTCGCCTTCAGCTCGCGGGCCTCGAATTCCGGCTGGTTGGCAACTTGGACTTCGACCGTACGCGCCATCGGCCCTCTCGAAAGGCCACCTCAAACGCGGCTACCCCGCACCCGCAATTGGGCTACGGTGGCGGCCACGCCACGACCACGGATTGTAGCAGAGTCCATGCATCTCGGCCGCAATGCTTGGTTTTCCGCGTTAACCATACGCTTGGCCCTGGCAGGGCTCGCGCTCATCAGCCTGTCCGCCTGTGGCGGCGGCGGGGGAGGTGGCGGCGGTGGGGGCGGCAACGGCGGCAATAACCCCTTTAACACAGCAGAATTCCAGGCCAACTACGGCCTTGGGGTCATCCGGGTACTCGATGGCTACGAGGCCGGGTACGCCGGCAACGGCCAGACGATCGCCGTGATCGACACGGGCGTGGACATCGACCACCCCGACCTCGACGGCAAGATCCTGCCGGCCAGCCGCGACATCGTTACCGGCAACAACGCGACCCTGAACGACACCTTCGGGCACGGCACCGGCGTTGCAGGCGTGGCGCTGGCCGGGCGCAATGGCAATGGCATGCACGGTGTTGCCTACGGCGCCAGCCTGCTGGCAATCCGCGCCGATGCCATCAACCCGTGCGACCCGTTCGCAGCGTGCTTCAGGGACGACGACCTCGCCGCCGCGCTCAACTTTGCCCGCACCCAAGGCGCCACGGTCGTCAACATGAGCCTCGGCGGCGGCGGCATCCCGAACGCCAACTTCCGCGCCGCGCTGCTGGCCGCGACCAACGCCGGCATCATCGTCGTCTTCTCCGCCGGCAACGGTGGCGGCGCCGACCCCGTATACCCGGCCCGTTTCGCCAGCGATGCAGCCTACAGCGGCCTGGTGATCGCCGTCGGCGCAACCGACACCAACGACGTCATCGCCAACTTCAGCAATCGGGCCGGCACTATCGCCAACAACTACGTTCTGGCGCCGGGCGTGAGCATCTACACGACGTCGAACAACGGCGGTTGGGCCACCAGCAGCGGCACGTCGTTCTCGGCCCCGCACGTCGCCGGCGCCATTGCGCTTCTGCGGCAGCGCTTTCCCACCGCGACGGCGGCGCAGATCGTTTCGATGCTGTACTCGACGGCGAGCGACCTGGGCGCCGCCGGCACCGACGCCGTATACGGCCGCGGCCTCATCAACCTGGCGAGCGCGCTCGCGCCGCTCGGCATCCTGGAGATCCCGACGCCGGACGGCGGCTTCACCATCGATGAGACGCGCCTGTGGTTCGGCACCGGATTCGGCGATGCTCTCGGCCATTCCGGCGCCTTGGCCAGCGTCCTGACCCTCGACGCTCTGGGCCGTGACTTCCATGTAGACCTGCGCGGCGCCGTGCAGGCCGCGCGCACCTCCAGGGCCGCACTTGAGTCCGTCGTATTGCGACCCGGCACGCGGACGGTGGTGCAACCGGTCGGCACGTCGTCCCGTCTTGGCCTGTCGTTCACCGAGGCGGCGCGCACCGATCTGCCCGACCCGACCGCGCGTCCCGACTCGCTGCGCTCGATGTGGATGCAGACCACCCTGCCGCGCGGCGACGCCAGCCTCTACTACGGCGCCGGGCCGGGCCGCGACGCGCCCGCGTATCTGACACTGGCCAGCAGCGCGTCGCGCCTCGGCCTACCCCAGATGTCGCTGACGGGCAGCGGCTCCGGTGCAGTGGTCGCGCGCGACCTTGGACCCACGCGCCTGTCGTTCGCCTGGCACAACGCGGCACAGGCGGGGGCTCCCGGTGCCGACCGCCTGGCGCAATTCTGGCTGCAAGGCCGCGCCGGCACCGGCCGCTACGCGGTTGGATTCGCCGAGGCCGCCGAACCGGGTTCTTTGTTCCGCACCGTCAGCAGCGGCGCCTTTGGCCAACTGCGCGAGACGCGCACGCGGTTCCTCACCCTCGGCGGCGAGGCTCCGATTGGCGACGGCTGGTCGGCATTCGCCACCACGACCGCCGCCGCCGCGCGCCCGGACGTGGCTCCTGGCCTGCTGTCCAACTGGGGCACCGTACTCGCCAGCGCTTTTGCCGCCGGTGTGCGCCTCGACGGCGCCCTGCGCCGTGGCGACCGCCTGACTCTCACTGTCGGCCAACCGCTGCGCGTCGAGCATGCGACCGCCGACCTGACGGTGCCCACGGCCCTGGGCCCCGACGGCAGCATCGCCACGCGCTCCGAGCGCATCGACCTGCGCCCCTCCGGCCGCGAAGTCAGCCTCGAACTCGCCTACGACCGCAGTCTTGGCGCCGCGACGATGGGAGCTTTCTTCGGTGTCTCGCGCCAACCCGACCACCTCGCAGCCGCCGCGCCGGCTGCCGCCGCCGGCGTACGCATGCGACTCGGATGGTAAGGCGTCTCGCACTGGCGCTGCTGTTGGGAGCATGTGCCCAACCGCCCGCCGCGATCCCCTATGGGACCGACGCCTTCATGGTGCCGATTGCCGGAACCGATGCGCGCTGCCCGGAGTACCGCATGACGTCGCAAACGCGCGCGGTGGTGCAGGCGATCTTCTATCGAAAGATCGACGGCAATTTCACGATGAGCCGCGCGGAGGCGTGCGGCTAAAGCAGCCCGCGCTGCTGCAGCCAGGCGACGATGCCGAGATGCAGCCAGCCGCCCGCCTGCACATACTCGAACGCTGCGGCGAGGATCGCCGGGTCGGCATATCCCGGCAGCCGCAGGATTTCCCGGCCGTCGGCGAGGCGGAACTCCATGGTCGGCGTACCGACGATGTTGTGACGCACCGCCGCTTCGCCCTGCATGACCGGCGCGCCGTCGAAATCGAGCACCGGCGAGCGCCCAAAGCGGTCGAGCCGCACCGTGTAGAAACGCTCGGCAACGTAGGTACGCAGCAGCGGATCGCGCAGCGCTTCGAGGTGCAGCATCTGGCAGTACGGGCAGCCTTCACGCTCCCACAGCAGCGCAAAGACCTTGCCCTCGCCCGCCGCCGCGCCGACATCGAGGCGCAGGTCGCCGCGGGTCGGACGAAGCCAATCCTCGACGAACAGGCCGTCGCGGCCGAGGGACGGAGCCGGAAGCAGATCGACCATGGCCCGCGCCGCCTAAAGGACCTTGCGGCGGATCCACGACAGCATGTCGGTCTTCAGGTAGCCGCCTTGGTCCACATACTCGAACGCGGCGAGCAGCATCTTGGGCGGCAGGTAGCCCGGAATGCGCGCCACTTCGCGCCGGTCCTTGGTGCGGAACGACAGGGTCGGCGTGCCCACCACGCGGTGCGCGCGCGCCAGGTCGCGCTGCGTGCGCTGGGCGCCGTTGAAGTCGGCCACCAACTCGTCGCCGCGGTAGTCGAAGCGCACCGTGTAGAAGCGATCCGCCAGATACTCGTGGATCTCGGGCTGCCGCAGTGCCTCGCCGTGCAGGAGGTCGCACATCGGGCACGGCGTCATTTCCCACAGGACGGCGAAGATCTTGCCTTCCGCCGCCGCGAGCCCGATGTCGCGAGTCAGGTCGCCGCTGGTCGGACGCAGCCAGTCCGCGACGTAGAAGCCGCGCTTGTCGAGCACCGGCATCGGCAGCAGCGCAGCGGCTGCGTGCGCGGGAAGGGTTGTGACGAGGGGCGCCGACAGCGCCCCAAGCACGAAGGAGCGGCGAAGCATGGCGTCACTATAGCCCAAAAAGGATGGGCCGGCTGCTGCCAGCCGGCCCATCCCTGGAGACGCTGGGAACTCGCGAGCGGAACGCGAGACCCAGCCGCGGAGACGCTGCTTCTCCTAAGCTTTCACCACACCCAGCGGCTTTTCCTTGAGGAAGGGAACGCTGATGCCCCACCACTCACTCGCGGCCGTCGCATACATGCTGCGGAAGTGGGTGGTGTGGGTCAGGTTATTCCCGTCAAAGAAATCAGTCAGTGACGGTTGAGCACCGTAGAACCCACCTTTGACCTTGCCACCCGCGATGAAGTGCGGGGCGGCAGTGCCGTGGTCGGTGCCGCTGGAGCCATTCTCCTTGGGACGGCGGCCGAACTCGGAGTAGGTCATGACCATGACGCGGTCCCACAGGCCGTTCTTCTTCATCGACTCGGAGAAGGCAGTGATGCCACTGGCCAGCTGCGCCAGGAGTGCCGGCTGATCGACCGGCTGGCCGGCGTGGGTGTCGAACCCGCCGAGCGTCGCCTTGATGACCGGCACCTGCACGCCGCCAACCAGAAGGCGCGCAGCCATCTGCAGCTGCGAGCCGAAGTCGCCGGCCGGGAACGTGGCGCCCGGATCGACCTTGTCGACGTTCTTGGCCAGCACCGCGGCCGAGGACATCTTGAAGCTCTGCTGAGTGGCGAGCACATGCGCCAGCGCGGCATTGCCGCCGCCCATGTCGGGCGCCGCGACCATGCGCTTGGCCTCGTTCATGGCGGCGGCGCCGCCGTTCTCGAGCACCAGCACGCGGCGGTCGGGCGCACGCAGCGGACCGACCGAGCCACGGCCGACGACGATGCCGTCGGCGGCAAACTCGACCGGCGGAGCCTCGCCAGCCTTGAAGATTTGGCTGATCCAGCCGACCGTCGCCGACTCATCCGAGTCGGTGGCGGTGTTCCAGATATCGATGCCGCGGAAGTGCGACAGGTTCGGGTCGGGGTAGCCGACGCCGAGCGCGACGGCCAGCTCCTTGTTCTTCCACAGCGGCATCAGCGGCGACATCTCGGGCGCCAGGCCGAGGCGCTCGTCCATCTGCAGGACGGCCTCACGCTTGATGCCGACGGTCGGACGCAGCTTGGCATAGTTCGGATCGGCGTACGGCACGACCATGTTGAGGCCGTCGTTGCCGCCCGATAGTTCGATCAGCAGCAGCACGCGATCCCAGCGCGCCGCCGCATGCGCCAGGCGATACGGGACGAAGGACACCAGCGGCGCCATGGCCGCGGTCGCAAGGAAGTTTCTGCGGTTCATGACGGGCCTCTACTTCAAATTGTAGGTGGGATCGAGCAGCAGCGCGCCGACCTTGCCGCCAACGCCGTTGATCTTGGCAACGGGTGCGACAGGCAGCAGCAGCGCGGCGACCTCGGCATCGGGCAGCGCGCTCATCTTCTTCAGCCGATCGGCATCGAGTGCCTGCACCGGCAGGTTCTTCATGTCGCGCCGGGCCTGGGTGGCAAGCGTCTGCTTGCCGGTGACCTGCACCTCGACGCCCGCCGCGACGCCATTCATGAAGGCGTTGCGCGCCGGCAGCAGCGAAGTGTCGATCCACGACAAGCCGCCCGGCCAGCCCTTGACGTTGGGCGGATCGAGAAGGTCCTGGCCAAGTGCACGGCCGGCCGCGGCGAACAGCGACGGATTGGCCGGCGGCGTGCCGATGACGCGGAAGGTGCCGACGATCAGGTCGGTCGGCGACTTGACCAACGAGCCGCGGTTCTGCGGATCGCGGAAAGCGTCCGACAGAAGGACCGCGCGCACCAGCGGCTTGAGTTCGTACTTCGAGTCGCGGAAGGCCTTGGCCAGGCGCTGCACCTCGACCCGATCGGCTGGGTCGCTGACCAGGTCGTGCCACAGCTTCTCGGTGACGAACTCAGCCACCTGGGGCTGCTGCAGGATGATGTCGATGATGTCGTCGCCATCGAAGCGGCCGGTGCGGCCCATGAACTTCTTGGAGCCGCCGTCGTGCTGCAGTCCATCGACGCGCCAGCCGGTGGCGGACGTGTTTCCGGTGACGACGCGCCAACCGGTGAAGGCACGCGCCGCTTCGCGCACGTCTTGTTCCGTGTAGCCCCGGCCCTCGCCGAGGGTGAAGAGCTCCATCAGCTCGCGGGCGAAGTTCTCGTTCGGCGCACCCGCCTTGTTCGAGTTGGTGTCGAGGTACACCAGCATGGCCGGGTCCTTGGCGGAGGCCTTGACCAGCTTCTCGAAGTTGCCGAGCGCCATCGTGCGGAACAGTTCCGTCTGGCGGTACATCAACTCGGGCCGGCTCACCTTGTTGAGCGCCGAGGTGAAGTGGTTGTGCCAGAACAGCACCATGTGCTCGGTCATCGGCGACGGCGTGTTGAGCATCTCGGCCCACCACCACGCCTTCATCTCGCGCCCGTCCTCGCGCCGCTCCATCTGCATCGCGTCGCGGCGGTCCTTTGGCAAGTTGGCTTCGAGCTGGGCGAACAGCGGAACGTTCAGCCAGTCGGGCGGCGTGGTGAACGGCTTGGTGGCGACGCCATCGAGAAGTCGATCCACGGCCTGCGCGTAGGAGCGGCCACTCAATGCGTCGATCTCCTCCGGCCGCGCCATGCCGAAGCCGGTGCGGGCCAGCAGATGCCGTATCTCTGGGTTGGGCAGTGCCATACGCAAACTCCTCTACGAACGAACGACACACTCAACATTAGGTCGTCGTGGTGTGCGTCGCTATGACTCCAAACGGCTTTGCATCCGCATCCTGTCGGCGAAGTGGTGGTTCCGGCAGGTAGTCACAATAAGTGTGACATCCTGAACAGCGGACTACCAACGATCCCTGCGTGCGCGTAGTGCAAGGAACACCTCCCGCGGTGTGGGATCGGCGGCACCGGCACGCGCGACGACCTCGGGCTCCTGCACGCGCAGGAAGACGTTGATCTCGCGTTCCGCGCCGAGGGTGAGGAAGGGAGCGTGCGCTCCCTCCGCGTTCTCTATTCGTTCCAGCATCTGGCCCGCGCGCCGATTGCCGGGTTCGCGGTCGAGCGTAAAGCCGAGATTGCGACGCAGATAGTCGTGGCCAGGACACACGCGCACATCGTCGGCCAACGTTGCGATGACAGTGGCAAACGTCTTGAACAGCACGGCCGGGTCGCCGGCGCCATCGCACTTGCCGACTCCCGCATTGAACAGGGTGTCGCCAGAGAAGAAATGCCCGTCGGCCAACAAGCAGACGTGGCTCATCGTGTGTCCCGGTGTGTCGAGGACATCGAGCCGCACCGAGCTGCCGACCGCCACCGCGTCGCCGCCGGCCAACGCACGGTCGAGGCGTCCGATGCGTTTCTCGGCCCGCGCGTGGGCAAGCAGCTTGGCGCCGGTTGCGGCGCGCACGCCGGCATTGCCGCGCGTGTGATCGCCATGCTCGTGAGTATTGAGCACCTGGGTGATGCGCCATCGGTGCGCCGCGGCGGCCGTCAGGCACTGGTCCGCGTTGTACGGGTCGATGACCAGCGCCTCGCCGGTGTCCGCACAGGCAACCAGGTAGCTGAAGTTGCGGCCGGCATTGCCGGCCCAGATGCGTTCAACGAGCATTGCACCCATTGTTCCACAACCTGCTGCGAGACGGCTCGACTTCACTCCCTCTCCCCGCATGGGGGAGGGCGTGCGAAGGGGCGCGCGCAATGGCTCGACCGGCCTGAACGTGGTAGCTGTTGGGGGCTCCCCTTTTCTCTCGCGAACCGGTGCTGCGGTGGCCATGCCAGACGTATCGCGACGCACATTCCTTGTTGCCGGAACTGCAATGTCCGGCGCTTTCCTCATCGGCGCCGGCTGGACCAGCGCCAACGCCCAGGACGCCAGGCCGGAACCCGGCGAGCGCCTCAACGCGTGGCTCGAAATCGCCCCCTCCGGCATCGTCACCGTCACGACCGGCCGCGTCGAGATGGGCCAGGGCACCTACACCAGCCTCGCCATGCTGGCGATCGAGGAACTCGACTATCCGTGGGCCAACGTGCGCGCCGCGCACGCGCCCGACAGCGACGACCACACCAACCTCGGCATGTTCTATCGCCCGGATGGCATGCCCGCCGCATGGATGCGCACCGCCGCGCGCAAAGTCATGGGCCTGCAGCTCACCGGCGGCAGCATGAGCGTGCGCGACGGCTGGATCACCCAGCGCCTTGCGGGTGCCGCCGCGCGGCAAATGCTGATGCAGGCCGCTGCCACCGCGTGGGGCGTTCCGCTGGACCAGGTTTCCACCGACGAAGGCGTCCTGGTAGAACGCGGAGGACGCCGCCGCGCCCACTACGCGGAAATGGCTGCGGCCGCCGCGCGCCTCAAGTTGCCGGACAACCCGCCGCTGAAGTCGCCGGACAAGTTCAAACTGGTCGGCACCCGCGTCGCGCGTCTCGATACGCCGGCCAAAGTGCGCGGCGCGGCGACCTTCGGCATCGACGTGCGGCTGCCGAACATGCTGTTCGCCGCCATCCGCCACGCGCCGACCTTGGGCGGCACGGTGGCGTCGATGGACGCCAACGCCATCGCCAAGCAGCCCGGCGTCGTCAAAGCCGTCGCGCTGCCCGGCGCCGTTGCCGTGGTCGCCGACACGCACTGGCGCGCGCGCTCGGCACTCGAGACCAGCGAGTTGCTCGGCCACATCAAGTTCGTGCCAGGCCCGAACGCCGGTCTGGACTCCAAGGCAATCGAGACCGCCATGCTGGCGGCACTCGACACCGAGAAGGGCGCATCCATCGTCAGCCAAGGCGACACCGCCAAGGCATTCACCGGCGCGGCGCGCACCATCGAGGCTGAGTACCGCTTGCCGTTCCTTGCCCACGCCACCATGGAGCCGATGAACGCCACCGCCCGCCTGGCCAACGGCGAGCTGGAAATATGGGTCGGCAATCAGGCGGCCGACCGCATCCGCGACGCCGCTGCCAACGCGGCCGGCGTCTCCGAGCGCAACACCAAGGTCCACAACGTGTTCCTTGGCGGCGGCTTCGGCCGTCGCGTCGAGACCGACGTTGCCGCCGAGGCCGCCGCGTTGGCCAAGGCCCTGCCCGGCCGCGCCGTCCAGTTGCTGTGGACGCGCGAAGAAGACATGCAGCACGACTGGTACCGCCCAGCGGCGATTGCCCACATGCGCGGCGGGCTCGATGCGCAGAAGCGCCTGGTGGCGTGGTCCGCACGTGTGGCGTCGCCGCCGACCACCGGGCCGTACATGCGCCGCGCCATCGGCGTGCCGATGGGCACCTTCCCGGACCGTGGTGAAGTCGGCGATGCCATCACGCCGCGCTACCACGTGCCCAACATGAGCGTCGCCTGGGTATCGACGCCCACCGCGGTGCCGACCGGCTTCTGGCGTTCGGTGAGCAATTCGTATGGCGCGTTCGTGACCGAATGCTTTGTTGACGAGCTCGCGCGCGAGGCCGGCACCGATCCGTACTTGTTCCGCCGCACGCTGCTGGACGAACACCCGCGCCACCGCGCCGTGCTCGATCTGGTGGCGGACAAATCCGGCTGGGGCCGCCCCGCCGAGCCTGGGGTCGGACGCGGCATCGCCATGCACGAATGCTTCGGCTCGATCGTTGCCGAAGTCGCCGAGGTGCGCGCCGACGGCGACAAGATCCGCATCGAGCGCTTCGTCGCCGCCGTGGACTGCGGCCTGGCGGTCAACCCGGCCGGCGTCGAAGCGCAGATGCAGAGCGCCATCGTCTATGGCCTGACCGCTGCCATGTATGGAGCCATCACCCTGACCGGTGGTCAGGTCGACCAGACCAACTTCCACGACTACGACATGGTGCGCATGCCGACCATGCCGAAGATCGAGACCTACATTGCGCCGGCGGGCGGGCCGCTGGGCGGCGTCGGCGAGGTCGGATTGCCCCCGGTTGCCCCGGCCGTCGCCAACGCTATCTTTGCCGCGACAGGCAAACGCATTCGCACCCTTCCCTTGGTTTCCGCTGGAGTTGTTTGATGGACGCCGCCAAAGCCGAACAGCCGCCGACCATCCGCCTCGCCGACTACAAGCCGCCGGCATACTTGGTCGATCGCGTCGCGCTGGAGTTCGACCTTGGCGAGCCAGTCACCCACGTACACGCGCGCATCGCCGTGCGCCGCAATCCCGCCCTCACGGGCAAAGCGCCGCTGGTGCTGGATGGCGACGCGGTCAAGCTGACGTCGGTGGCGGTGGACGGTCGCGTCCTGGCACCCAACGAATACCTGCTGGATGACAAAAGGCTGACCATCCCGTCGATCCCCGACACCTGCGTCGTCGAGGTCGGCACCGACATCCGCCCGGCCGAGAACACGCAGCTTTCGGGCCTGTACGTCTCCAAGGGCAACTTCTGCACCCAGTGCGAGGCCGAAGGCTTCCGCCGCATCACGTTCTTCCCCGACCGGCCGGACGTCATGGCGCGCTTTCACGTCACCATTCGCGGCGACAAGAAGAAGCAGCCGGTGCTGCTGTCGAACGGCAACCTGACCGAGAGCCGCGACCTCGGCGACGGACGCCATCAAGCGGTGTGGGACGATCCGTTCCTCAAGCCGTCGTACCTGTTTGCACTGGTCGCCGGCGACCTGGCCAAGTCCGAGGACACCTTCACCACCATGTCGGGGCGCAAGGTCGCCCTGCGCATCTATGTCGAGCACGGCAACGAGAGCCGCACAGGCTACGCCATGGACGTGCTGAAGCGCTCGATGAAATGGGACGAAGACCGCTGGGGTCGCGAGTACGACCTCGATCTGTTCAATATCGTCGCCGTGTCCGACTTCAACATGGGCGCGATGGAGAACAAGAGCCTCAATGTATTCAATGCGCGCTACATCCTGGCCGACCCGAATGTCGCCACCGACGCCGACTACGCCGGCATCGAGACGGTGGTGAGCCACGAGTACTTCCACAACTGGACCGGCAACCGCATCACCTGCCGCGACTGGTTCCAACTCAGCCTGAAGGAAGGCCTGACGGTCTTCCGCGACCAGGAGTTCTCCTCCGACATGCGCTCGCGCCCGGTGAAGCGCATTTCGGACGTGCGCAACCTGCGCGCCGGCCAATTTCCGGAGGACGCCGGTCCACTGGCGCATCCGGTGCGCCCCGCGGAGTACATCCAGATCAACAACTTCTACACGGCGACCGTCTATTCGAAGGGCGCCGAGGTCATCCGCATGATGCAGACGATCTTGGGGCGCGACGGGTTCCGCAAAGGCATGGACCTGTACTTCGAACGCCACGACGGCCAAGCGGTGACGTGCGACGACTTCGCGTCCGCCATGGAAGGCGCGACGGGCATAGACTTGTCGCAGTTCCGCCTGTGGTACAGCCAAGCCGGCACGCCGGTGGTGTCGGTCGAGGGCAAGCACGACGCCAAGACCAAGACGTATGAACTGACACTGATCCAGGTGGTACCGCCGACGCCCGACCTAAAGGACAAGAAGCCAGCGCACATGCCGATCAGCGTCGGGCTGCTCGACGCCAAGGGCCAGGAGTTGCCGCTGACGCTGGAAGGCGAGCGCGGCGCCGGCAAGACCACGCGCGTGCTGGAGTTGCGCAAGGAACGCCAGACGTTCCGCTTCACCAATGTCGCCGAAGCGCCGGTGGCGTCCATCAACCGCGACTTCTCGGCGCCGATCCGCGTCGAGATGGCGGCAAGCGACCGCGATCGCGCCCACCTGATGGCGTTCGACCCCGACCCGTTCGCGCGCTGGGAAGCCGGCCAGCAGTACGCCACCAAGGCGCTGCTCGACATGATCGGCGCCATCCTGAAAGGCAAGGACCCGAAGCCCGACGCGGCGCTGATCGATGCGTTGGGTAAGACGCTACGCGACGAGCGCCTGGAGCGCGCCTACGTGGCGATGGCGATGGTACTTCCGTCGGAAGCCTACCTCGCCGACCAGATGAGCCTGGTCGACGTCGATGCGATCGCGGAAGCGCGCGAGCGCATGCGCCGCGCCGTCGCCAAGGCGTTGCGCGACGACCTGCTCACCGTCTATCACCGCAACCGCTCCAACACACCGTTCGCGCCGACCGCGGAACAGGCCGGGCAGCGCGCGCTGAAGAACGCCGCCCTCGCCTATCTGGGTACGTTGGAAGACGCGGCGTCGCTGGATCTGGTCAGCGGGCAGTACCGCGCGTCGGACAACATGACCGACACCATGGCGGCGCTCGCCGTCCTCAACGACATCGACGCGCCGGCGCGCGCCAAGTCGCTGGACGACTTCTATGGGCGCAACAAGGACAGCGCACTGGTGATCGAGAAGTGGCTGACCCTGCATGCGCTGTCGCGTCTGCCGGGCACGCTCGACAAGGTGCGCGGACTGCTGACCCACGAGGCGTTCTCGATGAAGAACCCCAACAAAGTGCGCTCGCTCATCGGTGCGTTCGCCGCCGCCAACCAGCAACGCTTCCATGCCGCCGACGGCGCCGGCTACGACTTCATCGCCGAGCAGACGCTGATCCTCGACAAGCTCAACCCGCACGGCTCGGCGCGGCTCGCGCAACCGCTCGGCCGCTGGAAGCGCTACGACACCGGCCGCCAGCAAAAGATGCGCGCCGCCCTGGAACGCATCGTCAAGACGCCAGGGATTTCGACCGACCTGTACGAGATCGCCAGCAAGTCACTGGCCTAGGACTCTCGCTACTTCTTCTCGCCGGACTTGGGCTCGAACGCGAGCGCGCCCGAGTTCATGCAGTAGCGCTGGCCGGTGGGGCGCGGGCCGTCGTCGAAGACGTGGCCGAGGTGCGCGTCGCAGCGCGCGCACAGGACTTCGGTGCGGATCCAGCCGTGGGCGAAATCGGTCTTGGTGGCGACGGCTTCACCCAGTACCGGCGCGTAGAAGCTCGGCCAGCCGGTGCCGGAGTCGAACTTGGTCTTGGACTCGAACAGGTCCTGGCCGCAGCAGGCGCAGCGATAGAGACCGGCGCGCTTCTCGGCGTGGTAGGCGCCGGTGAACGCGGGCTCGGTGCCCTGCTTGCGGGCGATGCTGTAGACGTCAGGCGGAAGGGTCGCCTTCCACTCGGCATCGGTCTTGATGACCTTGCTGGGATCGGACTTGGCGCCGCTCTTGTCGACCATTAGGTTGCTCCTTCTGCGACGACCGGATGCGACAGCGTGCCGACGCCGGTGATGTCGACCTCGATGCTGTCACCGCCCTTCATATATAGGGGTGGCTTGCGCACATAGCCGACCCCGCCGGGGGTACCGGTGGCGATCACGTCTCCGGGCGACAGCGCGGTGAACTGCGAGATGTAGGCGATGAGCGCGGCGACCGGGAAGATCAGGTCGTCGACGCCGGTCTTCTGCACTTCGGCGCCGTTGAGGCGCGTGATCAGGACCATCGCCTTCGGGTCCGGTGCTTCATCGGCGGTCACCATCCATGGGCCGAAGCCGGCGGTGGCGGGGAAGTTCTTGCCGGCGGTGAACTGCGGGCTGTGGCCCTGCCAGTCGCGCACGCTACCATCGTGGTAGCAGGCGTAACCGGCGACGTGGGCCATCGCCTGCGCCTCGGGAATGCGGCGGCCGCCCTTGCCGATGATGACGGCGAGCTCGCCTTCGAAGTCGAACTTCTCCGACTCGCGCGGCTTCAGCAGCGCCTGGCGGTGGCCGACCTGGGTGTCGGCAAAGCGGGTGAACAGCACCGGGTACTTCAGCTTGTCGCGTCCGGTTTCGAGGCGGTGAGCCTCGTAGTTGAGGCCGACGCATAGGATCTTGCCGGGGTCGGGGATGGCCGGCAGGAAGGTGATCTGATCCAGAGTGGCGTCGCTTGGTGCGGCTTTGATTGCGCTGCGCAGGTCGGTCCCATTGGCAAGAGCCAAGCGCAGGCTTGCAACTCCGGTGCGCGCCCCGAGATCGACGACGCCGCGATCGACGACCGCGCCAAAGGTGTCGCGGCCGTTGAGGCGAAAACTCAGCAGCTTCATTGCATGACCACGACGTTGGAGGAGTGGTGGTCGCCGGGCACGAACGGATCGGCATGCACGTCGCCTTCCGGCACGCCGCGCGACAGCAGGACGCGCTGGGCGGCGACGACCATCGTCGGCGGGCCGGCGACATAACACTTGAATCCGGACAGCCACGGGAAGGCGCCGGCGACGAGATCGGAGACGTTGCCGACCGGATGCCCGGCGGCCTTGTCTGGCTCGACCACCGAGCACACCACGGTCAGGTTGCGGTGGGCGCGGGCGAGTTCCAAGAACCCTGCCTCGGCGTAAAGATCTGCGGCGGTGCGGGCACCCCAGTACAGGTGCAGCGGCGCCGTCATGCCGGTGGCGAGCGCGGTCGCGACGATGGAGCGGATCGGCACGATGCCGGTACCGCCGGCGATGGCGAGGACCGGGCCTTTGTGGTCGCGGCGCAGGAAGGCGGCGCCGAATGGACCGGCGACGCCAATCTCATGGCCGACCTTGAGCTGCTCACCGACATATTTGCCGGCGCCGCGCTCGGCGTTGACCCGGATGTGGAATTCCAGGTCGCGCTCGCCCGGGCGGTTCCCCAAGGAGTACTCGCGCGGCGGCAAGGCGCCGAACCACAGGCGCACATATTGGCCTGCCTCGAAACCGAGGATGCGGCTGTCGGCCAGCCGGACGCGCAGGATGCGCACGTCGGGCACCGGCGCGGCGATGGCGACGACGCTGGCCTGTTGGCGCGCGGGGGTTTGCTCGACCACGGAACGAGGCTGTTACCAGAGGTGCCGCCACAGCACAATTGACCGCGCTGCATGGCGCCAATCTGGCGCGCGGCGGAGAAACCGTGATACTGGCGCGCAAAGCGGGGTCGCGGCCACAACTTGTCGTTCGCACAACTGACCGATTGGCTTCCGGACTGGCTCGGCGGGCCGGGCTTGGCGGTGGCGATAGTCCTGCCGCTGCTCGGCGCGGCGGCCGCCGTCGGCCTTGCGCGCCTGCTCGCCGGCAAGGACCTGGGCGCCCGCTTGGCGGGGGCCGGCCCGGCGGCGGGATTCATCCTGGCCTACGCCGTGGTGGTGGGAAGCCGCGGGGTGCCCGTGCCCTTCGCCGACCACAAGGCATTGGCCCTGGCGCTGGTGGGCGTGGTCGTCGGCATTCTGCTCGACACCGAGGGATGGGCCGGGCGGCGGCAGCGGGCCGTCGTCATCGCCATTGGCGTTGCGCTGTTGGGCTGGGTGGTCGCCCACGCGGTGCTGCGAACTGATCCGGGACCGCAGCGCAACCTGATCGTCGCCTATGCCGCGGCGGCCATCCTGGTGTTCGTGCGCACCACCAAGGTCGGCGGCAGTGCCGGCACCATGCCCGTCCAACTGGTGGTGGCTGCCATTGGCGTCGCGGCGCTGGCGTGGCTTGCCGAGGCGACTCAGGTGATGCACTTGGCGATGGCGCTGGCCGCGGCGGGGCTTGGGTTCGTGGCGTGGAACTGGCCGGCGGTGCGGTTCAATCCAGGCCCGGCGCTGGTGCTGGGGATGGCGACGCCGCTGCTGGCGCTGGCCGGCACGTTGATGCTGGATCGCGCTAGCAGCCCGGCTGCGCTGGCGGTGCTGCTGCTGGTGTTCTTCTCGGAGTGGATTGCGGCCAAGGTCCACATCGGCGGCGGCGCCAAGGGCATGCGGCCGATGGTGATGGCGGGCTCCGGCCTGGCCGTCGTCGTAGTCGCAGTGCTGGTGGCGGTCTGGACCGCCGGCTAGACGGCGACGGCCGCGGGTTCCCAGGCCGGCTCACGTACGGCCACGGCGGCACCGGCGGCGAAATCCAAGGTCGCCTTGACCGGCAGGTGGTCGGAGGCCATGCGCGCCAGCGGCGACATATGCACTTCGAGACGCACCAGGCAGCGGCGCGGAGTCACCCACACTTGGTCGAAACCGATGACCGGACGCGTCGCCGGGAAGGTCGGCGGAGACGGATGCGCACCCCAGCGGCCCATGAACAGCGGACGCGAGCCGCCGATGGGCAGCCATTCGTTGAGATCGCCGGCCAGCACCATCATGCCGGCATCTGGCGCGGCGAGCTGGTTGATGCGCACGGCTTGGCGCTTGCGCGCGGCAGGCCACAGCGCGAGGTGCGTGTTGCACACGCGTAGCGGCAAACCATCGACGTCGAAGTCGGCGACCATCATGCCGCGCTTCTCGAACTCGGCGGCGCCGCGGCCGATGTCATGGCGCTCCACAGTGTGCGCATTGATGCGCGTCAGAATGAGATTGCCGTGATAGCCGTGGCGCACCTCGCGGGTGGGGTGGACATGCGCGGTGCAGCCGATCTCGGATTCGAGATCCTTCAGGCTGAGCAACAGCCCGGCTGTCTTGCGCGCGTCGTATTCCTGGATGCAGAGAATGTCGGCGTCGAGTTCGCGCAGGACGTTGAGGATGCGTTCGGGATCGCGGCGGCCGTCGTTGCCGACGAACTTGTGGATGTTGTAGGTCGCCAAGCGCAGCGGACGGCGCGCCAGCACAAGCGGCACCTCGCCGCCCACGCGGGACGACTCCGACTCCCCAACTTCCGGCACGCGGTTCGCTCCCCCGTGAATCCCCTCGGGCCAAGTGTAAATCCGCGCCGTGGGGCGCGCTAGGACCCTTGCATCCGATGCTTGCGGCGCGGCGGACGCGCTAGCGATTTCAAGAGGTTCCAGACCACCCAACCCAGCACCATTCCCGCTGCGGCGTAGCTCAAGCTCACCACGTCCAACGGCAGGGCCGGTTGGAACACCTTGGATGTGGCCCCGGTGGCGTCGCGAAGTTGGTTGGAATTGGTGGTGGCGTAGTCTCCGGGTGCTTCAACCCCAGCAAGTGCGGCGTTTGACGCGCCGGACAGGAGACCACGCCATGACAAGCACTATCACGAAGCCGAATGCCGTTCAGCCTGACGCGG
>CAMDCA010000042.1 GCA_945889645.1 Rhizobium sp. Q54
CGCGTGGCCGACCCTCTGCCCGAGGGCGCGATGCTCTCGCACCTGGTCGCCGTGGACGGGCAATTGGTCGGCGGCTGGCGGCGCTCCAAGCGAAAGGGTCACGCCGTCGCCTCGGTGGACCTCCTGGCACCCCTGGAACCAGCCGAGCATCAGGCCCTGGAGGCCGCCGTCCAGCGCTATGGGGCGTTTCTCGGCCTTCCGGCGCGCCTGGATTTGCAGCCCGCTGGCGGAGTAAGAAAGACGTCTGGCCGGGCTCGCCCGGCGCCCTAGTTCCCTGACGCAGCGACGGTTTGCCAAGGTCACTCATGACGGTCCGCGCCTATCGCGACATCCCCCGCAAGACCACCCGCCGCATTCATGTCGGCGGCGTGCCGGTCGGCGGCGGCGCGCCGATCACCGTCCAGTCGATGACCAACACGCTTACGTCCGACGCCAAGGCGACGTCTTACCAGGTCGCTGCGCTGGCCGAGGCTGGTGCCGACCTGGTGCGCGTCTCGTGCCCGGATGAGGACTCGACCCGCGCGCTGAAGCAGATCGTCGCGTCGTCGCCGGTGCCGATCATCGCCGATATCCATTTCCACTATCAGCGCGCCATCGAGGCGGCCGAAGCGGGTGTCGCCTGCCTGCGCATCAACCCAGGCAACATCGGCTCGCACAAGCGCGTCGGCGAGGTAGTAAAAGCGGCGCGCGACCACGGCTGCTCGATGCGCATCGGCGTCAACGCCGGATCGCTCGAACCGCAGCTGCTGGAAAAATTCCGCAGCCCGTGCCCAGAGGCGCTGGTCGCCAGCGCCATGACGCACATCAAGGTGCTCGAGGACCACGACTTCACCGAGTTCAAGATCAGCGTGAAGGCGTCCGATGTGTTCCTGGCGGTGGCGTCGTACCGCATGCTGGCGGAGCAGTGCGACTATCCGCTGCACCTCGGCATCACCGAAGCGGGCGGCTTGCGCACCGGCACGGTGAAGTCGGCGATCGGCCTCGGCGCGCTGCTGTGGGATGGCATCGGCGACACGATCCGCGTCTCGCTCGCCGCCGACCCGGTCGAAGAGGTCAAGGCGGCCTACGAAATCCTCAAGGCGCTCGGTCTGCGCCGCCACGGTGTGACTGTCATCGCTTGCCCGAGTTGTGCGCGCCAGGCGTTCCCCGTCATCAAGACGGTCGAAGAACTGGAGAAGCGCCTCGGCCACATCCGCACGCCGCTGACGTTGTCGATCGTCGGCTGCGTCGTGAACGGCCCGGGTGAAGCGCGCGAGACCGACATCGGCCTGACCGGCGGCGGCAAGGGCAACCACATGGTCTATATGTCCGGCGTCGCCGACCACAAGATCACCGACGACAAGCTACTCGACCACATCGTCGATCTGGTCGAGCAAAAGGCGGCCGCCATCGACGCCGCCAACGCGGCCTCCGCCAACGCGCCGGCCCAGCCGCTCGCGGCGGTTCACTAGAAACCGGCGCGCTGGCCACCATGGGTCACGCGCACGACCATTCTCGCGGCCACCACCATGGCCACGCGCACGGCGCGGGCGCCGGCAACGCGCGCCTGCTTCTGATCGCGCTGGCGCTGACCGGCACCTTTCTGCTCGCCGAGGTCGCGGCGGCAATCGCCTTCAACAGCCTGGCGCTGTTGTCGGATGCTGCGCACATGTTCACCGACACCGCGGCGCTGGCGGTTGCCTATGCGGCGGTGCGCATCGGCGAACGTGCGGCGGATGATCGGCGCACCTTCGGCTATCGCCGCTTCGAGATCCTGGCGGCGGCGTTCAACGCCATCCTTTTGTTCGTCGTCGCAGTGTACGTGCTGATCGAAGGCGCCTCGCGCATCGTCGAGCCCGAGCCTGTCGCCACGCTCGGCATGCTGCTGGTAGCGGTGCTTGGCCTGGTCGTGAACGTTATCGCCATGCGCCTGTTGACGGCGGGCAAGGACACCAGCCTCAACGTCCGTAGCGCGTACCTCGAGGTGCTGGCCGACCTAGTTGGCTCGGCCGGGATCATCGTTGGCGGCGTGGTCATGCTGCTGACCGGGTGGACGTGGCTCGATCCGGTCATCGCCATTGCCATCGCGCTGTGGGTGGTCCCGCGCACGTGGGTGCTGCTGCGCCATGCCACCAACATTCTGCTCGAAGGCGTGCCGACCGGCATGACGGTGGCAGAGATTCGCCGCGCCATTCTGGAAAGCCCGGGCGTTGCCGGCGTGCACGACCTGCACGTCTGGGTGTTGGGTGCCGACCAGCCCAGCTGCTCGGCCCACGTCGAGATCAAGCTCGATGCCGACCACGAAGGTGCCCGCGCCCAGATTGTCGCGCGCCTGAAAGACGCCTTCGGTCTCGCGCACATTACGCTGCAGCTCGAACGCGAGGCCTGCGCCGACCGCGAACGCCTGCACGCCTAGGGATCAGTAGACATGAACAAGTCGCAGCGCTCCGTCACCGGCGTTGTCGTGGCGTCCTTTCTGCTCGCCGCCCTGACCGCCGGCATGGTGCAGTGGTGGATCGCGCGCTTGGGCATCGAGCCTCCGGTTCCGCCCAACCCGCTCGCGGCGCATGCCCACGAAGGCGGCCGCACTGCGCCGGCCGTGGCGGACGTCACCGATCCCACCCAGGTGCTCAACCTAGCGGTGGCCGAGGCGCCGGTTCTTAAGGTGACGATGCGTCCTGCCGCCGACGGCGGTTGGGACGTCCGCCTGGAGGTGCAGAACTTCCGTTTCGCGGCGGCGAACACTGGGGAGGTACACGTGCCCGGCACGGGCCATGCGCATCTCTTTGTTGATGGCGCGTACATCGACCAGATCGACGGCCCGCAGTACCACCTCGCCCCGCTGGCCAACGGCGTGCACGAGATCACGGTGGGCCTGAACGCCCTCGACCATCGCGCCTTCGCCCGCGCCGGCGAGCTGGTGGCCGAGCGCACTGTGGTGCGGGTGGCTCCCCGCGGTCGCGGCGCCGCACCGTCGGACGCCAAGGTGGTCGAACTGCGCCTGTCCGGAACCCGGCTGGGCACGGGCACCAACACCGAGCGGGTCAGGGTCGGCGAACTGGTCCAGCTGCGCTGGAAGGCCGACGCCGACAGCTCCCTGCACCTGCACGGCTACGACATCGAGGCGGACCTTGGGCCAGGCTCGCCGGTCTCCATGCTGTTCATCGCCGACATCGCCGGCCGCTTCCCGGTCGAGGTGCACGGGCCCGCCGGCGGGCCGGCGACAACGGTCTTCTACCTTGAGGTCTACCCCTAGGCGCGAGCCCTGGTGGCGCAGGCCCCGGCAACCGGGGTATGAAGAGGTCATGGCCTTCGCCGCAGCCGCCGCCAGCCTGACCTTTGGACGCCCGCTCCGGGCCTCCGCGGCGCACTAGCGCCTCCGCATCGCATGGCGAAGCTGCAGCCCGTACGGGGCACCCACGACCTGTTGCCTGAGGAAGCGCGCCGTCACCAGCGCGTTGTCGACGTCGCGCGCGAGGTCGGCCAGCGCTACGGCTTTGCCGAGATGTCCACGCCGGTGTTCGAGTTCACCGAGGTGTTCAAGCGCACCCTGGGCGACACCTCCGACGTGGTCACCAAGGAGATGTACACGTTCACCGACCGCGGCGGCGAAAGCGTCACCCTGCGGCCGGAGTTCACCGCGGGCGTGGTGCGCTCCTTCATCTCCGAAGGCCTGTCGCAGCAGCTGCCGGTGCGGTTCTTCTCCACCGGTCCGCTGTTCCGCTATGAGCGCCCGCAGAAGGGACGCATGCGCCAGTTCCACCAGATCAACATGGAGTGCCTCGGCATTCCTGAGTTCCAGGCGGACGTCGAGGCGCTCGCGATGGGTCACGACATTCTGCAGGCGCTCGGCGTGCGCAAAGACACGACGCTGCAAATCAACTCGCTTGGCGACAGCGAGAGTCGCGCCGCGTATCGCGCCCGCCTGGTCGAGTATTTCGCCGCGCGTGCGGAGAACCTGTCCGAGGACAGCCGCGCGCGGTTGGATCGCAATCCGCTGCGCATTCTCGACTCGAAGGACGAGGGCGACCGCAAGATCGTTGCCGGCGCGCCGATGCTCGCCGACTCACTCAACGAACACTCCGCCACGTTCTTCGCCGGCGTTCGCCGCGGCCTGGACGCACTTGGCATCGAGTACGTCGTCAACCAGCGCCTGGTGCGCGGCCTCGACTACTACACCCACACGGCATTCGAGTTCGTCACCACGGCCCTCGGATCCCAGGGCGCCGTGATGTCGGGCGGCCGCTACGACGGGCTGGTTGGGGCGATGGGCGGCCCGCCGACGCCGGGCATCGGCTGGGCCGGCGGCATCGAGCGCCTCGCCATGCTGATGGGCGACCTCGCCGCGCCGCGCCGCACGATTTCCCTGGTGCCGATCGGCGACGCCGGCGAAGCCCGCGCGCTGGTTCTGGCCCACACGTTGCGTCAGCAGGGCCTGGCGGTGGACCTCGCGGCGTCGGGCAATATCTCCAAGCGCATGAAGCGAGCAGACAAGATCGGCGCCCGCGCGGCGGTGCTGTTGGGCGACGACGAATTGGCCAAGGGTGTCGCAATGGTGCGCGACCTGGCCAGCGGCGCCCAGCGCGAGATCGCCCTCGATGAGCTCGCCACCGTGCTGGTGCGCGAGAACGGAGCGGGCTGACCCATGGCCGTCGTACCCGACGACAAGCTGGAGGCAGTGGTGGCGCGTTACCGCGCCCTCGAACTGCAGCTTTCCAGTGGCGGCGGCCGCGGACCTGAGTTCGTCAAGGCGAGCAAGGAGTACGCCGAGCTAGGGCCGCTTGTGCAGGCGATCGACACCCTGCGCAAGACGCGCGCCGATGTCGCCGGAGCGGCCGAGATGATGGCCGACGCGTCGCTTGACGCCGAGATGAGGGCGCTCGCCGAGCAGGAGCTCTACGCCGGCCGCACCCTGCAGGAAGAGTTGGAGAAAAAGGTCACGCTGCAGTTGCTGCCCAAGGACGAAGCGGACGAGCGCAACGCCATCCTCGAAGTTCGCGCCGGCACCGGTGGCGACGAGGCCGGCCTGTTCGCCGCCGACCTGTTCCGCATGTACCAGCGCTACGCCCAGCTACACGGCTGGAAGTTCGAGTCGATGTCCTACGAAGAAAAGGACGGCGGCGGCATCAAGGAGGCCCAGGCGATGATCTCGGGCCCCGGCGTGTTCGCGCGCATGAAGTTCGAGTCCGGCGTGCACCGCGTGCAGCGTGTGCCGGCGACCGAGTCGCAAGGCCGCATCCACACGTCGGCCGCGACGGTCGCGGTGCTGCCCGAAGCCCAGGAAGTCGATGTGCAGGTCCACGACAAGGATTTGCGCATCGATGTGTTCCGGTCCTCCGGCCCTGGCGGCCAGTCGGTGAACACGACCGACTCGGCGGTGCGCATCACCCATCTGCCGACCGGTACCGTCGTGCAGCAGCAGGACGAGAAGTCGCAGCATAAGAACCGTGCCAAGGCGATGAAGATCCTGCTGTCGCGCCTCTACGAGAAGAAGCGCGCCGAGCAGGACGCTGCGCGCGCCGCCACCCGCAAGGGTCAGGTCGGCAGCGGCGACCGCTCCGAGCGCATCCGCACTTACAACTTCCCGCAGGGGCGCGTCACCGATCACCGCATCAACCTGACGATTCATCAGATCGAAAAGGTGATGGCGGGCGAGGCCCTCGATCAGCTCGTCGAGGCACTTGTCACCAACGACCAAGCCGAACGGCTGGCGGACCTGGAAGGCAAGGCGGCGTGAACCCTGACCCGTCGTTGCGACCGACCGAAGCGAGCGCGGCAATCCAGACTGGATCGCCACGGCGCTGCGCGCCGCGCGATGACGGACAAGTCAACGTCGCGGACGCCGTCTGCGACGCCACCAAGCGCCTACGCGCGGCGGGCGTGGGGTCGCCGCGGCGCGATGCCCGGCTGCTGCTGTCGCTGGCCGTGGGTGCGGCGCATCCGCTGCTGCTCGATCCGGACCACATCGTCGATCCGTCCGCCTGGGCGCGGTTCAACGCGATCGTGGATCGCCGCGCCGCACGCGAGCCGATCGCCCGCATTCGCGGCGTACGCGAATTCTGGGGCCTGGAGTTCCTCCTCTCCGCCGCCACTCTCGATCCGCGGCCGGACACCGAGACCCTGATCGAAGGGGTGCTCGACGCATTCCACGGGCACCCGGCACCGTCCCGCATCCTGGATCTCGGGACGGGTTCCGGCTGCATCCTCGCGGCCCTGCTGGGCGAGTTTCCCGAGGCCGTCGGGGTCGGCGTCGATATCGCGCCGGAAGCCATCGCCACGGCGTCGGCGAACGCCGAGCGGCTGGCGTTGGCACCGCGCACCACGTTTCTTGTCGGCGACTGGACCGCGGCGGGTGTTGGCCGCTTCGACCTTGTCGTGTCGAATCCGCCGTACATCCCCTCGGCTGACATCGATGGTTTGGCACCCGAGGTGGCGCAGTTCGACCCGCGCCGTGCCCTCGACGGTGGAGCGGATGGACTCGATGCGTATCGCGCGCTGGTTCCGCTGCTGCCCGATCTGCTCGTGCCCAACGGTGTCGCGGCGGTCGAAATCGGTGACGGTCAAGCTGACGAGGTAGTGCGTCTGTTCCGTGCCCACGGTCTTGATCCGGAGCCTCCGCGCGCCGATCTTGGCGGGGTGTCGCGCGTCGTGATCGGACGCGCCAATCCGGCCCGCCGAAGGGCCTGAAACCAGCCCAAAACCCCACCATATGGAAGAAAAACGCTTGGAAACCACCAAGCATGGGGCTAGGCTCAGATATTGGAAATCGCGGCCGTTCAGGACTCTCCTGCCGTTGCTGCTTTCCCTCCGACATCTTGGTACCGAACCCGAGATGGCGTCTCGCCATGAAGGCGGAAGTCTAAATTGAACGTAGTTCGGCACGGGTGCTGGGGGAGTGCCCTGACACCAACAATCCTCATTCTTTCATCCCAACGACATCGTTCTGGGTGGTGACAAAGCGCACATGGACAACATGAGACGCGGGAACAACCCCAAGCGGTCCCGCAATGGCAGGCCTAACAACAACCGCGGTGGCGGCGGTGGCAAACCACCGATGATGAATCGGTCGCTCGAATCCAACACGCCGGACGGCAACAAGGTTCGCGGCAACGCCAGCCAACTGTACGAGCGCTACACCGGCCTCGCTCGCGAAGCCCAGTCGGCGGGCGATCGGGTGGCGGCTGAAGGCTTCCTGCAATACGCCGAGCACTACTACCGCGTGCTGAGCGCGGCCGGTTGGAAGCGCAACGGCCAGGGCAATGGCCAGGGCCAGATGCGGCCCCCCGGACAGGACGGCCAGCCGCAGGACGGCCAGAACAACAACCAGCAGCAGCCCGCGATGGCCGGCGGCAATAGGTCCGGTGATCAGCAGGGTGGCTACTCCGACGCCGACGAAGAAGGCGCCGATCTGGGTCCGGTCAACTAATCCGGCACAAGCGATGGCGCGGCCCCGGAATGGGACCGCCCTAGGCCAAAGTTGGGGCCTGAATCGGAGCCAAAGTCGGACTTCGATGGACTTGTGCGGCGCCGGGCCGAAGCCAATATTCGATTGGCCTAGCCGTGCCGCGGAGTTCGCGATGCGGCCCAGGAGTGTCGGCGCTGCCAATTGTTGGGCGCCAACGCTGCTGCCAGCGCCGTTGAGGCGCGGCCACGACCCGGTCCGGAGCCCATCGTATGCAAGCTGAGAAGTACACCGCCCGCTCGCGCGCGTTTCTCGAGAACGCCCAGGGCCTCGCCCTGCGTTCCGGGCATCAACGGTTCACGCCGGAACACCTTCTCAAGGTGCTGCTCGACGACGAGGAAGGTCTCGCCGCCAATCTGATTCGTTCGGCTGGCGGCCGCCCGGACCAAGCCAAGGGCAAGACCGAGGAAGCCCTCGCCGCGCTCCCCAAGGTCGAAGGCTCCGGTGCCGGACAGGTGTACCTGGCGCCCGAAACGGCGCGGGTGTTCGACCTCGCCGAAAAGACGGCGGAGAAGGGCGGCGACTCGTTCGTCACCGCCGAAACCTTGCTGCTCGCGCTTGCCATGGCGCCCGGCTCCAAGGCGGTGCAGATCCTGAAGGACGCCGGAGTAAAGCCCGAGCGCTTGGGAACCGCCATCGCCGACCTGCGCAAGGGACGCACCGCCGACTCGGCATCCGCCGAAGACGGCTATGACGCGCTAAAGAAATACGCGCGCGACCTCACCCAAGCGGCCAAAGACGGCAAGCTCGATCCAGTCATCGGCCGCGACGAGGAAATCCGCCGCACCATGCAGGTGCTGTCGCGTCGCACCAAGAATAACCCGGTGCTGATCGGTGAGCCTGGCGTCGGCAAGACGGCGATCGTCGAAGGCCTCGCCCAGCGCATC
Source organism: Rhizobium sp. Q54 (assembly GCA_945889645.1). Classification (GTDB taxonomy): domain Bacteria; phylum Pseudomonadota; class Alphaproteobacteria; order UBA2966; family CAIVPW01; genus CAIVPW01. Next base: position 8,329 of record CAMDCA010000042.1, read on the forward strand.
GTCAACGGCGACGTGCCCGAACAGCTCCGCAACAAGAGGCTGATGTCGCTCGACCTCGGCTCGCTGGTGGCCGGCGCCAAGTACCGCGGCGAGTTCGAGGAGCGCCTCAAGGCGCTGCTCAAGGAGATCGAGGCCGCGGCCGGCGAAGTCATTCTGTTCATCGACGAGCTGCACACGCTGGTCGGCGCCGGCAAGGCCGAAGGCGCCATGGACGCCTCCAACCTGCTCAAGCCGGCGCTCGCGCGCGGCGAGTTGCACTGCGTCGGCGCCACGACGCTCGACGAGTACCGCAAGCACATCGAGAAGGACGCGGCGCTGGCGCGGCGCTTTCAGGCGGTGTTTGTCTCCGAGCCGACGGTGGAGGACACCGTCTCGATCCTGCGCGGCCTGAAGGAAAAGTACGAGCTGCACCACGGCGTGCGCGTCACCGACAGCGCCATCGTGTCGGCCGCGACCCTGTCGAACCGCTACATCACCGACCGCTTCCTGCCCGACAAGGCCATCGACCTGATCGACGAGGCGGCAGCGCGCCTGCGCATGATCCTCGACTCCAAGCCGGAGGAGATCGACGAACTCGACCGCCGCATCCTGCAGATGAAGATCGAGCGCGAGGCCCTCAAGAAGGAGGGTGATGCCGCGTCGCGTGCGCGCCTGGAGAAGATCACCAAGGAACTGCAAGACCTGGAGGCCAAGTCGGCCGAGCGCACCGCACGCTGGCAGGCGCAGAAGAGCGAGCTCGCCAAGTCGCAGCGCATCAAGGAACAACTGGAGCAGGCCCGCAACGAATTGCAGGCCGCGCAGCGCGCCGGCAATCTCGGCCACGCCGGTGAGCTCGCCTACGGCGTGATTCCGGACTTTGAGCGCAAGCTCGCCGCGGCCGAAGGGCAGCGTGGCGAGGACGCGCTGGTCGAAGCCGTCACCGACCAGGACGTCGCCTCGATCGTGTCGCGCTGGACCGGCATTCCGGTCGACCGCATGCTGACCGGCGAGCGCGAGAAGCTGCTGCGCATGGAGGACGAACTTGGCCGCCGCGTCATCGGCCAGCGCGAAGCCGTACGCTCCGTGTCCGAAGCCGTGCGCCGTGCCCGCGCCGGCCTGCAGGATCCGAATCGCCCGATGGGCTCGTTCCTGTTCCTTGGTCCGACGGGCGTCGGCAAGACCGAGCTGACCAAGGCGCTGGCCGGGTTTCTGTTCGATGACGAACACGCCCTGCTGCGCATCGACATGTCCGAGTACATGGAGAAACACTCGGTCGCGCGGCTGATCGGTGCCCCGCCAGGCTACGTCGGCTACGAGGAGGGCGGGGCGCTCACCGAGGCGGTGCGGCGCCGCCCCTACCAGGTCATCTTGTTCGACGAGATCGAGAAGGCGCATTCCGACACCTTCAACATCCTGCTGCAGGTGCTGGACGACGGCCGCCTGACCGACGGCCAGGGCCGGACGGTGGACTTCCGCAACACGCTCATCATCCTGACGTCGAACCTCGGTGCCGACGTGCTGGCCAACCAGCCCGAAGGACAGGACTCCGCCGCCGTCCGCGGCGCGGTGATGGACATCGTGCGTAGCGCGTTCCGGCCGGAGTTCCTGAACCGCATCGACGAGATCCTGCTGTTCCACCGCCTGAGCCGCGCCGATATGACCGGCATCGTCGATATCCAACTCGGCCGCCTGCAAAAGCTGCTCGCCGACCGCAAGATGACCGTCGACGTCGACCAGAAGGCCAAGAACTGGTTGGCCAATGCCGGTTACGACCCGGTGTACGGTGCCCGCCCGTTGAAGCGCGTCATTCAACAGCAGATTCAGAATCCGCTTGCGAAGCTTTTGCTAGAGGGCAAGATCGCCGACGGCGACACCGTGCGGGTCACGGCAAGCGAACGCGGCATCGTCATCAACGGCCGCGAAGTGCAGTCCGAAGCCGCGTAGCACCTAACGTTTTCACATCAACGACCGCGCTCTCCCGCCAGGGCGCGGGCGTCCCTCGCCCGATCGGGTGAGGGCGGGACGGGCGGGCTGCGGAGCAACTCATGGACAATCTCGTCGCACTCGCCACCGATCCGGCTGCCTGGCTAGCGTTGGTCACCTTGGTGGCAATGGAGTTGGTGCTGGCGGTCGACAACCTAGTGTTCGTCGCCATCGTCACCAACAAGCTGCCCGCCCACCAGCAGGCCCGCGGACGCCGGCTCGGCATCGGTCTGGCCCTGGTGATGCGGCTCGCCTTGCTCGGCACCGTGGCGTGGCTGGTGGGATTGAACGAGACGGTCTTCAGCTTGTTCGGTTTCGATTTCTCCTGGCGCGACCTGATCCTGATCGGCGGCGGTCTGTTCCTGGTGTGGAAGGCGACCAAAGAGATCCATCACAGTGTCGATCCCGAGCCGACGCCGGACATGTTCGACGACCGCAAGCCAACGATGAGCTTCGGTGCGGCGATCGTTCAGATTCTGCTGCTCGACATGGTGTTCTCGATCGACAGCATCCTGACCGCGGTCGGCATGACGACCCACTTAACGATCATGGTGATCGCGGTGGTGATCGCGGTCGGAGCAATGTTGGTCGCCGCCGACGCGCTGGCGAAGTTCGTCAACCAGAACCCCACCGTGGTGATGCTGGCGCTCGGCTTCCTGCTGCTCATCGGCATGACGCTGATCGCCGACGGCTTCGGCCACCACGTGCCAAAGGGCTACATCTACACTGCGATGGCGTTTTCGGCCGGCGTCGAAGGCCTCAACATGGCGGCGCGCCGCCGCCGGACCCGGCTGAAGGCGCAGGCGCAATAGGGCGAAGCGCCCGTGCTGCTCGCCCACGCCGGTAAGGCGCCGCAGGTTGATCCGACCGCCTGGGTGGCACCGGACGCCACCGTATGCGGTGACGTCGTCATCGGACCGGGCAGCCGCGTCCTGCATGGCGCCCGCCTTATCGGGGAGGCCGGCGGCTCGATCCGCCTCGGCCGCAACACCATTGTGTTCGAGAACGCTGTGATCCGCGCCACGGCGCGGCACGCCTGCATCATCGGCGACAACTGCCTGGTGGGGCCGGGCGCGCATGTCGTCGGCGCCATCATTGCCGATCAGGTGTTTCTCGCCACCGGCGTCACAGTATTTCACGGCGCGAGCATCGGCCGCGGCTCCGAGGTGCGCGTGCGCGGTACGGTGCACCTGCGTACGCGTCTCGATGCCGGGTCGATGGTGCCGATCGGTTGGGTAGCAGTGGGCGACCCCGCCCACATCCCGCCGCCCGAGGAGCACGACGCCATTTGGGCGCTCCAGGCGCCGCTCGACTTTCCCGATTGGGTCTACGGCGTGCAACGCGGCACGCCGCGCCCGATGGTCGAGATCACACGGCGGCTGTCGGAATCCCTCGGCGCCCACGCCGGCGACGAGCCGGCGCCGGTTCACAAGGACGTCTAGCGCGCCGCGACGTTGGTGACTTCGGGGGTCGCTAGGCGGGCCGTGTCGGTCGCCTTCCGGGTGGCCTGGAACTGAGTCAGCTCGCGGCCCTCCAGCGTCTTGCCGACCGGCATCTTCACGCTGACCGGATTCACCTGCTTGCCCCGCTGCATAATTTCGTAGTGCAGGTGCGGGCCGGTAGCGAGGCCGGTCGAGCCGACGTAGCCGATGGTCTGGCCCTGGCGCACGCGCGTGCCGGGGACGATGCCCTGGGCAAACTTCGACATGTGGCCGTAGCCGGTCTTGTACTCGGAGTTGTGGCGGATCAGGACGTAGTTGCCGTAGCCGGAGTTCGGGCCGGCCATCTCGATGACGCCGTCGCCGGCGGCCTTGATCGGTGTGCCCGTCGGGGCGGCGAAGTCGATGCCCTGGTGCATGCGCGAGTAGCCGAGGATCGGATGCGAGCGCATGCCGAAGGTCGATGACAGGCGCGCGCCGTCGATCGGCGTGCGCAGCAGTGCCTTGCGCACCGAAGCGCCCTTGTCGTTGTAGTAGTCGATGATGCCGTCAGCGCCCTCGTGGCGGTACAGGCGCACCTCGGTGCCCGACAGGTTCAGCGCGGCATATAGAACGTTGCCGTCCTTCACGCGCTTGCCGGCGGCATCGACGTACTCCTCGAAGTACACTTCGAACTGATCGCCGGATCGGATGTCGCGCTGGAAGTCGACGTCCCAGCTGAAAATCCGGATCAGCTCCATGATGGTGTTGGCCGGAATGCCGGCGCGCTCGGCCGCGACGTACAGGCTTTCGTCGATCAGGCCGGCGGCGCGCAGGCTGCGCACGCCAAGTTCCTTGATGATCTGCTGCGGCGAGAAGTCGCCGGTGCGCGCGCGCGTCGCCGCGACCTCGCGCTCGACGTCGATCTTCACGTTGACGGCGAGCAGGCGGCGGTTCCAGCCGCCGGTGTCCTCATTGCCGAACGTCAGCTGAATCGATTGGCCGGCCTGCAACTGGCGCGGATTGAAAATCTTGGTCAGCGCAGCGATGGCTTCGTGCGCGTCCTGCGGCGTGGCGCCGGCGCTCAGTACCGCTTCCATCAGGGTATCGCCCGGCCGCACGGTCACCGTGCGATCGATGGTGGCGATCCAATCGAACTTCAGCGCGGCTTGGGCCGGCGCCGGCGCGGGCGGTGCGCGTGTCGGTGCAGGAGCAGGCGTGACCGCTGCAGCGGCTGTCGCCGTCGCGACCGGTGCCGGAGTGGCTGGCGTCGCGGGTGCAGGCACAGTCGTAGGCGCGCGCGTCTCCAGCGCCGCCAGCAGCTGTTCGTGCTCCTCGCGCGAAATCTGGCGCGACGAGAAATCGCCCGCTTCCGACAGGAACGCGGCAACCTCAAGATCGGACTTGAGAGCGACCGTCAGTGCCAGCAGGCGGCGCTCGCCGTTGCGTTCGACGCGGCCGAAGGTGGCGCCGATGACCTGGCCGATCTTGAGCGAGCGCGGATCGAAGATCTCGGCCAGCGCACGGGCGGCGTCGGCCGCCTCGGAGGACTTGGCGCCCAGGCCGATGGCGGCGTCGAGCAGCGTGTCGCCGCGGCTGACGATCAGCGTCTTGACCTGATGGTCGAAGCCGATGAGGGCGAGGCCGGCGCGGTCCGCCGGATCCTCGGCCAGCATCATCAAGCCGGCGTCGGTCGACAGCGCGGCCATGGCGGCGGTCAGCGGCACCGGGTCGGGCGCGTTGATCGCCTGGGCCTGCGCGATCAGCCGGTCGCGGCCTTCGGTGGTCGTGGTGATGGGTTCGAAGCGGCCGTTGTCGCCGAGGACCGCGATGACTTCCGCTTCCTGATCGACGGTGACGGACAAGGCCAACAGGCGCGTCATCTCGCCAGTGTCGCGCTTGCCGAATACCGCCGTCACCACCTGGCCGACGCGCAGCATGCGCAAGTTGAACAGGGAGCTCAGCGCCTGGCTGGCGGTCAGCGCGTCGCCGCCGTCGGCGCCGAGCCGCATGGCGACCTCCAGCAGCGTGTCGCCGCGCCGCACGGTGTCGGCGACGGAGACGATGTCGAGGGTCGCGGGTCCCGTTGCAGGCAGCGCTTGCAGCGCAATGGTGGCACGCAACTCCTGCGCGCGCAGCGCCTCGGCTTCGGCGGCCATCTGCAGTCGTTCTTCGGCGGTGGACTTGAGCGGCTCGAACTCGCCGCCGTCCGACAGGTACGCGGCAACTTCGACACCGCCGTCGAGAGCGATGGCAAAGGCAACCAAGCCGCCGCCTTCGCCAAAGGTCAGCGTGATGGCTTGGCCGATCTGCAGGCGGCGCACGTTGAACAGTTTGCCGACGCCGGCGATGGCGCGGTCCGCTTCGGCGCGCCTGGCGCCCAGGGCTTCGGCGATGTCCATCAAGGTCTCGCCCTGCTTGACCACCGCGGAACGGGCAACCGTGCCGCCCTCGATGCGCGGCAGCGTGCCGGCGGGCAAGAGGTCGATCGGGTGCACCGGATCATAGGCGCGCACGGCAAAGCTGGACGACGATGCGGTCGCGACGAAGCCTTTGGTCGCGCCGGTCGGCAGGCGCACGCTCCACAGCTTCTTCTTGGGCGGCGTGCCGCCTTCGGTGAAGCGCACTTCCACCACTTGTCCGGGCTGCAGCGTGCGCGGATCGATGTGCTTGGCCAGGGCGCGCGCGGCCTCGGCCGCATCGGCGCGAGCGGCGCCGGCGGCAACCAGCGTGCTTTCGAGCGTGCCGCCCTTCTTGACCGTGACGATGTTGGCGGCAGCCGCCGCCGCCACCGTGGCGGTCGCGGCAACCGCCGGAGTCAGGGGGAGTGCCAGCACACCGACCAGCGCGGTGGCGGCGAGGAGCGCGGAAACTAGCCGGAGTCGGGTGGTGGAGGTCCGCCTGCCAAGGATGCCGTCAAAACCATGCGACGGGTGTGCGTTCTGCGTTCCGTCTAGCTGCGCCGGCATGCCGCCCCCGGGGATTACCACTGGACCAAGCTCTCGACCCCCGGATCGCCCGGAAATCCGCCAAAGTCCCCCGGGTCACGATGAAATGACGGGGAACCCTTGTCAACCGTATTTCCGAGTTGAGTCAAGGGTCTCTGACTATGCGTTAAGGCGCATCTGAAACAATGTGTCAGAGCGCTTTGGAATGAATAGACGACTGGCCGCCTTGGTGATGGGCTAACAGGTTGGCCGGACTGGGCAAAATTCCGGCCCGCAGGCGTCCGGTCAAAAGGTCTCGGTGAAGTAGCGCCACACCCTAACGGTGGGCGACCAATGATCCGGCGGCAGGCCGGCCTTGTTTTTCAGGCGATGGAAGAAGTCTGCGGGCGCCGGGATCTGCTCCCACACCTGCGGCAGGAACGTGCCGCGGTGCGTTCCATCCTGCAGGATGAGGCCGTCGATTCCCGGCTGTAGCTTGGCCACCAGATCGCCTTCGGAGGCGAACTGCAGTTCCACCGGCGTCGATAGGAGTGAGATCTTGGTCTCCAGCCCATCCACCTCGGGCGGCGTGACGCGCGGGAAACGCGGATCGGCGAACGCGCTGCGGAAGGCGTTGCGCGCCACGTCCTGCACCAGCGGGAAACGCGCTTGCAGCGAACCGATGCAGCCGCGCAGGCGCCCATTGGCGTTCAACGTCACAAAGGTCGCGCGGATCGCCTGCAGGACGGGCGCCGGTTTGTTGAGCGACACGGTCGGCTCGGCCTGTAGCCCGCCCTCGGCACCCTTGCGGATGACATCGCGTGCCAGCTTGTGCAGCGTCGCGCGGGTGGCGGAATCGAGCGGCGTTTCGGTGGTATCGGGCGGCAGCGGCGTGCCGCCTTCCTCGAATACATACGAGCCATAGCCGACGACACGATCCTTGCCGCCAGCGGTGTCGCCGGAGTTGCGCACGTCGATGGCGGTGGCGCGCAGGCCGCGCCGGCGCGCCAGTTCCAGCAGGCCGCGGATCGGCCGCCGGCCACACGCACCGTGGTCCGAGATGCCGTTGACCGCCAGCGCCTCGATGGCGCGCGACGTCTCGGCGTCCATGCGCTGGGCCGTGGCGTAGTTCTCATAGTGGCTCAGGTCTGAACTGATGACGATCAGCGTCTCTGGTCCGCCCCATAGCGCGTCGAGCACCGCGGCGACTTCGGTTGGGGTCGCGTCGCCGACCACGATCGGCACCAGCTTGAACGACGGTAGCGTCGCCTGCAGGAACGGCAGGTGGACCTCCAGGCTGTGCTCGGCGGCGTGCGCGTCGTCGCGCAGTTGCACGCCGGGCAGGCCCGTCACCAGCGCGAACGCATCTGTGTCGATGGTGATGGGGCCCAGCGCGGTCTCGAACGCCTCCACCGTCGGCAGCGCCAGGCCACGGAACGCCACCCGGTGCGACGGGCCGAGCAGCACGACGCGCCGGATACGGTCGGCGGCCGGGGCGATGCGCGCATAGGCGCTGGCGGCGATGGACCCCGAATAGACGTACCCCGCGTGCGGGGCGATAATTGCCTTTGGTATCGGGGCGCTCGGGGCGGCGGCGGTGGCCGGACCCAAATAGGTCGCCAGCGCCGCGCGCAGATCTTCCGCGGCGGCCGGATAGAAGGCGTCGGCGACGAACGGTTTGCGGGTGCGCAGCGCGGCAGCGGTCACGATGGAAGGATACCGGATGCGGTTCCAGCCGGACAACGAGCATGGCTGAGTCGGTCGCACGGACCCCGGCGGCTGAGCCGGCGGTCGAGGGCGTGCCGGCGCGCTATTGGCATCGGCTCGACGACGGCCGCATCCAGTGCGACGTATGCCCGCGCGAGTGCAAGCTCAACCCTGGCCAGCGCGGCCTGTGCTTCGTGCGCGCTGCCAATGCCGACGGCAATCTGGTGCTGACGACCTATGGACGCTCGTCGGGGTTCTGCATCGATCCGATCGAGAAGAAGCCGCTCAACCATTTCCTGCCCGGCACCTCGGTGCTGAGCTTCGGCACCGCCGGCTGCAACCTGTCGTGCAAGTTCTGCCAGAACTGGGACATGTCCAAGTCGCGCGACATGGACAAGCTCGCCGACCAGGCGTCACCCCAGCTCATCGCCCTCGCCGCCAAGGCGGGCGGTTGCCGCTCGGTCGCCTTCACCTACAACGACCCGACGATCTTCCTGGAATACGCGGTGGATGTCGCTGACGCGTGCCACGAGGCCGGCATCAAGGCGGTGGCGGTGACCGCGGGCTACATCAACGCGGACGCGCGGCGTGAGTTCTATTCCAAGATGGACGCCGCCAACGTGGACCTGAAGGCGTTCACCGAGGACTTCTACAAGCGCATCTGCACCGGACACCTCGATGCCGTGCTCGACACGCTGAAGTACGTCCACCACGAGACGTCATGCTGGCTTGAAGTCACGACGCTGCTGATCCCCGGCCACAACGACGGCGAGGCCGAGATCACCGCGTTGTCGGAATGGTTCATGGAGAACCTCGGGCCGGATGTGCCGCTACACTTCAGCGCATTCCATCCGGACTACCGCATGACCGACGTGGTGCGCACGCCGCACAGCACCCTCACCACGGCGCGCGCCATCGCCAAGCGTGCGGGCCTGCGCCAAGTGTTCGTCGGCAACGTGCATGACGAGGAAGGCAGCTCGACCTACTGCGGCGGCTGCGGCGCCAAGCTGATCGGGCGCGACTGGTACAAGCTCGGCACCTGGAACCTCACTGCGGACGGCTGCTGCACCAACTGCGGCGAGAAGCTTCCCGGTGTGTTCGACGGCGCCCCCGGCACCTGGGGTCCGAAGCGCGTGCCGGTGAACATGCGCCGCTTCGCCGCCCAGGTGGCGGAGCGTCGCGCCGCCAGTGCGCGGGCGCAACCCGGCGGCACACCGAGAAGTTGAACGGGCGTGATTGGCCGCCGCGCGATGCGGCGTCCCTAATGGGCGCAGCCTGGAGGCGCCCATGTCACGGTTCGTTGCGTTGATTCTGCTCGCGTCGCTGGCGGCGTGCGCAGCTGTGGAGATGGGTGGCGGTTCCGCCACCCCGCGTGCCGATCGGATGTCCTATTCCGACGACGACAGCGGCAGCATGTACAGTGATCGCGACGACAGTATGTGAACCGCGCTCAGGTGAGCGCGGCGTGGTCAAGGTCGGCGAGGGCCTCGATCACGGCGGCGATGTTATCGCGCACGCGGCCCATGGCCGGCCCGCGCGCAATGCGCGCCTCGTCCATGTACAGCGAACGCTTGATCTCGATCTGCAGTGCGTGGATGCCGGCTTCGGGCCGGCCGTAGTTGCGGGTGGTGAATCCGCCTGCGTACGGATCGTTGCGCGCGACGCGATAGCCGGCGCGCGTCAGCGCTCCTTCGACTGCGTCGACCACCGCCTTGGCGCAACTGGTGCCGTAGCGATCGCCCAGCACGATGTCGGCGCGCTCGTGGCCCGGATCGCGATCCATCGGGCCGCCCACCGACGGCATCGAATGGCAGTCGATCAGCAGTGCGGTGCCGAAGCGCTCGACGGTGACCGCCAGCATGTCTTGGATGGCTTCGTGGAACGGAATGTAGAGTGTGCGGATGCGGCGCTCGGCTTCCGAAAACTTGAGCTTGTCGCGATAGACCTCGGCGCCGTCGGTTACCACGCGCGCGATGGTGCCGAGGCCACCGGCAACGCGCAGCGACGAGGTATTCACAAACGACGGCAGCGCGTCCTCGAACATCGCCGGGTCGAGTTCCCATGGCTCGCGGTTGGGGTCGAGGAAGACGCGCGGGAAGTGCGCGCGCAACAGCGGCGCGCCATAGGCCGGCGCATCGCCGAACAGTTCGTCGACGAAGCTGTCCTCGGACCGCCGCAAGGTCTGCAGGTCGAGGCGTGAGGCGGCGACAAAGGCGGGATCGTAGTTGGCCCCCGAGTGGGCCGACACGAACACCAGCGGCGTCGTCTGCACGGCGGGCGCCACGATGTCGAAGGGCGCCTGGCCGGTGGACGGCGCCGAAGAAAGCAACACGGCGCTTGAATGGGTCGCCATACCGACTCCTTCATACGGGCGAAGCGCGCCCGCACGCAAGCCAGATGGCGCCTGAAAGCGGCCCGCGCCAAGGCCCTTGGACCGGCGCGGTCGCGCCGGAGTGAAGCGCGGGATGCGGCAACCTTGTCCTTGCTTTTGGCGCCGGTCCTTGGTCAACTCTGCCGCCATTTCGCACCCGGCCTCGTTCTGGCCGGGTCGGTATCAGCGAAATCCGGGCGCGTAGCTCAGCGGTATGAGCACTACGTTGACATCGTAGGGGTCCCTGGTTCGATCCCAGGCGCGCCCACCATCTCTCTCAAAGACTTAGCAGGCACCTCGTCACCCCCCTTAGGGGCCGCGGGCACGCTAAGGGCACGCAAATCAGGAAGCCCGAGTGCCTCATCGAGGGCTCGGGTTGCCTTCTGCATGTAGTCCGGGTGGTGTTTCGCATAGACGCGCTCGACCATGCGCGTGGACGTGTGCCCCATCAGGCCCGCGATCTCCCACATCGGAACGCCCCGCTGGGCCATCCAGGTCGCGGCCGTGTGACGCAGCGTGTAGGGCGTGGCGTCCTCGATACCCGCCTCATCGCACGCGAACTTGAACGACTGGCCGATGTCGCGAATTGCCTTCTTGCCCCAAGAGATCACGAACTCGCTCTTGGTGACCTTGCGGGCCTCGGTGAGCACCTCGAAAAGCGTTTCGGACATCCTCACCGACGGCCGGCGCTTGGTCGTCTGCCTTCTTCCGACGGGGTTGAGGTCGATGATGCGTTCCTCGAAATGCACCTGTGACCAACGCAGATCGAACAGTGCTGCCGGACGAGCGGCGGTGTGCAGCGCGAGGATGATGTAGAGCTTCAGGTGCTTTGCAGTGCACGCATCGAGGAGCGAGCGCACTTCCTCGACGGTAAGCCACCGATCGCGAGGCTCGTAGTGGCGCGGCTCGGGAATGAAAGGCACCGAACGAAGAACCTGGCGCTTGTAGGCGCGGGTGAGCGCGGCACGCAGCACAGACAGTTCGCGGCTGATCGTTGCTGGCGATGCCCTTCTTCTCTCGCAGTGCGATGTACGCTTCGACGTTGTCGAGGGTCAGCTCCGACACGGCGCAGCCGCCGAAGTGATCCAGCAGATGCGTCGCAGCGGCGAGGGCCTGCACAGCACTCGGAAGCTTGCTCGCGTGTTTGTCGAGATAGTCTGAGAGGACGACCGCGACCCTTACGTCTTCGGGCTCCGCGTGCTTTGGCTGCTCTTTGGTGAGCCGCCATTTTGCAAGCTCGACTTCAGCCTCGCGATAGTCTGCCTGCCCAGAGCTTCTGCGCCGCGTCTGGCGAGTGCGCTCGTCGTACCAGAAGATGTACCAGCATGGCTTTCCGTCGCGCTTTGCGAGCCAGCTGCTTTCACGTCTGCGCTGCCTACCCATTGTTCTGCGCCGATGTACGTTGCGATCTGATCTTCACGATACAACACCTTTCGCCCGACCCGAATCCCTCGCAGCTTTCCGCGGCGACGTTCTCTGTCGACCGTTGCAGGATGGCATCGCAGAATCTGCGCGACCTCTTCTGCGGTGAGTAGTTTCGGCAGTGCGGGAGAATCCATGATTGCAGCGGACGAAGAATTTCAACCTATGATTCGAAAGCGCTGGCGACTTAACTGAGAAGCGCATTTGCGATCGTGCGAGCCAGCGCGAGCACCGGCGCAATTGCGCTCTCGTCGCAGACACTTGAGGCAAGGGAGCGACGAGCGCGAGCGCAGGAAGCTTCCGCGCTCTGAAGTGTCTGAACTTGTCGAAGTGATCGGCATTGCTAGCTCATCAATACGCGGGCAATTGTCCGCCTGAGGTAGAGCTCGCTGCGTCCATTGGAGGCAAAGGCGCCCGTCGGTCGCAGGGCCAGCGCGGTCGCAACGTCTGAAAGATCGGTGACGCCGGACGCCAGAAGTTTGCGCGCGAAGCTGAAGTCGTAGGTGAAACCGCTCTGGTCGCCCTCTGTCTTGCCTCGACCCTCCCAAAGCGCGCGCGCCTTTTCATCGGTGCGCAGAAGGGTCTGCACGATCTGGGGAAGTTCGGTGCCGACGCTAAGGAGCGCAGGGCCAAATGCCGGCCTGTCCGCCGTCAGCGCCAATGAGACAGATTGAGGGTTCCCGCTAGCGGAGGGTTTTGGTCTCATCGCAGTGACGTAGGAACGAAGATGAGACCAAAACCCATGCCCCATAAGACGACGCCCGGTGAACGGGTAGCGAAGGATATCCGGCGCGCGACGCGCCGCCACTTTTCCGCAGAAGACAAGATTAGGATCGTGTTGGACGGCCTTCGCGGCGAGGACAGCATTGCCGAACTCTGCCGCAAGGAAGGG